>JBEEOG010000217.1:0-12882 GCA_041191745.1 Pseudomonadota bacterium | reverse complement strand
CCATTCACCCCCTGAGGATATTTGGCGAAGGGGAAGGGATCAGGGCAGGATCTGCAGCCAGACCCAGATCGTCCCGATGGACAGGGCCGTGCCGATCAGCACGGTCGATGCCGCGACCCGTTTCGCCACGCCGTACATGTTGGCGAAGAGGAAGGCATTGACCCCCGGCGCCATGCTGGCCGTCACCACCGCCGAGCGCAGCCCGTCGGTGTCGAGGCCGAAGGCGAAGCGGCCCAGCAGCCAGGCAAGGCCCGGATGGACCACCAGAGAACAGGTGCAGAGCATGGCGATGATGCGGAAATCCCCATCGGGGCGGTAGCGCAGCAGGACGCCCCCCAGCCCGAACAGCGCCGCGGGGATGGCGGCGGTGGCGATCATGTCGACGCCGGACCAGAAGACGCGGGGCAGGGGCAGGCCGGTCAGGTTGACGGCGAAGCCCACCGTGATCCCGATCACCAAGGGCTGCGAGAAGATCGCCCGCCCGATCTGCGCCGCCAGCCGCGCCGGATGCAGGCCATGCCCGCGCGTGCGCGCCCATTCCATCAGCGCGATGCCGAAGCCGTAGAAGAGCGGCGAATGGATCGCGATGATGGTGAAGTTCCCCGTCAGCGCCGCCGCGCCGTAGGCGCGTTCGGTGATGGCAAGGCCGAGGAGCAGCGAGTTCGAGAAGAGCGCGACGAAGCCGATCGCCACCGCATCGGTCAGGGGCCTGCCGAACAGGTATATGGCCGCGAAGAAGGCGATGAAGAAGCTGGAAAAGCCCGCGATGTAGAAGGAGCCGAACAGCGACAGGTCGAAGGCGGCGGCGATGTCGAGTCCCGCGATGGAGCGGAACAGAAGCACCGGCACGGCGAAGTTCTGGGCGAAGCGCATGACGCCATCGACCGCGCCCGTATCGAAGATGCCCGCCCGTGCGGCGGCGTAGCCGAATCCGATGACGAGGAAGACGGGCAGGATGACGTCGAGAAGCGCCTCCATCCCCGTCAGTCCGCGAGGTCGTAGCTGATCACCATGCCGTCATGGGCGGGGCGGATATGGGGGGGCAGTTCGGCCTCGAGCGTCGCGTGGTCGAGGTCGATATGCATGTTGGTGATGACCGCCCGCGCGGGACGGGCGCGCGCGATCCAGCCCAGCGTCATCTCTAGATGCGCGTGCGTCGGGTGGGGGCGGCGGCGCAGGGCATCGACCACCCAGCAGTCGAGGTTGTCGAGGACGGGCCAGCTTGCCTCGGGGATCGCCACGGCATCGGGCAGGTAGGCCAGCGGGCCGATGCGGAACCCGAGCGTGTCCATGCTGCCGTGGTCGGCCTCGAACGGGACGAGCGTCACGGGGCCGCCCGCGCCCTCCACCGTCACCGGCCCGTCGATCGTGTGCATCGACAGGATCGGCGGATAGGGGCTGCCTTCGGGCTGCACGAAGGCATAGCCGAAGCGCGACATCAGCGCCTCTTGCGTGGGCCCGTCGGCCCAGACGGGCAGGCGGCGGTTCAGGTTGAAGACGATCTGGCGCAGGTCGTCGATGCCGTGCACATGGTCGGCATGGGAATGGGTGTAGACGACGGCATCGAGCACGCCCACGCCCGCCTCCAGCAGCTGGTCGCGCATGTCGGGCGAGGTGTCGATCAGCACGCGCGTCACGCCCGACGCGCCTTCGCGTTCCACCAGCATCGAACAGCGGCGGCGGCGGTTCCTGGGGTTGGCGGGGTCGCAATCGCCCCATTCGCCCCCCAGACGCGGCACGCCGCCCGATGACCCGCAGCCGAGGATGGTGAAGCGCAGGGTTGCCATGTCTTATGCCGCCTTTGCCCCGCGCGCCGCGCGGGTGAAGAGGCGGTCGAAATTCGCCGTGGTCTGGCGGGCGAAGTCGGCTTCCGTCATGCCGTAGATCGCGGCCCCCGTCCTTGCCGTAAAGGCTGTATAGGCCGGTTCGTTGCGCTTGCCCCGATGGGGGACGGGGGCGAGGTAGGGGCTGTCGGTTTCCAGCAGGATCCGGTCCACGGGGGCGGCGGCGAAGATGTCGCGCAGCTCCTGCGACTTGGGGAAGGTCGCGATGCCGGACATGGACAGGTAGAAGCCCAGATCCAGCGCCGCGCGCGCCAGCCCCGCGCCGGAGGAGAAGCAGTGCATCACGCAAGAATAGGGGCGGGCCTTGAAGCCTTCGGTCAGGATGCGCGCCATGTCGTCATCGGCCGCACGGGCATGGATGATCAGGGGCAGGCCGGTTTCCTGCGCGGCCTCGATATGGATGCGGAGCGAGGTCTGCTGCACAGGGGCCGAGTCGGCGGTGTAGTGGTAGTCCAGCCCCGACTCGCCGATGCCCACGAATTTCGGATGCCGCGCAAGGGCCACCAGTTGCTCCACCGTGGCCATCGGCTCCTCGGCGGCGCTCATCGGGTGGGTGCCTGCGGCGTAGAACACGCCCTCATGCGCCTCGGCGATGGCGCGGACGGCGGGTTCGTTCCGCAGCCGCGTGCAGATCGTGACCATCCGCGCGACCCCCGCCGCACGGGCGCGGGCAAGGATGGCGTCCAGTTCGCCGTTGAAATCGGGGAAATCGAGGTGGCAGTGGCTGTCCACGATTTCGGGCGGTCGGGGGGTCATTCTGCTCACCTTTGGGCGAGCGTGCCCGCCGTCTCTTCCAGCTTCAGGACCATATCCATGAGAAGGGCGGCAGGGTCAAGGTTGACCGCCTTGCCGCGCCGCGCGCGCAAGGACAGCGTCTGCGCCAGTTCCGCCCAGACCTGCGCCGCGCCCTGATGCGGGGCGAGCCGTTCGATCAGCCGCGCCTCGCCCTCGGCGGCTTCTGGCGGCAGCTGGCGCAGGACGCCCGCCCGCGCCAGCCGCGCAAGGAACAGGTCGAGCAGCGTCAGGATCAGGTCGAAGCGTTCGGCAGCCCCCTTGCCCGCGCCGGTTTCGGCCAGAGCGATCAGGCGGGGGCGGTCAAGGCGGGGCAGGCCGGACAATAGCGCCACCAGCGCCGCGTAAAGCCGCAGGCCATCGAGGTTCGTCATGCGGAACGCCTCGCCCACCGACCCGCCGGCGAGTTCGGCCAGCGCCGCGGCCTCGTCCGGCGATGCCTCGCCGCCCGCCTGCGTCAGGGCATCGGCAAGGGGCGCGGGGGGCAGGGGGGACAGCCGCAATTCCCGCGTGCGCGACCGGATCGTGGGCAAAAGCCGGAAGGGCTGGTGCGACACGATCAGGAAGGTGACGGCGGGGGGCGGTTCCTCGAGCACTTTGAGCAGCGCGTTGGCGGCGTTGGGGTTCATCTCGTCCGCGTCGTCGATGATGCAGACGCGGCGGCCCCCGTCGGCGGCGGAGAGGGCGAAGAAGGACTTCATCTTTCGCACCTCGTCCACCGTGATCACGGTCTTGAGGCGCTTCTTCTCGTCATCCCAGCCGCGGCGCAAGAGAAAGAGGCGCGGTTCCGCCAGTGCGCGGATGCGGCGGGCAACGGGGTCGTCTTCGGGAATGTCCAGCGTGTCGGGCGGCGGCGGCGCGCCGAAAAGGCCCCCGTCGGCGGGTGGTGCGGCCAGCAGGAAACGCGCGATCTTCCACGCAAGCGTGGCCTTGCCCACGCCGCGCGGGCCGGTGACCAGCCAGCCGTGATGCAACCGGCCCGAGGTGAAGGCGCGCAGGAATTCGGCCTCGGCCGCGTCATGGCCCAGAACGCGGGACGTGTGGCGCGGATGGGGCGCGCCGTCGATGCGGTCGGGTTCGGGGATATCTGCGGCGTCGGCCATGCGCTATCCCAGATGGCCCAGCGCCACGGCCAGCACATCGGCGGCCACGGCATCGGGATCGCGCGCGCCGTCGATCACGCGGAAACGGGGATGGGCGGCGGCCAGCGCAAGGAAGCCGTCGCGCATCCGGGTCTGGGTGTCGAGCCCCATCTCCTCGAACCGCATCTCGTCGCCCGCCCGCGCCTGCGCGCGCGCAAGGCCCGTGGCAGGATCGATGTCGATCAGGAAGGTCAGGTCGGGTTCGCGCCCGATCATCAGGTCATGCAGGCGGTCCACCGTGGCCCCCAGCCCCGCGCCGCGCAGGCCCTGATACATGCGGGTGGAATCGGCGAAACGGTCGGTCACCACGACCTCGCCCCGTGCCAGCGCGGGCAGGATGGTCTTTTCCAGATGGTCGCGGCGGGCGGCGGTGAAGAGCAGGATTTCCGTCTCGGGCGACCAGCGGTCGGGATCGCCGGTCAGGACAAGCCTGCGGATTTCCTCGGCCCCCGCGCTGCCGCCCGGTTCGCGCGTCAGCGTCACGGCACGGCTCCGCGCCCGCAGCGCTTCGGCCAGACGGCGCGCCTGCGTGGATTTTCCCGATCCGTCGATCCCTTCGAAGGACAGGAACACGCCCGAAGCCATCGTCACGAGCCGGGCGTCAAGCCCGTGGCGGGGCCGACATAGCTGGACCAGAGCCGTTCCGCCGCCGTCATCAGCCGCTTGCCGAAGCCGCCGCGCGGCACGTCCGCCTCGGCCACCAGCGGGATGCGGGCATCGGGCAGGTCGGGCACCTGCACGATCAGTTCCGCGACCTGCGTGCCCTTGGCGACGGGGGCGGTCAGCGGGCCGGTATAGATCACCTCGGCCTTCACGCCGTCCTGCACGCGGGCCGGGACAAGCAGGCGCACATCCTCGGCCGGAACCAGACCGACGCTGTCGGCTTCGCCCAGAAAGACCTCGGCCTCGGCGATGCGGGTGCCGGCGGTGGCCAGCGTCTTCTGGCTGAACTGGCGGAAGGCCCAGTTCACGATCGCCTCGGATTCCTCGGCGCGGGCCTTGTCGTCGGGCAGGCCGGTGATGACGAAGATCACCCGCCGCTCGCCCATCACCGCGGAACCCACAAGGCCGTAGCCCGCCTCTTGCGTATGGCCCGTCTTCAGGCCATCGGCCTTCCAGTCGGCGGCGGCGATCCGCAGGAGCGGGTTGCGGTTGGAGGCATTGGCCGGCGCACGGTCGAGGTAGTTGAACTCTGTCTCGGCAAAGATCGGGTAGTGTTCGGGGAATTCCTCGATCAAACGGCGGGCGAGGATGCCCAGATCGCGCATCGACTGCACATGCCCCGCTTCGGGCCAGCCCGAGGAATTCTTGAAGACGGAGCTCTTCATGCCGAGGTCATGGGCGCGCTTCGTCATCTCCTCGGCGAACTTCTCCTCGGTTCCGGCCAGCCCTTCGGCCACCACGACGCAGGCATCGTTGCCGGAATTGATGATGATCCCGCGGATCAGGTCGGCCACCGTGGGGCGGTCCTGTTCGTTCAGGAACATGGTCGATCCGCCCATCTCGCGCGCGCGGGTCGAGACGGAGAAGGTCGTCTCCATCGTCACGCGCCCGTCGCGGATCGCCTCGAACAGCATGTTCAGCGTCATCAGCTTGGACATCGACGCAGGCGGCAGGGCCTGATCGGCATTCTTGTCCAGAAGCACCGTATGGGTGGACATGTCATAGACCCAGGCCGCCGTGGCCCGCGTCTCGAAGGCATGGGCAGGCAGCCCGAGCGCGGCTGCGGCCAGAAGGGCGAGGAAGGGCTGCCACATCATCGTCTGTCCTTTCGTCGAATCCGCCTGGACCCGCCTTATCGCATCAGCCGCGCAGGAAATAGGCGTCCCTGAAGCCCAGCCCCTTCACCTTGTCGAGAAGCGCCGCCCCGCCCGATCCGCTGGCGGTCACGCTCCAGTAGGTCTTGCCCTGTGCCGATTCCTGCCGGACGCTGGCGGAAATGCCCGCCTTCGTCAGCGTGTCGGCGGCGCGCTTGGCATTCGCCTCGACCGAGAAGATGCCGATCTGGATGCGCTGGCCGCCCGTCGTGGCGGCAGGGGCGGCGGCGGCGGGGTTGGTGGTCGCGGCGGGAGCGGCGGCGGGTGGCTTCGCCGTGGCGGCCGCCTGCGGCGCGCGCGGGATGGCAGGGGCGGGGGCGGTCGCGCCCGCCGCCGGTGTCGGGGCCGTCGTGGCGGCAGCGGGCGCCGCCAGCGCCGGGGTGGTCACGCCTTCGTTGGCATCGACGATCGGGGCGGTGGCATCGGGGCCTGCGACCGGAACCTCTTCCCGCCGGAGCGCCGTCACGCTGATCGGTGCGGGCGCGCCCGCCATCATGCCGAGCGCGGCCGCCGCGTCGGAGGAAATCTGCAGGGGCGGGCCGGGATTGAACGCCTCGCGCCGGAACAGCGCGCCGATCACGAACTTGCCGTTCGCGGGATTGCGAAGGATGACGCGTTCGGGATCCGTCGCCTTGTCCGAGGCCACCCAGACCCCGCCGAGCGAGGGACGCCCGTCCCACAGCGCCTCGGCCGTGACGTTGAAGATCTCGGGCGCCTCGACATCGCGGTTCACGATGCGGGTAGAGCGCGCGTCGCCCGTGGCGGTCGTGGCCGAGGGGGCGCCGCCCGCGCCGCTCGTCCCGCCTGTCTGGCACCCCGCCAGCACCGCGAAGGCGGTCGTTGCCAAGGCGAACCGGATGATCGCGCGTCCCTTCGTCATTCTCTGCCCCCTGTGGCGACCGGCCTTGCGCCGCGCCGTCAATCGCCCCGCCTGCCGGCGGATGGCGCACCTGCCTCAACCTTGTTGTCCCGTGACTTGCGCCACGACCGGGATCACCGTCCCGCGGGCAATATCATACAGCCCCTGCGGAACCGAGGGAAGGGAGCCGCGCCGCATCGGCGGAAAAGACACGAAACTGTGCTTCCCCCGCCCCGCCTGCCTGTCCGGCATCGTGGCAGGCCCGACCCGCGCGTCCGGCCTGCGGCAGCGGCGGGTGTGCCCCTGTGGCGGGCTTGTGCGGTCGGGGCGGTGCTGCTAACACCGCCCCCGTCGGAGGAGTGGCCGAGCGGTTTAAGGCACCGGTCTTGAAAACCGACGTAGGGGGAACCCTACCGTGGGTTCGAATCCCACCTCCTCCGCCACTTGCACCGCCAATGGCGTTGGGTCAGGGGGCCACACTCTCGCGCAGGTAGCGGCCGGATACCCATCCGGCACCGGCCGATGTCTCGACCTGGCACCAGCGCTGTTTGCCGGTCATCCGGCAGCCGAGGTTGCGGACGACCTGACCTTCCCCCAGCCGGCCGATCACGCGGTCGCCGGTCGACGGGCCGGCGCGCAGGTTCAGGCTGTCGCCTGCCGAAAGACCGGCGACCGCCCAGAAGTCGGGGCCACCCATCAAGCCATCGGCGAAATCGGGCTGGACTGTGCCATCGGCCCCGGTGCCGGTGATCCGGAAGGCGATCGTGATGTCCGCCGTCTCGCCGCGGCGGGCGGCGTTCCGCATCAGGTAGACATCGACCGCATAGCTTCCGCCTGCGGGCAGGATGCCGTCGAAGCTGTTGCCGGCGACCGATCCGATGTGCAGCGCTTCGGTCGCGCCGGGGGCGGAGATGTTGAAATAGGCAGAGGCGTTGGTCGTCGTCATGTCGACCGTCATCCGCTGTCCGGCGCGCGCGTCGAGCATGTAGCGAAGCGTTTCGTCGCCTTCGAGCGTGGCGGTGAACGTGGCGCCGTTCGATCCGGCGGGAAAGGCGACCTGCCGGGTCACCGTCTCGGCCAGCAGCGGCGTGGCCTGCAAGGCGCCCGTCAGAAGCGCAAGGCAGGCGATCAGGGCTTTGCTCCGCATCCGTTCCTCCCGAAGGGCAAGTCGGCGTTGCCCGCCGCCCGCGGCAGGATGCGTGCGGCCGGCGGTTTCATGGCAAGGGGCTCAGTCCGCCCAGATGCGGTTCGCGAGATCGGCCTGCGCCTTTTCTTCGGCGGCCGAGGCGCACCATGCCGCTGTGTCGGCGGCGGCGATGGCAAGGTTGCCCCCGAGGAACGTGCCCATCACGAGCATCATCACCGCCCGCATCTGGACCTGCGCCTCTTCGTCCATCGCCTCGAACGCGGCGTCGGACGGATAGGCCGCCTGAAAGACGCCGCCCAGGCGGGCGTCGTCGATGGCAAACCCCTCGCAGGCCAGCACGGCGGCCTTCTGGTGCGCGACGTCCTTCACGACCTGGATCTGGGCTTCGTTCAGCGTGCCCTCTGCAAGCAGCGAGGCCTGCAGGGCCACGGCACCGTCCATCCTGACGGAAAGCGGCGTCTCCTCGGCGAAGGCGGGCAGGGCAAGGGCGGCAAACATCAGGGGCGCAAGCGCGCGGATCGACATCGGCCTCATCCGAACACCCTCCGCGTGGCCCAGATCGAGTAATTGCCCTTCACATAGCAGGTGCGGGCGCGCGTGTAGCAGGTCGTGCCGGGCATCCCGGCCGGAAAGAAGGCGGTGTCGGTCGAATAGTCGAAGCGGGTATTCGCCCCGTTCTTCTTGGCGGCGTTGGCAATCAGCACCCCAAGGATCGCCCCCGCGACGGCGGCACCGACCTGATCGGATTTCTTGTCGGCCATGACGGGTGGCGGGCTGGCGACGGTGGCGACAAGGGCTGTCGCAAGGATGATCGATAGACGGCGCATGGGCGCTCTCCTTCCGGTCGGAGTTCGGCGGATCGGGTTAACCAATCCTATCCTGATTGCCGGTCTTCCACGCCGCTGACTATCCGAAACGCGAAAAGCCTGCGCCAAAGGGCGCATCAATCCACCAAAGCTTGTGCTGAAAACGCGCTTTGCTTCTGGGGTAGATAGATGACAAAATCAACCCAAGCGGGATAATTATATCTACCGGAGGCCACGCGTGATCATCGACCGGATGACCGAGTTCCTCGGCGCTCACCGCCCCGAAACAAGGTTCGCGCCGAACATGCTTGGCCAGACGGATGCCTTCGCGCTGCTGGACGGAAAAGGCCGGATCAGGGTCGTCACCGCCGGCCTGCATCCGGATCGGCTGGCGGTCATGCCCGTCCGGTCCACCGGTCACTGGGACGAACTGACCGAAGACGGGGTGGTGACGGTCCTTGTCCCCTCTTCGGGTCAGCTTCGGGTGCGGGGCGCGGCGGCCGCGGATCACCTTGCCGCTGGTTCGGTCTGCCTTGTCCGTCCAGACGCCGGCCGCATGCGGATCGGCCCCCCCGCGCCCAGCGACCTGTTCCATGCCGGCGCATTGATGATCCCGATCCGGACGCTTCAGGATCTGGTGCAGGCCGGTCGGGACGATGCCTTGCGCTGGCTTGGCCTGCCGGAGGCTGCGCCGCAGCCCCCCCGACCTGCCGCGATCATTCACCTGTCCGCGCGTGTGAATGTCGCGCCCCGGCATGCCGAAGCGGGCATCCCGATGACCGGACAGACCGCTGCCGCGCTGTCGGCTCCGGTCGCGGAGGCCGCGCCGCCCGCGCCTGTGCGGGTGCCGCCTGTGCGGCCGGTGGTGCGGGTCCTGCCTGCCGCGCAGTCGAGGGTGCGTCTCGCGGAAGAGATCATGCGCGCGCGCAGCAACGAACCCCTGTCGATCGCGGACGTGGCGCGCGAGGTCGGCGTGAGCCTGCGAAGCCTGCAGCTGGCCTTCATCGGGGCGCGTGGCATGAAACCCCGCGATGTGCTGCTGCGGATGCGGCTGGAACGGGCAAGAGAGCGCCTGCAGTCCGCCGGACCCGCCGAAACCGTGACCACCATCGCAATGGATTGCGGGTTCGCGCATCTCGGCCGGTTTCCGGCCACATACCGGACCGCCTTTGGCGAGCTGCCGAGCGTGACGCTGTCCTGCGCCCGCTGCAGGATGGCCTAGCGGGGCGGCAGCACGAATTTCGGCTTCAGGCTGGCAAGGCAGGCGGTATCCGGCGCGGTTTCGGGCCGTTCGATGAAGGCCATCCCGATGTCCTTGACGCATTGCGAGAAGATGATGGCGCCATGCCCCGCCTCGGGCACTTCGATCACCTGCGCGCGCGACAGCGTGTCGGCGGCATGGCGGGCGTCGGCGGACGAGGTCTGCGTGTCGTTCAGCCCGTAGACCACCATCGTCGGAATGTCGCTGGCGACCGGCAGCAGGAATTCGGGGCGGGGTGTGGGCGCCAGCAGCGGGGGGCACAGGTCGTAAAGCGTGGTGTCGGCCTTGTTCGACAGCGTGAGCCACTGCCATTTCAGCGTGGCGTTGAAGGCATCATAGCCTTCGCGGCTGTTGAAGGGCAACTGCTCCTGACAGGCCATCACGATCAGGTCGAAATAGCCGACCATGGGCGCAAAGGCCTTGCGCGCGTCGCCCGCGACGGCGGCAAAGACGGCGCGGATGTCGGCCTCGGTCATCAGGTCGATCAGGGCGAGGATCGGCGGCAGGTCGGCTGCGGGCAGGCGGGGTTCGACCAGATCGCGCAGGCCCTGCCGCGACGGGTCCTGCGTCGCAAGGCCCGCATAGGCCACGACAAAGGCCAGCATCGCCTCGCGCGAGCCGGTCGCCGTGATCGACCGCGTCACCTCGGCATCGAAGCGCGTGGCAAGGTCTGACGCGCCCGACTGGCTGCGCCCCAGAGAATCCGACAGGGCCGACAGCGCGGCGGCGAGTGCCGCGTCATCCGCGCGACGGGCGGCGGCGCTGTCCATCAGCAATGCCGCCAGCGCCCTTTGTTCGGGCGTCAGGGTCGTCTTGGCCAGCCTCTCGGCCGTCGTCGGCACCCTGAGCGTGCCGCCCATGGTCAGCATGTCCCATGTCGTCGTCTCGCCGCGGTCAAGCTCGGTCAGGATCAGCGGGATATGGGCGGTGATCCGGGGGAAGGCGCCAGAGCTGTTGCGGCCATCGAACAGGTCGACCAGCGCCTTCAGCGTGATCTCGGCCCGCCCGCGCGCCGCGGGGATGGGGTTTGCCGCCAGCTTGTCGGCCACGCGCACCAGCGTGCCTTCGAGGTCGGGATAGGCGGTGGCGCAGGCGGGGTCGGCGGCGCATTGGTCCAGCGTCGCCTGGATCGTTTCCTGCAGGGGCTTGATGTTCTCGTCATAGCCGCGGACATCGGTCGGAAAGACGCTGTCGATCACCACCGACCGCGTCCCTTCGGGGGCGGAGCGCATCACCTCGAGCGCGAGCTGCGTGCCATAGGAAATGCCATAAAGGTTCCATTCGCCATAGCCCAGCGCCCGCATCAGGGCCTGTGTGTCAAGGGCGTTCTGCGTGGTGTTGTAGGCGGTGATGTCGCCGGTCTTCGCCTTGATCTCGTCCATGCACTGGGCGAAGCGCTCGCCCTCGGGCATGGTGTCGGGCAGGGCGCCCGGCGCCATCAGCGACACGATGTTGGCCCCCAGCGTATCGAGGCAGGTCACCATGTCCGACGAAATGCCCGCCGCGCGCTGGTCGAAGGTCACCAGATCGCGCCGGCTGCGGAACTGGTCGAAGATCGGCACCACGACCGACCACAGGTCGCGCACGGCGCCGCCGCCCGGGCCGCCGTGCAGATAGACCACCGGATCGGGTGCGGGGCTTTGCGTGCGCGCCTTCAGCACGGCAAAGGCCAGCCCGATGCGGCGGCTGTCCGCGTTGCCATGCACCTCGGGCACCTCGACGCGCCCGCAGATCACCGTCTGGCCTTCGACCTCGCCGGCCGGCAGGGGGCGGGGGCAGGCTTCGACCGTCACGGGGTAGCGCGGGTCGCCGCCGCCGGCCTTGATCGTGGCAAAGGCCGAGGGGTCGGCGGTGCCGGACACCAGCGCCATGACGGCGGCGACGATCTGGTCAGGGGTCATGGGTGCGGGCTCCGCTTGGTTCGGGCGCAACTCTATGGCGGCCGTCCGGTCCGGCACTATCCGCTATGCGAAAAGCGGCCTTGCGGCCCCGGATTTCGCGTTTCGGATAGGCGGGTGGGGGCAAAGGACGGAAGGTGCGGGCATCGAACAGGAAAGCCCGACATGACCCCCGACCAGATCGTCGCCTTCGTGCTTGCGCTGACGTCGCCTGCGCCCGCAGAACCGCTGTTTCCCGTGATCGCCAGCGGCGGGGCCGATCCGCGCTTTCCGGTGGTGGCCGCCGACTGCCCGCGCCCGCTGGCCCCGTTCGAGATCGAGGGCCGGACCGTCGCCTGCGGCAAGGTCAGCGTGCCCGAGGATCACGAAAACCCCGAAGGCCGGCGGATCGAGCTTGCCTTCATGATCTTCAAGTCGCGCTCGCTGTCCCCCGCGCCGGATGCCGTGGTGCACCTTCATGGCGGCCCCGGCGTGGGCATCGTGGCGCGCGCCTCCCTGACGACGACCTTCTTCGAGCATCTGCGCGGCCGCCGTGACGTGGTGGCCTTCGACCAGCGCGGGGTGGACCAGTCGGCCGCGGCCGAGTCGCGGTGCTTCGACACGCTGGCGTCGGATCCCGAAGCGCTGGTGCAGGCGACGAAGGGCTTGGGCGACACGGTGGCGCTGACGCGCAGGATGACCCGCGCCTGTCTGGACGAGATCGCGGCCACGGGGGCCGACATCACCAAGATCAACACCTGGCAGAACGCGCAGGATGTGCAGGCGGTGATGCACACGCTGGGATACCCCACCTACAACATCTATGGCATCTCCTACGGCACCAAGCTGGGGCAGGAGGTGATGCGCTCGGCACCGGAGGGGCTGCGGTCGGTGGTGCTCGATTCCGTCGCGCCGGTGCAGGTGCCGATCTACGACACGCTGGCCCTGCCGCATGCCGAGGCGATCCAGTCCATCTTCGATGCCTGCACGGCGGATGCGAAATGCGCCGCCGCCTATCCGGACCTGAAGAACCGGTTCTGGGCCCTCTTCGACGGGCTGGACCCTACCGCCGGACCGCCCGCGCCCGGCGCGGTGAACCCCGGCGCGCTGTACGAACTGGTCGATGGCCGCAATAACTGGAAGGCGCAGCGGCAGGGGCTGACCGGCTATGTGCCCAGGATCGTGGCCGAACTCGAGGCGGGCGACACGACGACGCTTGACGCCCTGACCAGCGGAAGGATCGTCCTGCACCCCACGCCGGAAAGCGCCCTCGCGGGGCTTTCCGGTCTTGATGCGGATGCGATGGCCTTTGCCGAGACGGCCCTGCGGTTGGCCAT
>JBEEOG010000216.1:0-4296 GCA_041191745.1 Pseudomonadota bacterium | reverse complement strand
GCCGCAGGGCAACAGATCAAATGCGACGGCAAAGCGCGTCGCGACGTCGCGTTTTCATCCCTCGCGCGTCAGGCCGGGCACCCAGAGGACATCGGCCTTGCCGTCGTCATTGGCGATGCGGCCCGCGACGAAGAACCAGTCGGACAGCCGGTTGAGGTATTTCACCGCCTCGGCATTGACCGATTCCATCGTGGCCAGTTCCACCACCAGCCGTTCCGCGCGGCGGCAGACAGTGCGGCAGAGGTGCAGCTGCGCCGCCAGCACCGACCCGCCCGGCAGGATGAAGCTGCGAAGGGGCTGCAGGCGGGCATTCATGGCGTCGATCTCGCGCTCCAGCCGCAGGACTTGCGCTTCCTGCACGCGCAGCGGCGTGTAGGGCAGCGTGGCATCCAGATGCATGTCGGGGGTGCAGAGGTCCGCCCCCAGATCGAACAGGTCGTTCGAGATGCGGGCGAGGGCGGCATCCATCTCTGCATCGGCATGCAGCCGCGCAAGGCCGACGGTCGCGTTGGTTTCATCCACCGTGCCATAGGCCGAGACGCGGGTGGAATGCTTGGCCACGCGCGCGCCGTTGCCCAGTGCGGTTTCCCCCGCATCGCCGGTTTTGGTATAGATCTTTGACAGCACGACCATGGTTAGCCCCTTGCGTGGAAATAGGCGAAGATAAGGATCAGCAGCACCGCAACCGCCTGCGCGGCGATGCGGTAGCGCATGATGCGGTTGGCGTGCTTGCGGTTGAAATCGCCGCCCTTGGCGAAGCCGCCGATGCCCACCATCAGGATGGCAAGAACGGCCAGCGCGGCGATCGCGGCGATGATGAAAAGGGGATCGGACAGCATGGACGCTCCTTTGCTACGGGCAGGAGATAGGCGCAGGCGGGAAAAAAGCGAAAGCGAAAATCGACATCACGCGCAGCGCTTTCGTCGCGGGGCACGCGATCTGCGGGGCGTCAGCCCCGCGACACCACCCAGTCCAGCGCGCGGGTGGGCAGGATACGGCGCAGCGTGGCCGAGATCCATGTGGGCGTGGTGACATAGTAGCGCGCGCGCGGACGGGCGCTTTCCAGCGCATGCACGAGCTTTGCCGTCACCGCCGCCGCGGGCAGTTCGAACGGATCGGGGCCGCGCTTTTCGTAAAGCCGGTGGCGCAGGCTTTCGTATTCCGCCCGCCGCGCCGAATTCTGCCAGTCGATCCAGCGTTCGAAATGCGGGATGGCATTGGCGCGGATGTTGCTGGTGATGGGCCCGGGTTCGATCAGGATGACGTCGATTCCCGTCCCCTTCATCTCGATCCTCAGGACGTCGGACAGCCCTTCCATCGCGAATTTCGTGGCGACATAGGCCCCGCGCCACTTCACCCCGACAAGGCCGAGCACGGAGGAGCAGTTGACGATCCGCCCGTGCCCCTGCGCGCGGAAGGTGGGGATCAGGCGGCGGGTCAGGTCGTGATAGCCGAAGAGGTTGGTCTCGAAGATGGCCCGCAGCGCATCGCGGGGCAGGTCCTCGACCGCGCCGGGACAGGCGAAGGCCCCGTTGTTGAACAGCGCATCCAGCCGCCCGCCCGTGCGCGACAGGGTTTCGTCGACCGCGGCCGCGATGCTTGATTCGTCGTCATAATCCAGCCGGAAGCTTTCGAACCCCTCGCCGCGCAAGGTTTCGCAATCCGCCTCTTGCCGGCAGGTGGCAAGGACGTGCCAGCCGCGCCCGCGCAGCCCGCGCGCGGCGTCAAGGCCGATGCCCGACGAACAGCCGGTGATGAGGACGGTCTTCTGGGTCATGGCGCTTCCTGTCCGCTTCTCTGCCCGATTTAGGCCGAGGGGCGGCGCATGTCACCCGCCAAGCGCGCCTGTCACTGCGTCGGGTCGGTATCGGTCAGCAGGCTTTCATGCACGAAGCCGTCGATCCCGTCGCCTTCGACGCGCACCCGTGCCCAGCCCGAGTCCTCGACCCAGAGGACGAGAAGCGCCTCGCCCGATTCGACGCGGCCGGTGACGGTGGCCTGACGCGAGGGCGACTTGCGGACATTCGCCCGATCCACCGCGACCCAGCGCAGTTCGGTATTGGGCGGCAGGGTGGCGGCGGCATCCCCGCCCGCAGCCGGTTCCCCGGCCGGGGCCGGGGCCGGGGCCGCCACGGCCGGCGCCCGCGGCGGGGCGGGCAGGATGCGGATCGGCTGGGCGGGAACGCTGGCCAGCGTGGCGGCGACCACCTCGGCGGGCAGGGGGGAGGATGCTGCCGCGGGACTGGCGGCCTGTTGTTGCGCCGCGGGCAGGGCCGCGACGACCGCCGGCGCGGCCTCTGGCGGCTGGTCACGCAGGCCCGCGCGCTGCTGGCCCCGATCCTCGCCCCCGATCAACATGGCGCCGTACAGGCCGGCGGCCAAAAGAAACAACCATTTCAACATTATGCACCGTCCTGGCAGAAACGTGCGCGACACCACTCACAGTTGAAGGCGATAGCATCCCGCAAAGAGATTCGCTTCTGCGAAATCGCCCCCTGCGGAAAAAATGTCGAAATTGCGGCATCCGCGGCCGCAACGCGGGGGCGTATTTCGGCTGGACCGGAAGGCTGGCTGGAATTACACAACATCCATGCCGGACAATACCGAAGACCCCAAGATAGAGCCCCTGCTTGTGTCGGAACCGCTGTCGCGCGCGATCGGCGAGCGGTATCTGACCTATGCGCTGTCGACGATCATGCACCGCGCGCTGCCCGATGCGCGCGACGGGCTGAAGCCGGTCCACCGCCGCATCCTTTACGCGATGCGCGAGTTGCGGCTGAGCGCGACGGGGGGCTTCCGCAAATCCGCCAAGATTTCGGGCGACGTGATGGGGAACTACCACCCCCACGGCGATGCCGCGATCTATGACGCGATGGCGCGTCTGGCGCAGGATTTCAACGTCCGCTACCCGCTGGTGGACGGGCAGGGCAACTTCGGCAACATCGACGGCGACAACCCCGCCGCGTCGCGCTACACCGAAGCCCGCCTGACCGCGATGGCCGAGGCCCTGATGGAGGGGCTTGCCGAAAACGCGGTGGACTTCCGCCCGAACTATGACGGCACGCTGGAAGAGCCGGTGGTCATGCCCGCGGCCTTTCCGAACCTGCTGGCCAACGGGTCGTCGGGCATCGCGGTGGGGATGGCCACGAACATCCCGCCCCACAACCTTGATGAACTGATCGGGGCCTGCCACGCCATCCTCGGCAAGCCCGCGATCACGGACGAGGAACTGGTGGCCTTCGTCCCCGGTCCCGACTTCCCCACGGGCGGCGTGATCGTGGAGCCGCGCGATGCGATCCTCGACGCCTACCGCACGGGGCGGGGGTCGTTCCGGCTGCGCGCGAAATGGGAGGTGGAGGATCTGGGCCGCGGGACGTGGCAGATCGTTGTCACCGAGATCCCCTATCAGGTGCAGAAGTCCAAGCTGATCGAACGGCTGGCCGAACTGATCCAGACCAAGAAGATCCCGCTTCTGGCCGATGTGCGCGACGAATCCGCCGATGACGTGCGGATCGTGCTGGAACCGCGCGCCCGCACGGTCGAACCCGACATGCTGATGGGCACGCTGTTCAAGAACAGCGATCTGGAAATCCGCTTCGCGCTGAACATGAACGTGCTGATCGACGGCAAGGTGCCGAAGGTCTGTTCGCTGAAAGAGGTGCTGCGCGCCTTCCTCGACCACCGCCGCGACGTGCTGCAGCGCCGCTCGCTGCACCGCGTGGAAAAGATCGACCACCGGCTGGAGGTGCTGGAAGGCTTTATCATCGCCTTCCTGAACCTCGACCGCGTGATCGACATCATCCGCTATGACGACGATCCCAAGCGTGCCCTGATGGCCGAGAACTGGGGCCGGACCTTCGCCCGCGCGACTTCGGAAAAGGACTATGTCAGCCCCCCCGAGGGCGAGGGCGAGCTGACCGAGTTGCAGGCCGAATCCATCCTGAACATGCGCCTTCGGTCCCTGCGGCGGCTGGAGGAGATGGAACTGGTCGCCGAGCGTGACGCGCTGATGAAGGAACGCGCCGATCTGGCCGACCTGCTGGAGAGCGAGAAGCGCCAGTGGAAGCAGATCGGGACCGAGCTCGAGGACATCCGCAAGAAATTCGGCAAGGACAGCCCCGGCGGCGCGCGCCGCACCCAGTTCGCCGACATGGGCGAGGTGGAGGAGGTCCCCTTCGAGGCGATGATCGAACGCGAGCCGATCACCGTGATCTGTTCCAGGATGGGCTGGATCCGCGCCATGAAGGGCCATGTCGCGCTCGACTCGGACGTGAAGTTCAAAGATGGCGACGAGGG
>JBEEOG010000215.1:0-3112 GCA_041191745.1 Pseudomonadota bacterium | reverse complement strand
GCCATGGCGCACCCCCGCCGAAAAATCTTCGTACGAAGATTTTTCACACGAAGAATTTTCGTACGAAAATTCTTCGTCTCCGCCGGTCATGTCACGCATGCGCGGCCTCCTCTTTCACCTTGTTCTTCAGGCCGGTGCCCAGATAGGCCTCGATCACGCGCTCGTCGTTCTTGACCTGATCGACCGTGCCCTGTGCCAGCACCTTGCCCTCGGCCATGACGATCACCGGATCGCAGAGGCGACCGATGAAATCCATGTCATGCTCGATCACGCAGAAGGTGTAGCCGCGTTCCTTGTTCAGCCGCACGATCGCATCGCCGATCGTGTTCAGA
The DNA here is from genome assembly GCA_041191745.1 of Pseudomonadota bacterium. Classification (GTDB taxonomy): domain Bacteria; phylum Pseudomonadota; class Alphaproteobacteria; order Rhodobacterales; family Rhodobacteraceae; genus Paragemmobacter. The sequence goes on along the minus strand of JBEEOG010000215.1, from coordinate 2,780 downwards.
AGCGTGCGGTTCACGCCCGCGCCCACCTCGTCCAGAAAGACGATCTTGGCATCGACCATCATGGTGCGGCCGAGTTCGAGAAGCTTCTTCTGCCCGCCCGAGATCTGGGATGCCTTCTGGTCGGCCAGATGGCTGATGGTCAGGAAATCCAGCACCTCGCGCGCCTTCTCGCGGATGCGCGCCTCTTCCGCCGCGACGGCGCGGCGGTTGAACCACGCGTTCCACAGGCTTTCGCCCTTCTGCTGGGCGGGCACCATCATCAGGTTCTCAAGACAGGTCATCGACCCGAATTCATGCGCGATCTGGAAGGTCCTGAGCAGCCCCTTGTGGAACAGCTCGTGCGGCGGCAGGCCCGTGATATCCTCGCCATCCATCAGGACGCGGCCCGATGTGGGCGGCAGACGGCCCGCCACCACGTTGAACAGCGTGGTCTTGCCCGCCCCGTTCGGCCCGATCAGGCCCGTGATGCTACCTGTCCTGATCTCCAGCGAGGCACCGTCGACGGCGCGGAAGCCGCCGAAATGCCTGTGAAGGTTCTCGACAACGATCATGTTGACTGTTTTCCCCGATTTGCCCGCGCGTGTGTTGTGGCGATCCGCAGGCAGTCTTTCTTATGTGACACGGCCCGGATCGTTGTCCGGGCCGTGCCATTAGGTCAAATCTGGCGTGGGATCAACGGAAGCCGACCGTCTCGATCTTGCCGTCCTTGATCTCGTACTCGCGGTAGGCACCGGCGGATTCGCCCGGGCCGACCAGTTCCACCGCCGAGGCGCCGACATAGTCGATGTCGGTGCCCGCCGCGATCAGTTCCAGCGCCTTGCCCAGTTCGCCCGGCAGGATCGGCTCGCCCGGGGCGTTGGCCAGATCCATGACCTTGGTCGACCAGACCTTGGAGTCGGTCGAACCCGATGCCGCCATCGCCAGCGCGATCAGCGCCGCCGCGTCGTAGCTTTCCTTCGAGAAGGCGTTGGAGCCGTCGAAGCCGGCCGCCGTGGCCATTTCCTCGTACTTCGCCGCGCCGGCCGAGTCGGTGCCCGGAACCGCGCCGAACGAGCCGTTCAGCGGCGCGCCGATGGCTTCGATCAGGCTTTCGCCATACATCCCGTCGACGAGGTAGAAGGTCGAGAACGCGCCCGAATCCACCGCACCCTGGATGATGCCCTTGCCGCCCTGGTCGACATAGCCCGCGACGATCAGCATCTCGCCACCGGCCGAGGCCAGCGCCGCGACTTCGGCCGAATAGTCGGCCTTGCCGTCTTCATGCGGGGCCGAGATCGTCACCGAACCGCCCTTGGCCGCGAAGGCCGCCGCGAAGCTGTCGGCCAGACCCTTGCCGTAGTCGTTGTTGGTGTAGGACACCGCGACCGACTTGATGCCCTTGCCTTCGAGGATGTCGGCCATGATCTCGCCCTGACGCGCGTCCGAGGGCGCGGTGCGGAAGAACAGGCCGTCATCTTCGGCGGTGGACAGGGCGGGCGAGGTGGCCGAGGGCGAGATCATGCCCACGCCGTTCGGGCGCGCCACGTTCTGCAGCACGGCACCCGTCACGCCCGAGCAGTCGCCGCCCACGATGGCCTTGACGCCATCGGCGGTCACCAGACGTTCGGCGGCCGCGGTCGCGGCGGCGGCGTCGACGCAGGTCGAGTCGCCCTGCGCGGTCACGATGTTGCCCAGCCCGAACTTGCCGGAGTCGTTGATTTCCTTGAACGCCAGCTCGGCGCCCTTGGCCATGTCCGGAACGGTCGATTCCAGCGGGCCGGTGAAGCCCAGCAGGATGCCGATCTTGACGTCTTCAGCCGCCGCGACGCCCGCGAACGCGCAGGTTGCCACCGAGGCGAGAAGCAGTTTCTTCATTGTACGCTCCCTTGTTGGATCTTGTCCTGCGCCCGAACCTAGTGTGCATGTGATCAAAAGAAAAGAACCTCGCGCAGCAAAGCGTGCGGGAAGGGTACAGATCACGGATGCGACAGGTTGGTGGAAAGCCCGTGCCGCGCGCCCATATCTGGCAAAAGCGATCAAACAGGGAAAGCCGATGCCGCAAGCCGCTGGAAAACCGGTCCTTTTCGTCCTTGCCATGGCCGCCGCCGCGGCCCCCGCCGCCGCGATGGCGCTGGAAACCTCGGCCGGTCCGGTCACGGTCAGCGCCGTCGCCACGGGGCTGGAGGAGCCCTGGGCCATCGCGTTCCTGCCCGATGGCGGGGTGATGGTGACCGAACGGGAGGGGCGGCTCCTCCTTTTGCGCGACGGCGCGGTGGCAGAGGTCGCCGGCCTGCCCGAGGTCTGGGCCGAAGGGCAGGGGGGGCTTCTCGACGTGATGATCCCGCGCGATTTCGCGCAAAGCCGCGAGGTCTGGCTGAGCTATGCCGTCGCATCGGGGCGCGGCGGGGCGACGGCGGTGGGCAAGGGGCGGCTTTCGGCGGACGGCACGCGGATCGAGGGGTTCTCGACGCTCTGGCAGGGCGAAGGGGTGCGCGGGGGGCGGCATTTCGGATCGCGCATCGTCGAGGGGGCGGATGGCACGGTCTTTGTCACCACGGGCGACCGCGGCACCGGCCCCGACGGGCTGGAGGCGCAGGACCCGATGCGCCCCGAGGGCAAGGTGATCCGCCTGAACCGCGACGGCAGCCCCGCCGCGGCCTTTGCGGGCCATGCGCCGGGCGTCTTTTCCATCGGCCATCGCAACGCGCAGGGCGCGGCGCTGGACGGGCAGGGGAACCTGTGGCTGGTCGAACACGGCGCGCGCGGCGGGGACGAGCTCAACCGCATCGAAGGCGGGCGCA
>JBEEOG010000214.1:0-12624 GCA_041191745.1 Pseudomonadota bacterium | reverse complement strand
CCGCACCGCGCAGTTCGACGATCCGGTGATGGGCGCGCATATGAACGGGCGCACGGGCCTGAGGATCGCGCTGCAGACGCATGGGCCCATCGACGTGATGACGCTGATGCTGGGCACGAATGACAGCAAGGCACGCTTTTCCACCACGCCCGAACAGATCGCCGCGGGCATCGCAGGGCTTCTGGATGTGGCGACGCATGACGAATACCAGACCCGCCACGGCGGGTTCCGCATCCTGCTGGTCTGCCCGCCGCCCGTGCTGGAACAGGGGCCGATCCGGCAGGAATTCCTCGGCGCGCGGGCGCGGTCGCTGGCGCTTGCGCCGCTCTACCGCGCGCTGGCCGCCAATTACGGCTGCGCCTTTCTGGACGCGGGCGAGGTGATCTCGGTCAGCCCCGTCGATGGCGTGCATTTCGATGAAGCGGCCCACAGGGCGCTGGGGCTGGCGGTGGCCGATGCGCTGCGCGCGCTCGGCTGAATTTTCGTAAAAATACATTCGAAATACAGGATGCATTGCGGCGGAATGCCGCTATCCTTTTCCCGTCCGGCCCGCCGCGCCCTGCTGGCCGACCCTTTGGGAGGAGGTTCGTCTATGCTGAAAATCTGCGCCCTGTCCTGCGTCATCGGCTGGTCCGCATTCTGGGCCTTCAGCTACCTTGCGCTCACCGCCGATCCGGCCGCGGTCGCGCAATCGACGGTTGCCGCCCTGCTCGCCTTCGGCGGGCTTCTGGTGGGAACCTTCAGCTACATCCGGCTTGGCCGCGCCCAGTGCATCGGACGCGCCAACTGACCGTCAGGCGAATTTCAGCGTGACGATCCCGGCAAGGATCAGCAGCACGCCCGCCGCCCGCATCAGGCTGGCAGGCTCGCCGAACAGGAACACGCCGGCGATGGCCGTACCCACCGCGCCGATGCCGACCCAGACCGCATAGGCCGTGCCCACCGGCAAGTCGCGCATCGCCACCGACAGAAGCCAAAAGGACGCCAGCGCCCCGATGATGGTCAGCGCCGACGGCAGGGGCCTTGTGAACCCTTCGGAATATTTCAGCCCGAGCGCCCAGCCGGTTTCCAGAAGTCCCGCGATCAGGATCAGGACCCAAGGGTTCAAGCGGCCAGACCTTTCGACCCCATGTCGAGGAACTTCTGCCGCCGGTCGCGCACCAGCGCCTCGGGCTTCTTGCCCGACAGCTCTTTCAGCATCGTCTCGAGCGCCTTGCCGACCGCCTCGATCGTTTCCTGCCGCCCGCGCTGCGCGCCGCCCACGGGTTCCTTGATGATGCGGTCGATCACGCCAAGCTTCTGCAGGTCCTGCGCGGTCAGGCGCAGGGCTTCCGCCGCCTCGCGCATCTTTTCGGCATCCTTCCACAGGATCGACGCGCAGCCTTCGGGGCTGATCACCGAATAGACGGAATGCTCCAGCATGGCGATACGGTTCGCGGTGGCAAAGGCCACGGCCCCGCCCGACCCGCCCTCGCCGATGATGACCGAAATCAGCGGCACGCCGATTTCAAGGCATTTTTGGGTAGAACGCGCGATGGCCTCGGCCTGGCCGCGCTCTTCCGCGCCCTTGCCGGGATAGGCGCCGGGCGTATCGACCAGCGTGACCACGGGCAGGCGGAAGCGGTCGGCCATCTCCATCAGGCGGATCGCCTTGCGATAGCCTTCGGGCCGCGCCATGCCGAAGTTGCGCTCGATCCGGCTTTTCGTGTCGTTGCCCTTCTCGTGGCCGATCACCACGACCGGCTGGTCGTTGAACCGCGCAAGCCCCCCCATCACCGCATGGTCATCGGCAAAGTTGCGATCCCCCGCCAGCGGCGTGAATTCGGTGAAGAGCCCGTCGATGTAATCCTTGCAATGCGGCCGGTCGGGATGCCGCGCAACCTGGCATTTCCGCCAGGGCGACAGGTCCCTGTAAAGGTCGCGCAGCAGCACCTCGGCCTTGCGGTCCAGCGCCTCGGCCTCTTTCGAGACATCCATCGCCCCGTCGCCCCGCGCCATCGCGCGCAGCTCTTCGGCCTTGCCTTCGATCTCGGCCAGAGGCTTTTCGAATTCGAGGTAGTTCATGGCGCACTCCGCTGGGAACGGTCTCCTATATGGCCAGAGGCGGCAAAAGATGCAACTCGCCGCCGCAACCCGCCCCGCCGCGGCCCGTGTGCAGGCCCGTGTGCAGGCCCGTCAGCCCCCCGCCGCCTCCCCGCCGTCCAGCGCGATCAGATGCGCCACATGGTCCGGCCCGCAGGACAGCTTCTGCGCCACCTTGCTGTCGGGGCGCACCACGCGCCAGAAGGGCACGACCTCCGACAGCGCCTTGCCCTCTGCCAGATCAGCCAGCGCGACCTCGGCCACCACCTTCAGGTAGATCGCGGTCGTCACGGGACACATCGCATTGGCCCCCGCCTTGCGCGCCAGTTCGTTCCGCATCCGGTCGAGGGTGCGCGTCTCGCCCTGCGGGATGCGGGCGATGTATTGCGCGATCTCTCCCGGCGACGAGATCAGCATCGTGTTCCCCGCCTTCACCCCCGCGAAATCGGCATGCAGCATCACCACATGCGGCGGCTTGGCCGCGCCAAAGCGCTTGCGCCAGTCGGTCGGTTTCTTCTTGCCTGCCCCTGCCATCGTGCCCCCCTGTCACGGCCCCTCGGCGCGTGCCTTCAGCGCCGCAAGATAGGTGGTGGCAAAGGCCGTCGGATCAAAGAGCAGACGCGAGAGGATCCGCCCGAGGGGCGAGGGTACCGTGGCGCGTTCCACCACCGCGATCCGCGTGCCGCCCTCCACCGCCGCCAGATCGGCCAGCCATTCGCCCGTATATCCGGCGCTCGAGGTGAAGCGCAGATGGATGCGCGCCTCGTCCATCCGCACGGGCGTGAAGGTGATCGTCTCGCCCCGCGCGGTCACCTCACGCCAGCCCGCGCCCTCGCGCGTGACAGAGGCGATGCCGCCCCGCCATTCGGGCTGCGCCTCGACATCGGCGATCACGGCAAGGATGCGCGCGGGCGGGGCGGCGATCACGGCCTGCGCGCGACCCTCGCGCGTGGCGGGCAGAAGCCAGCCCGCCAGCAGGACAAGCAGCACAAGCGCCAGAAGGATGGCTGTGGCGAAAAAGAGCATTCGCATGGGACACCTCGTTCTCTCGGGTCGTCCCTGCGCTAGCAGATCGGCGGCACCCGTCGAAGTATCCCCGTTTTTCCCTTTCAGGATCATGGGTTTGATACGGAATCACACCTGCCCCATCCCCTTCGTTCAAATATCCCACGGGGGTGCGGGGGTGTGAAACCCCCGCCTGCGCGCCATCCGCCCGCGCGCCCGGTCTTGGGCGGGGCAACCCGTCGCGCCGCGCGTGCCCTTCCCCTCGCCCCCCTCCGCCATGGGCAAGCGGGGCAGAGCGTCCAACCGACGGACATGCGGAAAGGCGTCACGGGTGGCGCCCCCCTCTCCCCCGCGGGGGAGAGGGCAGGGTGAGGGGGCAAACGCGGGCGCATTCGTGAAGGCGCCGCACCTCAGGCCGCGCCCGCCCCCCGGAAACAGCAGCGCCCCGTGGCCGGGCCACGGGGCGTGCATCCTCCCGTTTGCTGCGCGGGGCCTCCTCTCCCCGTGGGTCGCAGCGCGGGTATCTTTTCGAAGCGCCCAGATTTCACGCTTCCGTGACCCGACCCTGCACGGGGGACGGGCGCGCTGTCAACGATTCATGCGTGACGCAGCGTCATCCCGCGATCAGTTCCGCCTGCCGCACGATCACCTCGGCCTGCTTGATCGATGCGATATCCACGAGCCGCCCCTTGTAGACGGTCGCGCCCTCGCCGCGCGCCTTGGCGGCCGCCATCGCGGCGAGGATCTCGCGCGCCTCGGCCACGGCGGCGTCCGAGGGGGTGAAGACCTCGTTGGCCAGCGCCACCTGCTTTGGGTGGATCGCCCATTTGCCCACCATGCCCAGCGTGGCCGACCGCCGCGCCTGCGCGCGGAAGCCCTCGTCATCGCTGAAATCGCCGAAGGGGCCGTCCACGGGCAGCACGCCATGCGTGCGGCAGGCGGCGACGATGGCGGCCTGCGCCCAGTGCCACGGGTCCGACCAGTGCTTCGCGCCCTCGCGGATCATGTAGTAGTTTTCCTGCGTGCCGCCGATGCCCGTGGTCTGCATGCCCATGCTGGCCGCGAAATCGGCGGCCCCAAGGCTCATGGCCTGCAGGCGGGGAGAGGAGGCCGCGATCGCCTCCACATGCGCGATGCCTGCGGCGGATTCGATGATGACCTCGAAGCTGATCGGTTTCGTCCGCCCCTTGGCGCGTTCGATGGCGGTGACCAGCGCATCGACGGCATAGACATCCTCGGCGCAGCCGACCTTGGGGATCATGATCTGGTCCAGCCGGTCGCCCGCCTGCTCCAGAAGATCCACCACATCGCGGTACCACCACGGGGTGTCCAGCCCGTTGATCCGCACCGAAAGCGTCTTGGTCCCCCAGTCCACCTCCGAGATCGCCGCGATGATGTTCGCCCGCGCCTGACCCTTGTCCGACGGGGCCACCGAATCCTCGAGGTCGAGGTTGATCACATCCGCCGCACTGGCCGCCATCTTCTCGAACAGCGCGGGGCGCGACCCGGGGCCGAAAAGCTGGCAGCGGTTCGGACGGGCGGGGGCGGGGGGTTGCAGGCGGAAGCTCATCGTTCGGTCTCGCAAGGAAATTACGGATGGATGCCGTTTCCGGTTATATTGTTGCGCGCCATTCCGCAAGCGCATTGTGCGCCTGCAGCATCGGTTGCCGGTGAGAAAAGCATTGGCGCAGGCCTGACTTCGCACTAGCGTGCGCCGTAACTGATCTTCGGGTGACGACTTGACTTCCTTCTCCAAGCCAGCGGTCTCCGCTGCACGCAAACCTGTGCGCCAGTACCTGCGCATCAACGTTCTCCGCCTCTTGTTCATCGCTCTTGTTCCGCTGATGCTGCTCACCCGTCCGCACTGGCCAGAGGGATCGGGCGTCCTGCGGCTTCTGCAGATGACGGGTGTGATCCTGATCTTCGCCGCGATCCTGGGACGGTTCTGGTCCATCCTCTATATCGGGGCCTGCAAGAACCGGATGATCGTGGAGGTCGGCCCCTACAGCATCTGCCGCAATCCACTCTATCTGTTCTCGACCATCGGCGCGGTCGGCTTTGGCCTGTTGCTGGGGTCGATCCTGCTTGCCGTCCTGTTCGGTGCGGTCTTCGCATCGGTCCTCTACGTGACCGCCCGCCGCGAGGAAGCCTATCTGCGGTCGGCGTTCGGCCCCGTCCATGACCGCTACGTTGCGCGTGTGCCGCGCTTCTGGCCGAACCCCCGATTGTTCACGACACCGGAGACGGTCGAGGTGTCGGTTCCCCATCTGCGCGCGAATCTGAAGGATGCTCTCGTCTTCCTCGCGCTCTTGCCTTTGGTCGAACTTGTCGGGATTCTGCAGCGCTGGGTCCCGTTGCCCGCCGTCGCCATCTGGTAGGCCGCTTGCTGACCGTCACCGCAGAACGCTTCCCGCTCGCCCGCGCCTTCACCATCTCGCGCGGGTCCAAGACCGAGGCGCGGGTGATCACCGCCACCGTCACGCGCGGCGGCGTCACGGGGCGGGGCGAATGCGTGCCCTATGCCCGATACGGCGAAACGGTCGAAAGCGTCGCGGCCCAGATCGCGGGCCTGCCCGACGACATCACCCGCGACGCACTCCAACACGCCCTGCCCGCAGGGGCCGCGCGCAACGCCGTCGATTGCGCGCTGTGGGACTGGGAGGCGAAGCGCGCGGGCCGCCGCGTCTGGGACCTGCTGTCCCGCCCTGCCCCGCGCCCCGCCGTCACGGCCTTTACCCTGTCGCTGGATGCGCCCGAAGCCATGCGCGAACAGGCCGCGCGGAACGCCCACCGCCCCGTGCTGAAGATCAAGCTCGGCACCCCTGACGACATGCCACGGCTTGAAGCCGTCCGCGCGGGGGCCCCCCGCGCCACCATCCTGATCGACGCGAACGAAGGCTGGACGCCCGAGATCTATGCCGACCTCGCCCCCCACCTCGTCCGCCTTGGCGTGGCACTGGTGGAACAACCCCTGCCCGCGGGGCAGGACGAGGCGCTGGCCCACATGCCCCGCCCCCTGCCCATCTGCGCCGACGAAAGCTGCCATGACCGCGAAAGCCTGCCCGCCCTGCGCGGGCGCTACGACATGGTCAACGTCAAGCTCGACAAGACCGGCGGCCTGACCGAGGCGCTGGCGCTGGAAGCGGCCGCCCGCGCCGATGGTTTCGGCATCATGGTGGGCTGCATGGTCGGCACCAGCCTTGCCATGGCCCCCGCCACGCTGCTGACCGCCCATGCCGCGCAGGTTGATCTTGACGGGCCGCTCCTTCTGGCCGAAGACCGCGCCAATCCGCTGCGCTTCGACGAAGCCGGCATCCACCCGCCCGCAGCCGAACTCTGGGGATAGAGCATGACCCGCACCGTCTATGTGAACGGAGACTATGTGCCCGAGGGCGAGGCGAAGGTGTCGGTCTTCGACCGCGGCTTCCTGATGGCCGATGGCGTGTACGAGGTGACGTCGGTCCTGAACGGCAAGCTGGTCGACTTCGATGGGCATGTGGTCCGCCTGCACCGGTCGCTGCGCGAACTCGACATGGCCGCGCCGTGCAGTGACGACGAATTGCTGGCGATGCACCGCGAACTGGTGGCGCGGAACGCGCTGGACGAAGGCATGATCTACCTGCAGGTCACGCGCGGCAATCCCGGCGACCGGTCCTTCCTGTTTCCGTCCGACGATACGAAGCCCACCATCGTGGCCTTCACACAGGCGATCCCCAACCTCGCCGACGCGCCCGCCGCCAAGACGGGGTTCAAGGTGATCTCGGTCCCCGACATCCGCTGGGGGCGGCGCGACATCAAGACGGTGCAACTCCTCTACCCGTCGATGGCCAAGATGATGGCGAAAAAGGCGGGCGTCGATGACAGCTGGATGCTGGACGAGCAGGGCTTCGTGAACGAAGGCACCTCGAACAACGCCTATATCGTGAAGGGCAACCGCATCATCACGCGGCAACTGACCAACGACATCCTGCACGGCATCACCCGCGCCGCCGTCCTGCGCTTCGCCGCCGAGGCGCAGTTCGAGATCGAGGAACGCCCCTTCACGGTCAAGGAAGTGCAAGAGGCCGACGAGGCTTTCGCCACCGCCGCGACGATCTTCGTCATGCCGGTGGTCGAGATGGACGGCAAGCCCATCGGCACCGGCAAGCCCGGCAAGACCGTCACCCGCCTGCGCGAGATCTATATCGAGGAAATGCGGAAGGCGGCGGTCTGACCGCCGCCCGCCACGCCGCGCCGCCCGTCAGGGCAGCACGACGATCTGGCCGTTGCCGACCGCCGACGGGGCCACGCCCTTCAGCACCGCCACGTCATGCGGGCCGAAGCGCAGGATCGTATCCGCGCCGGATGCCACCAGATCGATGGTCACGTCGTCCGGCGCGCCTTCGATCTCGATCTCGATCCGGTCTTGCGGGGTGAAGTCGGTGATCACCGTGGCGTCGAACGCCCAGCGGATCGTTTCGGTGCCGTTCGGCACGCGGTCCAGATAATCCAGCGTGAACAGATCGGCCCCTTCGCCACCCGTCAGGGTGTCGCCGTCGTCGCCCGACAGCGTGTCGTTGCCCAGCCCGCCCAGGGCCGTGTCGGCCTTTTCGTCCGTATCGCTGCGGCGGCTGAAATCCTGCGTCACATCGCGCGTGTCGATCACGTCATCGCCCGCGCCGCCATCCACGCTGTCCGCGCCGTGGCCCGCGCTGATCGTATCGTTGCCGCCGCCGCCCAGCACGGTGTCATCGGTCGTCGCCACGATCCGCGGCGCGGGGAAGAAACCCGTATCCTGTGCAAAGCGGGTATCGGTGAAGGTGTCATTGCCCAGGCCCAGATCGACATTCGCCGTGCCGCTGCGATCAAGGCCAAGCGTCAGGTCCACCACGTCATTGCCGGCACCGGCCTCGATGATGTCGCGGCCAAGGCCAAGGCCCGCCCTCGCGCCGTCATTCCCCGTCAGTTCGCCCGCCACCTGCGTGCGGATGCGGTCGTCGCCCTCGCCGCCGACGGCGCTGTCATTGCCGCTGGACAGGATGATCTCGTCATTGTCGGCACCGCCGAGCAGCGTCACATTCCCGCCAAGGCCGAAGAGCGTATCGTTGCCCGCCCCGCCCGCGCCGAAGCCGCCGGCCAGTTCGATCCGGTCGTTGCCATCCTCGCCGAACAGCTTGTCGCCGGTGTTGCCGATCAGGTAGTCGTCGCCCGTGCCGCCCGACAGGGTGCCATCGCCCGTGCCGCTCTGGATCAGGTCGTCGCCTGCGCCGCCGTTCAGGATCGCGCCGCCTGCGCCGTGGCGCATCGAGTCATCGCCCAGACCGCCATCGGCACGGATGAAGCCCGTCGCAAGACCCGATATCTCCATCCGGTCATCGCCCGCGCCAAGGAAGATGCGGTCATCGCCCGAATCGCCAAAGACGCGCACCAGATCGTCGCCATCGCCCGCCACGATCCGGTCGAATCCGGTGCCGCCGGTCAGGGTGTCGTCGCCCGCACCGCCAAAGAGCAGATCGCGCAGCGGCCCGCCGAAGATCTCGTCATCGCCCGCCCCGCCCAGCAGCGTGTCGCGCCCCTCGCCGCCGCCCAGCGTATCGTCGCCGCCAAGACCGGCGATGCGGTCAGGACCGACAAGGCCCCAGATCCGGTCATCGCCTTCGCTGCCGTCAAGACTGTCGCCGCCCGGGGTCCCGTTGACGGTCCGGCCCGCCGTGGCATCCGCCCGTGCAACCGGATCGGGATCGTCCGACGCGTCATCCCCGCCGCCCGAGCCCCCCACGAGCATGAGAGGGAGGCCGAGAAGGGCGAGAAGCATTTCCATGACGCGAACCTACTGCACGAGTTAACCGAATATTCACAGACGCTGGACCGCGCCCTGATTCGTGTCAATTTCCCGCGCGGCCATCCGGCAAGGATTGCGGCGGATCGGTGGCAAAATCGCGGCAAAAGGCCAATTGTTTCCGATATGTAGACAGACTTGGCGGCCGTTCAGCCGCCATGCGCCTTGATCGCCTGCGAAAAGGCCGCCTGCTTGCCGGCATCCGCCTCGGTCTGGTGCTGCGCCTTCCAGTCGTCATAGGGCATGCCGTAGAACAGCGTGCGCGCCTCTTCCTTGCCCAGATCGACGCCCCGCTCCTGCGCGGCCTCGAACATCCAGCGGCCAAGGCAGTTCCGGCAGAAACCGGCAAGGTTCATCATGTCGATGTTCTGCACATCCGTCCGCGCGCGCAGGTGATCGCGCAGCTTGCGGAAGGCGGCGGCTTCCAGTCGTTCCAGCGTGGCGGGGTCGAGGTCGGTCATCGGTCGGGCCTTTCCTTGTCGGGCATCCATCCTGCCCCTTTCGCGCGCCCCTGTCACCCGTTGACCGGACCCGCGCGGCACGCCGCTCAGTCCTGCAGCGCGTCTGCCGCCGCCCGCAGCGCGGGGGCGAGGTGATCGGCCCAAGCCTCTTGCGCGGCGGGATCGGTGATCAGGTCGTTCCTGACCTCGACCAGCGTGTTCAGCCGCCCCGCCTGCAAGGCGTGCCGGTCGATCGCATCGCCAGGCAGGTGGCCGGAATAGGGTTCGTTGTCGCCCACGCACCAGCGCCCGTCGGCCCGCAGATGCGCGATCAGACGCCGCGACAGACGCTCGTCCAGATGGGAATAGAGCACGCCCACATGCCACGGGCGCGGCGCGCGGCCCTTCAGGCAGGGGGTAAAGCTGTGGATGGCCACGATCACCGTATCGGGCCTGCGCGCGGCCAGACGGGCATAGGCGGCGTGATAGGGACGGTAGAGCCGCTCCAGCCGTTCGGCCACGCCCGCCGCGCCGACATGGCGGTTCGCGGGGATGATCGTGCCGTCGTAAAGCTTCATCACCAGCGTCGGATCGTCCTCTCCGCGGTTCGGGTCGATCACGAGGCGCGAGAAATCCGACAGGATCGCGGGGCTGTCCAGCCGCGCGGCCAAAGCCACGGCCAGACCCGCCGCGCCGGGATCATAGGCGATGTGGCGGCCCATATCCGCCGCCCCGATGCCGAGGCTGCCGCCGCCAATCCAGTCCGGTACGCGGTTCGTGGCATGGTCGCAGGTGACGAGCCAGCGCCCCGCCCTGTCTTCCCCGATGATCCTGAAAGCATCCACCGACTGAAATTCCGTCATGTCCGATCCGTTATCGTCATTTATGGCCTTCGCGGGCCGAGGGCCAGTTGCCCCGCCTGACGGATTGCGCCATAAGACCCGCGGCCCACCGCGACACGACACATTGGAAGGAACGAGGCAGATGAGACGCCTTCGGAACGTGAAGATCGTGGCCACCCTGGGTCCGGCCTCCAGCGATTACAAGACCATCCGCGCTTTGTTCGAGGCAGGGGCCGACGTGTTCCGCCTGAACATGAGCCACGGCACCCATGACGACATCCGCGCGCGGCATGTCATCATCCGTCAGGTAGAGGCCGATACCGGCCGCCCGATCGCCATCCTTGCCGACCTTCAGGGTCCCAAGCTGCGCGTCGGCACCTTTGCCGCCGGATCGCACGATCTGGTCGAGGGCGACCGCTTCCGCTTCGACCTCGACCCCGCGCCGGGCGATGCGACGCGGGTGCAGTTGCCGCACCCCGAGATCTTCGCCGCGCTGGAACCGGGCGCGTCGCTTCTGATCAACGACGGCAAGATCCGCGTGCGGGTGGAAAGCTGCGGCAAGGATTTCGCCGATTGCGTGGTGACCGTGGGCGGCACCATCTCGAACCGCAAGGGCGTGAACGTGCCCGACGTGGTGCTGCCGCTGGCCGCGCTGTCGGACAAGGACCGCAAGGATCTGGAATTCGCCTGCGAACTGGGCGTGGACTGGCTGGCGCTGTCGTTCGTGCAGCGCCCCGAGGATGTGATCGAGGCCCGCGATCTGGCCCGTGGCCGCGCCGCGATCCTGTCCAAGATTGAAAAGCCCGCCGCGGTGAAGGCCTATGACGCCATTCTGGAGGTGTCCGACGGCATCATGGTGGCGCGCGGCGATCTGGGCGTGGAACTGCCCGTCCATTCCGTCCCGCCGATCCAGAAGCGTCTGGTGCGCGGCGCGCGCTCGGCCGCCAAGCCCGTGATCGTGGCGACACAGATGCTGGAATCGATGATCGAATCGCCCATGCCCACCCGGGCCGAGGTGTCCGACGTCGCCACCGCCATCTACGAAGGCGCCGATGCGGTGATGCTGTCGGCGGAATCGGCGGCGGGCAAGTATCCGGTCGAAGCAGTGGCCACGATGAACAACGTGGCGATCAGCGTCGAAAGCGACCCGACCTACCGTCAGGTGATCGAGGCGAGCCGTTCGGTCAACCGCACCTCGGTCGCCGACGGCATCGTCGCCGCCGCGCGCGAGATCGCGGAAAGCGCCGACATCAAGGCGATCTGCTGCTTCTCGCAGTCGGGCACGACGGTAGCGCTTGTCGCGCGCGAACGCCCGCGCGTGCCGATCATCGCGCTGACCCCGCTGATCGAAACGGCACGCCGCATGTGCCTGACATGGGGGGCGCATTGCGTCATCACCGAAGAGCAGGACCGCTTCAAGGGCGCCGTCATCAGCGCCGTGCGCGCCGCGCGGACCTACGGTTTCGCGGCCGAGACGGACCAGATCGTGCTGACGGCGGGCGTGCCCTTCAACGTGCAAGGCACCACGAACATCCTGCGCGTCGCCCCCTGCGACGAACGGCTGATCTACCGCGTCGATCCGGAATGATCGGGACATCGTGATCGGGCAGCCCTGATCCCGCGGGGCCGGAGCGATCCTCCGGCCCCGTTCATTTTGATGAACCGCGACATCGCTTGCACGCGGCGCGAAAGCGGGGCTTTATGGGCCTGTCGCATTCGTTCCCTGTGTCGGTGTCATGGATTACGATCTGATATTGGTCATCGGCATTGTCATCGGCGTTCTGACCGTGCCGTCCATGCTCTCGGCATGGGTCGATGGCCGCGCCCCGCGCGGATCGGCGGTCGCGGTCCTTGTCTCGGGGGTGCTGGTCGTCATCGCCCTGACGCAGAACCCGCAGCGCTATGCCTTCAACGAGATGCCGCAGGTCTTTGTCGAAGTGATCGGCCGCTACCTGCGCTAGCGTTTTGCGCTTGCGTCCCGCCGCGCGCCCCCCTATACGCCGCAACCTGCGATACCTGCGCGACCGGCCGATGTGGCATGCCGAGTCGCGCCTGCAACCACGGAGATGGAAATGCCCAAGATGAAGACCAAGTCGGCGGCGAAGAAGCGCTTCAGCTTCACGGCCTCCGGTCGGGTGAAGGCCGGTCCCGCCGGCAAGCGCCACGGCATGATCAAGCGCACCCCCAAGTTCATCCGCGACGCATCCGGCGCGATGATCCTGTGCGCGAGCGACGAGAAGATCGTCAAGAAATACATGCCCTACGACCGCTGAGGAGCAAATAGATGTCCCGCGTCAAATCCGGTAAGGTGACCCACGCCCGTCACCGCAAGGTCATCAAGCAGGCGGCTGGCTATTACAGCGCCCGCTCGCGCAACTTCCGCACCGCCACGCAGGCCGTGGACAAGGCGAACCAGTACGCCACCCGCGACCGCAAG
>JBEEOG010000213.1:0-14065 GCA_041191745.1 Pseudomonadota bacterium | reverse complement strand
GCCGCCAGAACCCCTCGGGATCCGAAACCGATTCGGCATACAGCGCCGCATAGCCCGCCGCATCCACATGCGCCCGGGAAATGAATGCGTCCGACGCGGTGTAAACCCCAGTCTGTGCGGTATCGGGCATCGTGGTCCTCCTTCGTGGCGGACAGGCCAATGTCCGCATCCTGCGCGCCAGCCCCGAAGCGGGACCGGCTTCAACCCGCGGGCACAATAGCGCCTCCGTCAAGGGAACTGTAACCCTTTTTTGGTGCTATCTTTTCCTGTCAATCAATTGACCTTGAGCGCGCGAATTCCGAAAACTTCCTGAAAAGTTTCCGCGATCCGACCCGCTTGCGGCCGGCAGGCCCGCGCCGGGGTGGCGAGGCCGCCCAGCCTGCCCGACGGGGCAGGTGCAGGCAGGGATGCCGCGCTGCGGCATGACCCCGGACGGGGTGATTCGCGCGGATCAGGCCGACAGGTCGCCGTAGCCTGCCACAAAGCGGACGAGCGGCGCGTCGAGACCCTGCGCCAGCAGACCGGCGCGCAGCCCCTCGCCCGCGCCGAGGATGACGAGCCGCCCGCCCCGCCGGTCGATCTTGCGCGCCAAGAGGAGGAAGGACCGCGCGCCCGAGGAATCGATGAAGGGCACCTCGGTCATGTCCAGCACGAATTCGCGCGGATGGTCGGCGATCCGGTCCAGCACCGATCCGAGCCGCGCCGCCGCACCGAAGAAATAGGGGCCGCGCAGGCGGTAGAAGACCCGCTCGGCCGTGCCCGACAGCGGCGCTTCGGCCATCGGCTCGATCCCAGCGGCATCCGACATGCGGCGGATGAAGACCAGCCCGCCCAGCGCGAAGCCTGCGATAATCCCCTCGGTCAGGTCGCGGAAGGCAACGAGGCCGAAGGTCACCAGAAGCACCAGCGCATCCGCGCGCGAGGATTTCAGAAGGTGCCAGAACTCCTCCTTCTCGGCCATGTTCCAGGCCACGACGGCAAGGATGCCCGCCAGTGCCGCCAGCGGGACAAAGGCCGCAAGCGGGGCCGCCACCGCCATGAAGGCCAGAAGGAACAGCGCGTGCAGCATGCCCGAGACGGGGCCGCGCGATCCGGCGCGGACATTGGTCGCCGTGCGCGCGATGGTGCCCGTGACGCAGAAGCCGCCGAACAGGGCCGATCCGCAATTGGCCACGCCCTGCGCCAGCAATTCGGCATTGGGGCGGTGCTGGCGGCCCGACATGCCATCGGCCACCACGGCAGAAAGGAGCGACTCGATCGCCCCCAGAAGCGCGAAGGACAGCGCCCAGGGCAGCGCCTCGGCCAGCGCGGGCGCGGACAGGTCGGGCAGGGCGGGCGCGGGCAGCGTGCGCGGCAACGCGCCGAAGCGGCTGCCGATGGTTTCGACCGGAAGCCCCAGCGCCGCGACAAGGGCCGAGGCCAGCGCCACCGCGATCAGCATGCCCGGCCAGCCGGGGCGGAAGCGCTTGGTCGCCTGGATCACCGCGATCACGCCCAGCGCCACGGCAAGGGCGGCGGGCGTCACGCTGTCGCGCGCGGCCCAGAGGGCGGGAAGCTTCTCGACCAGTGCCGCCGGTTCGGGCGCGGTCAGTGTCAACCCGAACAGCTCGCGCAGTTGGCTGGCGAAGATGATGACGGCGATGCCGGCGGTGAAGCCCACGGTGACGGGATAGGGGATGAAGCGGATATAGGTGCCCAGCCGCAGCGCGCCTGCCGCCATCAGCACGAAGCCCGACAGGAAGGTCGCCGTGATCAGGCCCTGCAGCCCCGTCGCCATGACGCAGGCCGAGACGAGCACGATGAAGGCGCCCGCAGGCCCCCCGATCTGGAACCGCGACCCGCCGAGGGCCGAGACGAGGAACCCCCCGATGATGGCCGTGTAAAGCCCGCGCTCAGGCCCGACACCGCTGGCGATGGCGATGGCCATGGACAGGGGCAGCGCCACGATGGCCACCGTCAGCCCCGCCAGCGCATCGGCCCTGAGCGCGGCCGGACCATAGCCTTCGCGCAGCACGGTGACGAGCTTGGGCAGGAATTCGGCAAGGGGCGGGTCGGCGCGGCTTGTCTGGGTCATGTCGGGGCGTTAGCCATCTGTCACGCGCAGCAAACGCCCGCGCCTGCCCGCTTGTCAACAAAAGGGAGCCGTTCCCCGTGTCCACGCCCCGCGATCCCGTCGCCGCCGCCGATGACGAGGCGCGTGCCCTTGCGCGCGGGCTGATGGCGCTTGGCCATGCGGCGCTGGCGGTGACCGATCCGGCGGATGGCACGCCCGGGATCAGCCGCATCGCCTTTGGCTTGACGCCCGAGGGTCTGCCCCTGACGCTGGTATCGTCCCTTGCCCCGCATTTCGCGGCGCTTGCGGCGAACCCCGACTGCGCGCTGATGCTGGGCGAGGCGGGGGCGAAGGGCGATCCCCTGACCCACCCGCGCCTGATGGTCAAGGCGCGGGCGGAATTCGTCGCGGCGGGCGATCCCGCCCGCGCCGCACTGCGCGACCACTGGGTGCAGACGCATCCGAAATCGAAGCTCTATGTCGATTTCGCGGATTTCGCCTTTGTGCGCCTGCACCCCGTCTCGGCCCTGCTGAACGGCGGCTTCGCGCGGGCCTACCGGCTTGGCCCGTCCGATCTCTTGCCGCCGCGTCCCTGAAAGGCCCGACCTAGACCGGATTGTCGCAGCGCAGCGTCACGTTCACCCGCCCCCTGACGGCGGTGGGCCAGCGCAGGTTCACCAGCGAGCGCGTGGCGCCCTGTTCGGGAAAGCTGGCGGGTGCCGCGTATTGCGCCACGTTCGCGCTGTTGGTGACAAAGCCGTCGGGGACCACCGACACCACGTTGCGCGCCCATGACCGGAAGGGCATGAAGCCGCCGCCGTCCACCACCCATGTCTCCGCGGCAGAGGCCTGATTGTGCTGGAAGGTCACGGGGCTTGCCGTCTGCGCGGTGATGCCGTGATAGGTATTGCCGAGGAACACCACATTGCGGAAGCGCCCGTAATCCAGATCGGCAAAGCTGGTATCCACGCCCTCGACCCTGTCGATGGCCCCGTTGACCGTGCGGAAGGTGTTTCCCGTGACCGTCAGCCCGTTCAGGAAATGGCCCGCCCCGCGCGGCGTGACGACCAGCCAGCGGAACGAGGTGCCGACATTGGTGGCAAAGAAGATGTTGTCGGCGATCGTCACCCCGCTGAAGGAAAAGCCCGTGTCGAATTGCGGCACGGCATCATGCTCGTTCGAGAATTCGAGGAAGCAGTTGTCCACGTAATTCGCGTTGAAGGTGGTGCGCGCATGGGTGGCGGTGAAGATCATCCCCGCGCGCCGCGCGCCCGGCGTCTGGTCGTCGCCTTGGAAGAAGTGGTTGCCGTTGACGATATGCCCCGCCCCCGCGATCACCGCGAAATGGGCGAAGCGCACCACGCGGTTGTCGCGGATCTTGGCGTCGTTGGCGTTGATGTTCAGCGCGATCGTGGTGCGGTTCTGCGCCGGTATCGGCTGCTCGTTCGACCAGAACTGGCACTTGTCGACGAAAAGCCCCGCACAGCCCAAACCGGTCGAGGTGATGCCGCGATCCTTGGGGCGGTTGAAGACGCAGTTCTCGATCTGGAAGATCAGCCCGTCGCGCGCCAGCATCACCCCGCTCGCATTTCCGTTGCAGCCGAATTCCAGACTGTCGAGTTCGAAGCGCTGCAGCGTGTCGAAGCCCGAGAAATCCAGCAGATACTGGTAGCGTTCGAAGGTGAAGGTGCGCGTCCCCGCCGCGCCGAACAGGGGCTGGCTCAACTCGATCGTGCCGGCGCCGACGTTCTTCGAGCGCACATAGACCTCGCGCCCGACGCCGGTGCCGCTCACCCGCGCGCCCACCGGCACGTTGGCGACGTTGGCGACCGCCGTCAGCCGTGTGGGCTGCGCCGTCGCATAGGTCGCAACCGACGTGGCGGTGACGTTGGACCAGCCCGGCCCCTCGACCGCGTTCAGAAGCCCGTTCGACAGGCTGCGGCGGTTGGAAAAGCTCGTCAGTCCCGCCAGCGCGGCCACGTCGATGGGTGCCGTCAGATCGACGCGCCGTCCCGACATGTCGAAGGTGACATGGTCGTTGAACTGAAACAGCGCCTGCAGCGCCTTGCGGAAGCCCGCCGCCTCGGATCCGAAGGCATCGGTATAGGTGTCGAGGTCGAAGTTCCGCATGAAGACGATGCGGCGGTCGTCGGGCACCGAAAGACTGCCTTCGAAGCGCACCTTCGCATTCAGCGTCAGGTGGTTGGCGATGCGATAGGTGCCTTTCGAGACGACCAGAAGCCGCGCCCCCGCCGCCGCGTCGGCGGCAAGGAAGGCGGCCGTGTCATCGGTCACGCCGTCGCCCCGCGCGCCGTAATCGCGCACATCGACCCAGTCCATCATCGTACGCAGAAAGACGCTCGTCACATCCTCGATCGTGATGTCGTCGATCCGCACCACCCCGCCATTCGGCCCCGTCAGGTCGATGCCGAAATGGCCATAGACGGGCTGCGCGCCCCAGACCATGTCGCAGCCCTGCCGGAAGCCCGACCCGACGATGGCCGTGACGGTGACGGGCGTGCCATAGGAATTCAGCGTGACCGAAGGCCCGACCTGCTGGGCCGTGGTGACGTTGGACCCGTTCGATGCGGCAGCAAAGCCCGCGATGCGGACCGACGGGAACGCCCCCGACACCGCCTTGACCCGCGCCGTGACCCGCAGATAGAGCCCCGGCTGGAAGGGGATCTGCTGGAAGCAGCGGACCTTCGTGACCGTCGCCGCCTTCTGGATTTCCAGACAGCCGCCGAAATCCTGATCGGCGGGGACAAAGGCCGCGTTGGGCTGGCCCGCCCATGACCCCTGCCCCGCGATCCCGTCCTCGCGCGACCAGAGCGCGAGCCCCGCGGAAAAGGGCGGCGGCATCAGCACCAGCCCGTCGGTAATCGCCTTGTTCATCCCGTCCACCTCTGCCTTGCGGCGCGGGAAGGGTTTACCCGCGCCTTCATGGCCGGACGGGTATCAACCCGCGGTTAACCGCGGGTCAGGCCGGCGTGCGCGCAACGGGGACGGTCACGCCCCAACCCCGCCCGAAGGCAGAAGCTGCACGCCGTTGATCTGCCAGCCTTCGGGCGTTTCGACCATCTGGTAATCCAGCACATGGCTGCGCCCTTCGGCATCGGTGATCAGCACCTTCTGCCACAGCCGCCCCGCCACCTCGCGCTGCTCCAGCATCCGCACATCGGCGGGGCGGTGGACCATCGGATAGCCGTTGCGGACCATCATCCCGAAGTTTTCGGGCGTGCCGAAGATGCCCTTGATGTTGGGCGAGGCGAAGGTGAAGGCCGTGGCGAAGTCATCGGCCTTGAAGGCCTCGATCTGGTTCAGGATCGTGGACTGGATCGGGTCTTCCTGCGCGGCGGCGGGAAGCGCGGCGAGGGAAAGCAGGAAGGCAAAGGCAGGTCCGCGCATGGCAGGCTCCTTTCGCGGTGACGTCCCCGCGCAAAGGCTAGGGCGGCGATTGAGCATGTCCAGTGGGGCGGCCCGGCAACCAAAGGGGCGCGCCCGCCCCGTGGGGGCGGTGCGGGCGCGCCTCGATGCTCGGGGCATCGGGGCAATCCCCACCGTCGCGCCAGACGAGGCTTGGACCCCTCAGCCCGCCAGTTCCCCCGCCAGCGCCCTGTCGATCAAGGCCACCGTCTCGGCCACGCCATAAAGCGCCACGAACCCGCCGAAGCGCGGGCCCTCGCTTGCCCCCAGCAGCACCTCGTAGAGCGCCTTGAACCAGTCGCGCAGCGGTTCGAACCCGTGCTCCTTGCCCACCGCAAAGACCATGCTCTGCAGCGCATCGGCATCGAGGCCCCCGTCCCAAGCCGCCAGCCGCGCGCACAGGTCGGCCATCGCCGCGCGTTCCTGATCGGTGGGCAGGCGGAACACCCGCGTCGGCGCGATCTTGTCGGCGAAGTAGCGCACGGCGAAACCCGCCGCCGCGTCCAGATCGGGATGCGTCTCGGGCGAGGCTTCGGGCGCATAGGCGCGGATGTAACCCCACAGCCCCTTGGCATCCTTGGCCCCCGCGACGCTCGCAAGGTTCAGCAGCATGCCGAAGGGCACCACCATCCTCGACTCCGGCGGGTTGCCGGAATGGATGTGCCAGACGGGGTTGTTCACCTGCCCCTCCACATCCTGCGTGGGGTAGGCCTTCAGCTGCTGGTGATATTCGTCCACCGCCCGCGGGATGACATCGAAATGCATCCGCTTCGCCGTCTTGGGCTTCTGGTACATGAAATAGGACAGCGACTCCGTCGCCGCATAGGTCAGCCATTCGTCGATGGTCAGCCCGTTGCCCTTGGACTTCGAGATCTTCTGCCCCTGATCGTCAAGGAACAGCTCATAGGTCATGTGGTTGGGCTTCCGCCCGCCCAGAACCTCGCAGATGCCGTCATAGATCGGCGTGTTGGTGGAATGGTCCTTGCCATACATCTCGAAGTCGACGCCCAGCGCCGCCCAACGCGCGCCGAAATCGGGCTTCCACTGCAGCTTCACATGGCCGCCCGTGACGGGCAGCGTCCATTCGCGGCCTTCCTCGTCGTCGAAGGTGATGGTGCCGTCCTTGGCGTTCACCTCCTTCATCGGCACGTAAAGCACGCGCCCCGTTTCGGGATGGATCGGCAGGAAGCAGGAATAGGTTTGCTGCCGTTTCTCGCGCAAGCTGGCCAGCATGATCGCCATGATCGCGTCATAGCGTTCCGCGGCCAGCCGCAGCGTCGCATCGAACCGGCCCGACTTGTAGAACTCGGTCGCGCTGATGAATTCATACTCGAACCCGAAGGTGTCGAGGAAACGCCGCAGCATCGCGTTGTTGTGGTGGCCGAAGCTTTCGTACTGCCCGTAAGGATCGGGCACGGACGTCAGCGGCTTCTGCATGTGGCTCCGCAGCATGTCCTGCTGCGGCACGTTCTCGGGCACCTTCCGCATCCCGTCCACATCGTCCGAGAAACAGATCAGCCGCGTCGGGATGTCGCTGATCACCTCGAAGGCGCGGCGGATCATCGTCGTGCGCGCCACCTCGCCGAAGGTGCCGATATGGGGCAGGCCGGACGGGCCATAGCCCGTCTCGAACAGGACATAGCCCTTTTCGGGCGCCTTCTTCTCGTAGCGCTTGAGGATCGCGCGCGCCTCTTCGAAGGGCCAGGCTTTCGATTTCATCGCGGCGTCACGCAGGGCAGACATCGTCACTCCTCAAGGAGATGTGCGGAAACCCCGTGCCCCCGCAGCCCCCGTCCTCTATTGCCGCCCCCGCCCCGCGTCAATAATCATGGGCCAAACCGCAGGAGATTGCCCCGTGACCGAAGCCCCCGCCTCCATGTCGCCGCAGGATGCCCTCGTGGCCGTGATGATCGCCGTCTCGGCCTCGGACGAGGATCTGCGGACAACCGAACTGGTGGCGATCCAGCGGATCGTGAACCACATGCCCATCTTCGCAGGCTATGACAGCGACCGCATCCGCCAGGTCAGCCAGACCGTCTTCGACCTCTTCGAAGAGGAAGACGGCCTCGACGCGCTCTTCGGGCTTGTCCGTGCGGCGCTGCCCCAGCGGCTGCACGAAACCGCCTATGCGATGGCCTGCGACGTGACCGCCTCGGACGGCCGCCTGCCGGATATGGAGCTTCGCATGCTCGAGGAATTGCGCGAACAGCTGGACATCGACCGCCTGCACGCCGCCGCCATCGAATGGGGCGCAAGGGTCCGCCACATGCGCGCCTGAGCCCCCCGCAGGCCTGCCACGTCCCTCCGCCCGCCGGATGGCCCCCTCTCCCCCCGGGGGAGAGGGCAGGGTGAGGGGCGAAAGGGCGGCGTGAGGGGGAAAGGGCGGCGTGAGGGGCGAAAGGGCCGGATGAGGGGGCCGCACCACCCGCCAAAGAAGAAACCGACCTACCGCCCCACGCGGTCCACCAGAAACTCGGCCAGCGCCTGCACGGCGGGGGACGGGCGCGCCACCTGCAGCAGCGCGATCTCGGCCTCGGCCAGATCGGGCCAGCCTTCCAGAACCGACAGCCCCGCTGGCACCAGCCCGCGCGGCATCACGGCATAGCCCAGCCCCGCCCGCACCGCCGCCGACAGCCCCGCGAAACTGGGCGAGGTGAAGACACCCGTCCACGCCACCCCCGCACGGTCCAGCGCATCCGTCGCGCGGCTGCGGTAGACGCAAGGCGCGGGCGACAGCACAAGGGGCAGCGGCCGCCCCTGACCCGCGGGCCGCAGCGCCGCCAGCGCGGGTGCGGCCACCCAGACCAGCCTTTCGCGCCACAGCGGCCGCGCACCCGCCAGCGGCTGCGAGGGGTCCTGCTTGACGATCACGATATCCTGCGCCCCCGCCTCGAATTCCGCGATCAGGGGCAGGGTCAGCTGGCAGGTCACATGCAATTCCACCGCCGGATGGGCGGCGGCGAAAAGGCCAAGGATGTCGGGCAGGAAGGCCGAGGCGAAATCCTCGGGGCTGCCGAAGCGCACCTCGCCCGCCAGTTCCGGCGTGCGGAAGCGCGCCAACATCGCATCGGCCTGCGCCACCATCGCGCGGGCATGGCCCAGAAGCCGCTCGCCATCCGCCGTCAAGGCCACGTTGCGCGTGTCGCGTTCCAGAAGGCGACAGCCGAACATGTCCTCCAGCTTGCGGATCTGCCCCGACACCGCCGATTGCGACCGCCCGATCCGCGCACCCGTGCGGGAAAAACTGCGCGTCTCGGCCAGCGAGACGAAGGTGCGAAGAAGCGCGGTATCGACGTCATGCATGGCGAAACCTATCGGCAAAACAGATCAATCATATCTAACCTTCGCGTTTCCCTTTTCAAATGCCGCAGCGCAAAAAGCCCCGCCAACAAACGGAGCCCGCCATGGACGCGATCCTGATCGAAAACCTGATTTCGCCGCTGACGCTGGCCTTCCTTCTGGGGATGCTCGCCACGCTGATCCGGTCCGACCTTGAAATCCCCGAACCCGTGATCCGCATCTTCGCGATCTTCCTGCTCTTCTCCATCGGCCTGCAGGGCGGGCGCGAACTGGCGCAGACCGACCCCGCCGCGATGCTGGGGGGGCTCGGGGTGGCGGCGCTGATCATCCTTGGCATACCCGTGCTGGCCTTTCTGGTCGCACGCCATGTCATCGGGCTGGATATCCGCAACGCGACGGGGGTGGCGGCGCTTTACGGATCGGTGTCCTCGGTCACCTTCGTCGTCGCGCGGTCCTATGCCGAAGCGGCCGGCACCCCGATGGAGGGCTATGTGACGGGCCTCGTCGCGCTGATGGAACTGGGCATCCTCGTCGCGCTCTTCATCGGCCGCCTCGCGCTGGCCCGCAGCGAAGGGGGCGCGCAATCGGGCCTGACGGCCATCCTGATGGAGACGCTGCGCGGGCGCGGACTGCTTCTGCTGGGCGGGGGCATGCTGATCGGCGCGGTCTCGGGCGAAAACAACTATGCGCGGATCGAACCCTATTTCGTCGATCTCTTCCGCGGCGTGCTGGTGCTGTTCCTGCTCGAGATGGGGATGACCGCCGCGCGGCAACTGGGCGAATTCGCCCGCGTCGGGCTGAAGATGGCGGCCTTCGGCATCGTCATGCCGCTGGTCCACGGCACCGTCTTCTCGGGGCTGGCGACGCTGGCGGGCCTGCCGATGGGATCGGCCTTCGTGCTGGGGGCCGTGGCGGCATCGGCCAGCTATATCGACGCGCCCGCCGCCGTGCGCGCGACATTCCCGCAGGCCAACCCGTCGATCTGGCTGACGGCCTCGCTCGGGATCACATTCCCCTTCATGCTGATCGTGGGGGTGCCGCTGATCTATGCGGTCACGGCCTTCTGGCAGGGCATGTGACGGGGGCGGGTCAGCCCTCTCCCTTGGCCGCCGCCGTCCGCCCGCGCGGGGTGGCGGCCATTCCACCCTCACCGGGGCGTGCGGCAACGATCGGCCCCGTGCCGCCCTTGCCCGCCGCAGGTTCGCCACCGTCGGGATCGCCCCGCCCTCCGCCGGCCCCGCCCGCCAGCGCCGCGCCCGCATCGGGATCGGACAGGACGGGCGGCGGTCCCGCGCCGTCTGCCGCCGTGATCTCCTGCATGGCCTGCTGCCAGTGCGCCTCGTGCCGGCCCTCGGGGCGGCCCTCGCGCTCCCACAACTCGTGCGCCCGCTTCCTGATCCGGTCCAGAAGCTCCATCGCAGCCCCCATCGCCTGTGGTTTCGCGGGGCGAACCCGCAGGGGGCGGGGACGGTTCCCCCCGACGGGGCCCGCGGCAGCGCATCAGGGAACCCGCCCCCCCACGGACTGCCATTTCTGCAACGTCGGCGCGGAAACGGCGGCGGGGATTTGACCGCCGCACCCGACCATGGTCCTGATGACAGGCAGAGGGCGAGTGAAGGCGGGTGGAGGGACAAGCGGCAGGCGAGCGGTGGCGGCAGGCTCGAGTCGATCGACGCCCTTCGTGGCATCGCGGCGACGGGTGTGGTCGCCGTTCATGCCCTGTAGATCTTTCCCCTGCCCACGGCCGCGTTCACGCGCACGCATTTCCTCAGCATGGGGGTGCCGCTGTTCTTCATCATCAGCGCCTTTTCCATGTCGCTGGCCTATCGGGGCGGGATCGGCGACGGGGCCTCGGCCCTGCGCTACGCGCTGCGCCGGATCTTCCGCATCGCCCCGCTGTTCTATCTGATGCTGGCCGCCTGGCTGGCCTATTACGCCTATCTCGGCAGCCCGTTCCAGGGCTTCGGCACGCTTCTGTCGAACCTGACGCTGACCTTCGGCATCACCCAGAACGGCATCGTCCCCGCCGGCTGGTCGATCGGGATCGAGATGCTGTTCTACGCCCTCTTCCCCTTCCTGATCCTGTGGCGCGGCTTCGTGTCGGCAGGGGTCCTGCTGGTGCTTGGCCTGATCGGGGCTTGGGCGATCAGCCGCGTCGAGGTGGCGCCGTTCGACTTCTACCACTGGACCCATCCCCTGACGGGCGCGCCCTATTTCGCGCTCGGCCTGCTGGCGTGGCGGATCTATGCGGCCCTGCAGGACAGGCGCAGGGACCGTCTGGCCCATGTCCTCTTGGCGGGGGGCGTGGCCTTGCTCTGCGCCCTCGTGATCTGGGGGCCGCCGATGCCGGAGGTGCGGGATCCGGTCCCGCTGGCACTGATCTGCGGCTGGGGGATGGCCTTCTTCCTGATCGTCCTGTCACAGGCCCTGTCCCCCGTCCGGCTGATCGACAACGGCCTGACCCGCTATCTGGGCAGGATCAGCTACAGCCTCTACCTCTGCCACCCGCTGGTCATCTATGGCTCGGGCATCCCGCTGCATGTCGCGGCGCTCGCGGGCGATCCGCTGGCCGTCGCCATCGCGGCACCGCTCGCGGCCATCGCGCTGTCGCTGCCGCCGGCGATCCTGCTCTATCACGCGGTGGAGCGGCCCTTCATCGCCCTTGGCCGCCGCCTGACATCCGAGCGCGCGGGCGCAGGGCCCGCCACACCCTTGGCTCAGGCGTAAAGCCCCGCCCAGCGCGCGATCAGCTGGCCTTGCAGCTTGCGCGCCCTGCGGGTCCATGCCCTGCCGCCTTCGGGGCTTTCCCGCTCGGCCTCGGTCAGGCGGTCGCGGCGGGCGGTGTCGGCGGACTGGATCGCAAAGACCAGTTCGCGCCCCCCCGGCGGCTGGATGTAACCCACAAGGGTCGAGACGAAGTTCAGCGTGCCCGTCTTGCCGATCACGCGCACGGGGCTTTCGATCCCGCCGCCTTCCTCGTCCCGCATCCCCAGCTCGCGCAGCACCGATTTCAGCACCGCCCCCGTCGGCACCGTCTGCGCGGCGACAAGGGCGCGCACGAACCCTTCGGGCGACGCGCGCGAGCGTGCACCCAGCCCCGAATGGTCCACGAAGCGGATATCCGCGCCCAGCCGCTGCCCCACCCAATCCGACATCTGCCCCGCCGAGGCCGCAAGCGACCCCTGCCCCGAAGCGGCAAGCCCCATCACCTCGGCCGTCAGGTTGGTCGAATGGCGCAGCATCCCGCGCAGCAATTCGGGCAGCGGCTCGCTCACATGGCGGGCGACGGCCTGCCCCGCGGGCAGGCGGCGGACAGGGCGGGGGGCGGGCAGGTCGATCCCCTGCGCGCGCGCAAGCGTCTGGAACACCTCGCCCGCGTAAAGCGTGGGCCGGCGCACCGGCAGCCAGCGGCTGCCCCCCTTGCCCAGCGCCGCGCTTGCCACCGTCCAGTCCTCGACGCTGTCGCGGGCGCGATAGGTGAACAGCGGGCTTTCGCGGTTCACCACCTCCATCCGCGCCATGCGGACGGGGGGCACGAAGCGGCTGCCGCGCGCATCCATCGCCACGCCCCAGCCGTCCTGCCCGCGGCTCCATTCGAAATGCACTCGGTTGAAGTTCAGGTTCAGCCCCGAAATCGCGGGGTTGTAGCCCACATGGTCGGGCTGGTCCTCGGCGATCCGTGCGATCCCGGGCAGCGCGCCATCCCAGATCAGGAAGTCACCCCGCACCCCCCGCACCCCTGCGGCGGCCAGCCGCGCGGCCAGATCGCCCAGCATGTCGGTATCGAGAAGCGGGTCGCCCGAACCGGCAAGGACCAGATCGCCCTGCACCACCCCGCCCGCCACGGGGCCGGTCGCCAGAACCTGCGTGACGAAGCGGTGCGCGGGGCCCAGCCGTTCCAGCGCGAACAGCGCAGTCAGCGCCTTGGCCGCGCTGGCGGGCGGCAGTTCCGTCCGCCCCTCATGCGATTCGATCAGTCGGCCCGTGCGCGCATCGGCCAGCGCGAAGCCCGTGATCCCGCCCAGCCGCGCCGCTTCGATCAGCGCCTGCGGGTCGGCGGCGGTGCGGGCAGGGGCGCGGCCATCGGGCCGTGGCGGCGGGCGCAGCGACCGTGCGGGCGCTTCGGCCCGGACAGGCAAAGCCGCACCGGCCAGAAGCCCCGCCAGAAGAACCCGCCGCGTCAGCATGGACCACACACCCCCAACCCCTTGTCCCCACAGCTAAGCCCAGCCCGCCCCGCCGATCAAGCGCCGCCCACGGGCACCGCCCCCGGAAACCGTCCTCAGGCCCCGCCCCTGCGCGGGCGCATCCATTCCCCCCGCGCGCGGATCGCGGTCGAGGAGCTGGCATCCATCGGCAGGTTCACGAAACACCACGCAGGCGCGGCCTTCAGGCGCAGCACCTCACCCCGGTCCACCCCGTGTTCGCGGAAGATGCGCGCCGCGCGGCTGGTGCGGGCGGCCACCCCCCATCCCGGACGCGCCAGCACCCCCACGGGGACCGAGCGCAGGATGTCCTGCCAGTGGTTCCAGCGGTCGAACTGCACCAGATTGTCCGCCCCCATCAGCCAGACGAAGCGCACGCCCGGATAAAGCGCCTTGAGCCGCAGGACCGTCTCGGCCGTGAACCGCGTGCCCAGCCGGCTTTCGAGATCGGTCACCGCCACCCGCGGATCGCGCATCACCGCCCGCGCCCGCGCCAGCCGGTCGGCCAGCGGGGCGGGCCCTCGCGCCTTCAGCGGATTGCCGGGGCTGACCAGCCACCAGACGCGGTCCAGCCCCATGCGCTTGAGCGCCTCGCGCGTGATGTGGACATGGCCGCGATGCGCCGGATCGAAAGACCCGCCCAGAAGCCCGATGACCATGCCCCGCGTCGCGGGGGGAAACCCTTGCCTCACGCCGCCTCCCCGCGACTGCCCGTGCGGTCGCAGACGAAGCACCCTGCGTTGCCCTTGTCCAGCAATATCGCTACATAGCGCCCCAACCCAAGGGATAATCAGGAGCGGCCAGATGGCTTCGTATCAATACGTCTATCACATGGACGGCGTGTCCAAGACCTATCCGGGCGGCAAGAAGGTCTTTGAAAACATCCGCCTGAACTTCCTGCCCGGCGTCAAGATCGGCGTCGTCGGCGTCAACGGCGCGGGGAAATCCACCCTTCTGCGCGTGATGGCAGGCTGGGACAAGGACTTCCAGGGCGAGGCATGGGCCGCCAAGGGGGCCAAGGTGGGCTACC
Organism: Pseudomonadota bacterium; assembly: GCA_041191745.1. Lineage (GTDB taxonomy): Bacteria > Pseudomonadota > Alphaproteobacteria > Rhodobacterales > Rhodobacteraceae > Paragemmobacter. The sequence goes on along the minus strand of JBEEOG010000213.1, from coordinate 51 downwards.
TGCCGCAGGAACCGCAGCTCGACGAATCCCTGACCGTGCGGGAAAACGTCA
>JBEEOG010000212.1:0-5283 GCA_041191745.1 Pseudomonadota bacterium | reverse complement strand
ATGTCACCGCGACCGTCTGGTCGGGCAGGGCGACGGTCTGGCTTTCGGGCAGCGCCGCGATCAGGTGCCACGGCTTCCACGTCATGGCAAAGACCTGCACGAAGGGGGCCGTCCATGACAGGCCCCGCGCCGGATCGGCCAGCCGCGGTTCGGTCACGGTCAGGTCGAAGCGGTTGGGAAAGCCCTGCACCGCCACGCCCTGATGGCTGGTCTGCAGCCCTTGCGCCGACGGCGCGTCGAACCATGCCACGACACCGCGTTCCAGCGCCCGCGACCCGACAAACCAGTATCCGGACCACAACGCCGTCGCCACGAGGATCACCACCAGCAAAGCCCGCATTTCCGCCTCTTTCCTTTGTTCGTTCGCTGCTGTTTACATCGCCGCAGGACGGATGGACCACCCCGATGAAATCAACTCTCTGGGTCTTCGGCTATGGCTCGCTGATCTGGCATCCGGGCTTTCCGGTGGCAGAACGTCAGGTTGCCCGCCTTTTGGGATGGCACCGCAGCTTCTGCATGCGCTCCATCCACCATCGCGGCACGGTCGAGAACCCCGGCCTCGTCCTCGCGCTTGACCGTGCCGAAGGGGCAGTCTGCGACGGGGTGGCCTTTCGCGTCGCGCCGGGGGCCGAGGCAGAGACGCTCGCCTGCCTGCGCGAACGCGAACTGGTGTCCTCGGCCTACCTGGAGACCACGCTGCTGGTCGATCTGGCGGGCGGCGGGCAGGTGGCGGCGCTGGCCTATGTGATCGACCCCGACCACGCGCAGTATTGCGGTGGCCTGCCGCTCGAGGATCAGGCGCGGATCATCCTGAATGCCACGGGCGGGCGGGGACCGAACCGCGACTACCTGTGGTCCACCGTGGAACATCTGGACGATCTGGGCATTGCCGATCCTGACCTGTCCTGGCTTGCCGCGCGTGTTCGTGAACTCGCCCGCGCGGGCTGATCCCCTTGGCAGGCGGGGCCGCGCTTCCTATGCTTGCGGCAACAGGGGCAGGACGGGCAGGCTGGGCGGGAATGGACAGAACAAGGGCCGAACGGGCCACAACCTTCAGCCAGCCGATCCGCCAGATCGTCCTGATGCTTCTGGTCTGCGTGCTGGTCGCGGCGGGGGCATCGCTGATCTATGACGAAGTCGTCGGCATCTTCGCCACCAACGCGCTGCTGAACGGCTTCATTGCCGCCGTCTTCCTGTTCGGCGTGGCGACGTGTTTCTGGCAGGTGCTGATCCTGATCCAGTCCGTCAGCTGGATCGAGGATTTCGTCCGCCACATCCCGGGCCATGAAAACACCATCCCGCCGCGCCTGCTGGCCCCGTTGGCCTCCATGCTGCGGTCGCGGGGGGCGACCTCGTCGCTTTCGGCATCCTCCTCGCGCTCCATCCTCGAATCCGTGGCGCAGCGGATCGACGAGGCGCGCGACATCACCCGCTATCTGATCAACCTTCTGGTCTTTCTTGGCCTTCTGGGCACGTTCTACGGGCTGGCCACCACCGTTCCCGCCATCGTGGAAACCATCCGCAGCCTTGCCCCGCAAGAGGGGGAAAGCGGGTTGCAGGTGTTCGAAAAGCTGATGGGCGGCCTTGAAAGCCAGCTGGGCGGGATGGGGACGGCGTTTTCCTCATCGCTCCTCGGGCTGGCGGGATCGCTGGTGATCGGGCTTCTGGAACTGTTCGCGGGCCACGGGCAGAACCGCTTCTACCGCGAGCTTGAGGAATGGCTGTCCTCGATCACCCGCCTCGGCCTGTCCTCGGGGGACGAGGGCGGCGCCGATGCCGCCGCGATGGAGGCCGTGCTGGACCACATGGCCGGCCAGATGGAGGCGCTGCAGACCCTTTACACCCAGTCCGACATCACCCGCGTGATGGTCGAGGACAAGATCGACGACCTGTCGCGCGCGATCACGCGGCTGACCGAAAAGATGGACGGCGATGCGGGGCAGGCCGCCATCCTTTTGCGGATCGCCGAAGGGCAGGACCGGCTGGCGGCCGCGCTGGCGGGCGAAGGCGGGCAGGGCGGTGACGCCGAAAGCCGCATGCGCCTGCGGTCGATCGACGTGCAGCTTCTGCGGATCCTCGAGGAGATTTCGGCCGGACGGCAGGAAGCGCTGGCCGACCTGCGGACCGAGATGACGGCGCTGACCGCCGCGATCCGGCAACTGTCGCGCGGCACGGCGGGGCGGGGGTAAGGCATGGGCCTGTCACGCCGCCGCGATTCAAGCCTGATCTGGCCCGGTTTCGTCGATGCCGTGACGACGCTTCTGATGGTGATGATGTTCGTCCTGACCATCTTCACCGTGATGCAGGTGGTGCTGCGCGACACCATCACCAGCCAGTCGAACGAGCTGGACCAGCTGACGGCGCAGATTTCGCAACTGGCCGACGCGCTGGGCATGGAACGCGCGCGCGCCGATGAATTGCAGGCCGAGGTCGGGCGTCTGGGCGCGTCGCTGGCCGAAGCGCAGGCCGAAGGCGAACGCCAGTCCACCCTGATCGCCAACCTGACAAGCCAGCTTTCCGCGCGCACGACAGAGCTTGAAGCCGCGCAGGGCCGCATCGCCAGTTTCGAGGAACAGGTGGCCTCGCTTCTGTCGGAACGCGATGCCGCACGGGCGCTGGGCGCGAAGCTGACCGCTGATGTCCGCGCGCTGGAAGAGGCGCAGGCCAAGCTTCTGACCGAGCAGGAGGCCGCGCAACTGGCACTGGCACAGGCGCGGGACGAGATCGACGTGCAGGCCGAAGCCGCCCGCCTTGCCGCCGCGCAGCGCGAGGCGATCGAGGCGATGCTGGCGCGGATGCGGGCCGAAGCCGCCGACGCCGATGCCCGCGCCAGCGCCGCGCAGGCCGAACTGACCGAAGCCGAAGCCGCCCGTCTGGCCGATGCCGCCGCGCTGGAGGCTTTGCGCGACAGGCTGAAAGGGTCCGAGGACGAGATCGCCGCCATGACCCTTGCGCTGGAGGAACAGCGCAGGCAGGCCGAGGAAACGCTGACCCTGCTGGCCGCCGCGCAGACCGATGCCGCGCGCGCGGTCGAAGGGCTGGACAGCCGCGACGCCGCCCTTGCCGCCGCCGAACGCGCGCTGGCCGAAGAAGAGCGAAAGGCGGTGGAGGCCGCGCAGAAGGTGGCGCTGCTGAACGAACAGATCGCCGCGCTGCGGGCGCAGCTTGCCTCGCTTCAGGCGGTGCTCGATGCCTCGGCCGCCGAGGATGCGGCGGCGCAGGTGCAGCTCGAGGCGCTGGGCACGCAACTCAATGCGGCACTCGCGCAGGTCGCCGCCGAACAGAAGCGGCGGGCCGAGCTGGAAGAGGCCGAACGCCTGCGGCTTGAGGCCGAGAATGTGACGCTGGCGCAGTACAGGTCGGAATTCTTCGGCAAGCTGTCCCAGCTTCTGGCAGGGCGCGAAGGCGTGCGCGTGGTGGGCGACCGCTTCGTGTTCTCGTCCGAGGTGCTGTTCAACCCCGGTTCCGCCGACCTTGCGCCGGAAGGGCAGGCGCAGATCGCGGGCGTGGTGGAAATCCTGTCCGGGGTGAAGGACCAGATCCCCGAAGGGATCGACTGGATCATCCGCGTCGATGGCCATACCGACAACATCCCGCTGTCGGGCACGGGGGCATTCGCCGACAACTGGGAACTCAGTCAGGCGCGCGCGCTGTCGGTGGTGCGCTACATGCAGATCACGCTGGGCTTCCCGCCCGAACGTCTGGCGGCGACGGGCTTTGGCGAATACCGCCCCGTCGTTGCGGGCGATACGCCCGAAGCGCGCGCCGCGAACCGCCGGATCGAGTTGAAGCTGACCGAACGCTAGGGCGGGCTATTCGACCGCAATCGAGGTGACGGTGCGCCCCACCTCGGCCCCGTCGCGGAGCAGCACCGCCTCGCCACGGTATGCGCCCGCGGGCCAAGGGCCGCGCGCCTTGCGCCCCGTGGCGCGGAAGGCCTGCGCCTGCGTGCGGTCCAGCGTGATGTCCTGACGGATGACCTCTCCCTCCGGTCCCGTGATCGACAGGGTCAGCCGGTCGCCCTGACGCGCGCCGAAGAAATAGGCCCAGACGACCAGCGCGGGCGCATCGGCGGGAAAGATCAGGCGCGGGGGCAGGCCGTTGCGGATCGCGCCATAGTCGGGCACCGCATCGGCAAAGCCCGCATCCAGAAAGCCGAACCCGTCATAGGCGATGTCGCCCGCCCAGAGGTCCGTTTCAGGCGGCGCGCCGCAGGTCGCCGCCGCATCGGGGGCAAAGGGGTCAAGCGCCACGCCGTCCTTGCGGACGGCGATATGGACATGGGGAAAGACCGTGTTCCCCGACAGGCCGATCCGGCCCAGAACCGCGCCGGTTTCCACCCTGTCGCCCGCCCTGACCGCGATGCTGCCCTGCATCAGGTGGCAATACTGCGTCTCCCACCCGTTGCCGTGGTCGATGGCGACACCGTTGCCGCACTCGCGCCCGTCGAGCGGCGGCGCGGCGGGGTCGTCGCGCGGGATGTCGGGCATGCCGTCACGCACCCCGCGCACCGTGCCGCCCGCTGCGGCCAGCACATTCACCCCCGCCTCCATCGCGGCGCGGGTGGGCAGGGCGAAGTCGGTGCCGTCATGCCCGTCATAGGACAACGCCCCGCAGCCGAAATCCTGCCAGCCGGGGCCGCTGTCGCGGTCGAAATGGTTCTGCACATGGCAGGTTTCGCCCAGGGTGCAATCGACGGGCAGCGCCAATTCAAAGGCCCCCGCCATTCCGGCGGGGGCCAATGTCAGGGCAACCAGAAGGGGCCGGATCATTCCGCCGTCAGCAGCGGGGGTTTCTGGCCGGTCAGACGGGGTTTCTGCGGTTCCTGCACCTGGAGGTCGATCACATCATCCTTCACGGCCACGCGCACGACGCCACCCTTCACCAGCTTGCCGAAGAGCAGTTCTTCGGCCAGCGGCTTCTTGATGTGTTCCTGGATCACGCGGCCAAGGGGACGCGCGCCCATTTTGTCGTCATAGCCCTTGTCGCCCAGCCACCGCGCCGCTTCCGGTGTCAGTTCGATATGGACGCCACGATCCATCAGCTGCGCTTCGAGCTGGAGGACGAACTTCTCGACCACCTGCAGGATGATCTCCTTGCCCAAGGGCGCGAAGCTGATCACCGCATCCAGACGGTTGCGGAATTCCGGCGTGAAGATGCGTTCGATCGCGGCCGTATCCTCGCCCGTGCGGCGTTCGCGGCCAAAGCCGATGGCGGCCTTGGCCATGTCCGACGCGCCCGCGTTCGACGTCATGATCAGGATCACGTTGCGGAAATCCACCG
>JBEEOG010000211.1:0-2870 GCA_041191745.1 Pseudomonadota bacterium | reverse complement strand
TTGGTGTTGCCGGTGCAGTCGAACGTGTAGTCGGCGCCGCCGATCTGGTCGGCACCGCGCTTGGTCATGTTGACGAGATAGGGGACGATATCGTCGCCGACTTCCTTCGGATTGACGAAGTGGGTCATGCCGAAGCGTTCGCCCCATTCTTTCTTGTCGTCGTTGATGTCGACGCCGATGATCATGTCCGCGCCGGCCAGCCGGGCGCCCTGGATCACGTTCAGCCCGATGCCGCCGAGACCGAAGACGATGGCCGTCGCACCCATCTCCACCTTGGCGGTGTTGATGACGGCGCCGATGCCCGTGGTCACGCCGCAGCCGATATAGCAGATCTTGTCGAAGGGCGCGTCCTCGCGCACCTTGGCCAGCGCGATTTCGGGCATGACCGTGTGGTTGGCAAAGGTCGAACAGCCCATGTAGTGATAGATCGGCGTGCCATCCAGCATGCTGAAGCGGGTGGTCCCGTCCGGCATCACGCCCTGCCCCTGCGTCGCACGGATGGCGGTGCAGAGGTTGGTCTTGCGGCTCAGGCAGGACGGGCATTCGCGGCATTCGGGCGTGTAGAGCGGGATGACGTGATCGCCCGGCTTCAGCGTCTTGACGCCGGGGCCGCATTTTACCACGACGCCCGCCCCCTCATGGCCGAGGATCGCGGGAAAAAGCCCCTCGGGGTCCGCGCCCGACAAGGTGAATTCGTCGGTATGGCAGATGCCCGTGGCCTTGATCTCGACCAGAACCTCGCCCTCCTTCGGGTCGTCGAGGTTCACCTCCATCACGGTCAGCGGCTTTCCGGGGGCGAGGGCGACGGCGGCTTTGGTACGCATCGGGGGACTCCTGCAGGGTTTGGCGCAGGCTGGGCGAGGACGGGCGCGATTGCAACCCGAACTGCGACGCATCAGGCCCGCCTTGCGCCCTGATGCGGATCGCGGGCAGATCGCCACAGAGGCGACTTGCGGGATCGACCTGTCGCGCGCAGGCTGAACGCTGCGGCGCGAATCCCCGCGCCGTGCCGCGGTACAGCGAAAGGGGTATGCAATGCCGAAATCGCCACTCGCCCTGACCTTCGTTCTGACGACGGGCCTGTCGGCCTGCGTCTATGCCGGACCCGAACCTGTCGAAGGGCCCTATCAGCCCCTTCCGATCGGCGCGACCTGCCCCGCCGATGCCTGGCAGGGGCTGGTGGGGCAGAACCGGGGCGTGCTCGCGGGCCTTGCCCTGCCGGAACGGACGCGCATCATCGGGCCGGGACAGGCCGTGACGATGGATTACTTCGAAGGGCGGCTGAACATCAGCTACGACCGCGCGGGGCGGATCGACCGCGTCTATTGCGGATAGCAAAGGACCGGCGGCACGGGGTGCCGCCGGTCCCTTTGCCCGCGCGGGGGCAGGATCAGCTCGGGATGCGGAATTCGCTGTGGCAATCCTTGCAGGTGCCGCCGATCGCGCCCATGCCGGCCTGCACGCCTTCGACCGTGGTCGCATCCAGCGCGCCCGCCGCATCGCCCAGCGCCTTGGCATCGGCAAGGAAGTCGTCCCAGTTGGTCCAGACCTCGGCCTTGGAGGTCGATTTCGGATCGGTCGCCTGCGGTTCGAACTTGGCGGGAATGTCGGCGGCGGCGGCAATCAGCGCGGCCTTTGCGGCTTCGGCGGCGGCGGCGTCGAAGGCGGTCTTGCCGCCCGCCATGTCGCCGAGCGTCTTGGTGTTCAGTCCGATCACGTCCATCAGCTCCTGACGGGCCTTGACGGTCGGATCGGTCGCCTCGGCGGCGACGGCCACGCCCGCCACAAGTACGAGACCCGCGACAAGGGTCTTGGTCACAAACTTCATTCGCTTGGCTCCCTGCTAGGAATGTAGCCGGAAGTATAGGGCCCGCCGCATGACGCCCGTAAGTGATGTGGTCACGCAGCGCGCATATTTCACGCGAATGTGCGGCTGGACTCGGCAGCAGGCTGGAACATAATGGGAACACAAGGGGGTTTTCCATGCCGCAGCGCCGAATCCTTTCGCTCTGGTTTCCCCGCCTTGCGGCGGAACGCGCGCTGCGCCGGCGGCGCCTGCCCGATGCGCTGCCCTTCGCCGTGGTGGGCGAACGGGGTGGCGCGCAGGTTCTGGCCAGCCTCGAAGCGCTGGCCGAAGGTGCGGGGCTGGCGCGCGGCCAGCCCCTGCGCGATGCCATGGCCATGTGCCCCCGCCTGCTGACGGCGGCCGAGGATCGGGCGGGCGATGCCGCCTTTCTGACCGCGCTGATGCGCTGGGCGGGCAAGTTCTCGCCCTGGGTCGCCGAGGAACGCCCCGATGCGCTGGTGGTGGACCTGACAGGCTGCGCGCATCTGTTCGGCGGGGAGGAGGCGCTTTTGGTGCAGGTCGCGGGCGATTGCACAGCCCTTGGCCTGACGGTGCGGGCGGGCATCGCCGATACGGTGGGCGCGGCATGGGCCCTGGCGCGCTTTGCGGGCGGGCCGGTGGCGACCGCGTCGGGGGCGCGCACGGGCGATGCCATCGCGCAAGAGGCGCATGCCACGCGGTCGCGCGCCCATCCCCGCCGCCGCCCCGATGCGGGTGGGGCCACCGCGTCATCAGGCATGATCGCGCCGACGGGGCGGCTCAGGCAGGTGCTCGGCCCCCTGCCGCTTGCCGCGCTGCGGCTGGACGGGGCGGCGGTCGAAGGGCTGTCACGCCTCGGCCTGCGCCGGGTGGAGGATATCGCCCTGCTGCCGCGCGCGGCACTCGCCCGCCGCTTCGGCGCGCATGTCCTGCGGCGGCTGGATCAGGCGCTGGGTCTGGACCCCGAACCCGTCACGCCCGCGGGCGCGCCGCTGCATTTCGCCGCGCGGTTAAGCCTGCCCGACCCGATCGGCCTGCTGGCGGA
>JBEEOG010000210.1:0-3265 GCA_041191745.1 Pseudomonadota bacterium | reverse complement strand
GGGCTGGGCCTTGCCTTCTTCCTGCTGGTCGCGGTGCTGGTGCCGCTGGGCGTCGGGCCCGAAGGGGGAACGCTTGCGCGGATCGCGCCGGGGGTGCTGTGGGTGGGGGCGCTGCTGTCCTGTCTTCTGAGCCTTGACCGCATCTTCGCGCTGGATTTCGAGGATGGCTCGCTCGACCTGCTGGCGACCGCCCCGATCCCGCTGGAGGGGGTGGTGGCGGTCAAGGCGCTGGCGCACTGGCTGGTGACGGGCCTGCCGCTGACGCTGGTCTCGCCCGTGCTGGGGGTGCTTCTGTTCCTTCCGGCCGAGGGCTATGGCTGGCTGCTGGCCTCGCTCTTCCTCGGCACGCCGGCGCTGTCGGTGATCGGGGCCTTCGGCGCGGCGCTGGTGGTGGGGGTGAAGCGGGGCGGGCTTCTCCTTTCGCTCCTCGTCCTGCCGCTTTACGTGCCCACCCTGATCTTCGGGGCCGAGGTCGTGAAGCGCGGCGCCGCGGGGCTGGAAACCGCGACGCCGCTCATGCTCTTGGCCGCGATCACGCTGGGGGCGGCGGCGGCGCTGCCCTTCGCGGCGGCTGCGGCAATCCGCATCAATCTGCGCTGAGCGCTGGCATGATAGTGAAGTGACAGCGCCGCCGAGAGGACGTAACGAGAGGCCCATGTCGATCTGGGAATATGCCAATCCGAAGAAGTTCATGCAGACCTCGCAGGTCCTGCTGCCATGGGCGGCGGGTCTGTCGGGCCTGTGCCTTGTGGTGGGGCTGGTCTGGGGCTTCTTCTTCACGCCGGACGATTTCCGTCAGGGATCGACGGTCAAGATCATCTACCTGCATGTGCCGTCCGCGCTGATGGCGATCAATGCCTGGTTCATGATGCTGGTGACCTCGCTCATCTGGCTGGTCCGGCGGCACCATGTCTCGGTCCTTGCGGCCAAGGCGGCGGCGCCGGTGGGGCTGACCTTCACCGCCATCGCGCTGGTGACGGGGGCCTTCTGGGGCCAGCCGATGTGGGGCACCTGGTGGGCCTGGGACCCGCGCCTGACCTCGTTCCTGATCCTGACGCTGTTCTATCTGGGCTACATCGCCCTCTGGGCGGCGGTGGAGGATCCCGATACCGCGGCTGACCTGACATCGGTCCTCTGCATCGTGGGGTCGGTCTTTGCGGTCCTGTCGCGCTATGCGGTGCTGTTCTGGAACCAGGGGCTGCATCAGGGGGCGTCGCTCAGCCTCGACAAGGAAGAGAACGTGGCGGATGTCTTCTGGGTGCCGCTTCTGGTCTGCATCGCGGGCTTCGTGCTTCTGTTCGTGGTGCTGGTGCTGATGCGGACGCGGACGGAAATCCGCGCGCGCCGCCTGTCGGCGCTGCTGTCGCGGGAGAGGCTGGCATGATGCCCGATCTGGGGAAATACGCCTTTGCGGTGCTGTCTTCCTATGCGGCATCGATCGTCCTGTTGCTGGCGGTCGTGGCGCTGACGATGTGGCAGGGACAACGGGTGAAACGCGCGCTCGCCGAGGTCGAGGCGCGTCAGGGGAAAACGGATGGCTAAGTGGCTTCTGGTGTTGCCGCCGCTTCTTTTCGCGGGGCTGGCGGGGACCTTCTATTTCGGCATGTATCGCGGCAATCCGGCCGAGGTGCCGTCGGTCTTCATCGACCGCCCCGCGCCCAACCCGCCGGTGCAGGCGCTGGGCGACCTGCCCTTGCTGACGCCCGAGATGCTGCGGACGGGCGAGGTGACGGTGGTCAATTTCTGGGCCAGCTGGTGCCCGCCCTGCCGCGCGGAGCATCCTGTCCTGCTCAAGATGGCCGAAGAGGGCATCCGCGTCGCGGGCATCAACATGATGGATGATCCCGAAAAGGCGCTGGCCTATCTGGAGGAGGACGGCAATCCCTTCTTCGCCGTCGGCTTCGATCCCAAGGGGCAGAACCGCATCGACTGGGGCGTGACCGCCCCGCCCGAAACCTTCATCCTGCGTGGCGACGGGACGGTGGCGTTCAAGTTCGTGGGCCCGCTGATCGGCACGGATTACGAGGCGCGCTTCGTCCCCGCCTTGCAGGCGGCGCTGGCCGAGGCGGCAGGAAGCTGACAGGCGCGCCGCGCGCGGGCAGGGGGCCGTCAGGCCCCCTTTGCCTTGCCCCTAGGCCAGAAGCAGCACAAGCACCACCACCACCGCAAGACCGGCGATTTCGCCAAGGGGCAGGCTGCGCGCGAAGGGCAGGCGGGCGGCGGGAAAGCGGCGCTGCGGGGCGGGGCGGGTCATGACGGTGCCATCCTTCGGGGGCCTGCGGCCCGTGGACACTCGTCAGGACATATCCCCGGATTATGCCACAGCCCTTGGCCATCCGTCCAAATGAAAAAGGCCCCGGTCGCGCGGACCGGGGCCTTTTCGTCACCTGTCGCCCGATCAGGCGGCGGCGAGGTCGCGCAGCACGTAATGCAGCACGCCGCCATGTTCGACATATTCGATCTCGATCTCGGTATCGATCCGGCACTTGATCTGGATCGTCTTGGTCGTGCCATCGGCATAGGTGATGTGGCACGGCACCAGCGACAGCGGCTTCAGATCGCCTTCCAGCCCTTCGATCGACACGACCTCGTCGCCCGTCAGCCCCAGCGACTTGCGCGTGTCGCCGCCGGTGAATTCGAAGGGGATGACGCCCATGCCCACAAGGTTGGAGCGGTGGATACGCTCGAAGCTTTCCGCGATCACGGCCTTGACGCCCAGAAGCGCCGTGCCCTTGGCCGCCCAGTCACGGCTGGAGCCCGCGCCGTATTCGATCCCGCCGAAGATCACCAGCGGGGTGCCGGCCGCCTGATAGGCCATCGAGGCATCGAAGATCGAGGTCTGCTGCCCGTCCGGCCCCTTGGTGTAGCCGCCTTCGACACCGTCCAGCATCTCGTTCTTGATGCGGATATTGGCGAAGGTGCCGCGCATCATCACCTCGTGGTTGCCGCGGCGGGCACCGTAGGAGTTGAACTCGCGCGGCTCCACGCCCCGTTCGGTCAGGTATTTGCCGGCGGGGGTGGTGGGCTTGAAGGACCCTGCGGGGCTGATGTGGTCGGTCGTGATCATGTCACCCAGCAGCGCAAGCACGCGCGCGCCGGTGATGTTCTTGATCGTGCCCGGCGTCTTGGCCATGCCGCGGAAATAGGGCGGGTTCTGGATATAGGTCGAGGTGGCGGGCCAGTCGTAGGTTTCGGCTTCCGTCACCTGCACGCCCTGCCACTTTTCGTCGCCCTTGAAGACATCGGCGTATTTCTTCAGGAAGGC
>JBEEOG010000209.1:0-3245 GCA_041191745.1 Pseudomonadota bacterium | reverse complement strand
ACGGTTGCGAATGCGCCCGATGCCGAAGCGATGCGCCAGTCCCTGACCGCCGCCGCCCCCGATGCCGAGGCGCTGCAGGCGGCCATCGTCTCTCAGGTGCCGACAGCCGATGCGATTCGCGCAACGGTGGTTGCGTCACAGCCCTAACTCGGCCCCGTTTCCATCCGAATGGGTGGTGCCGATACGCGATGGATCGGTCCGGCATGTTCCCGTCGGGACCTTATATCCTTTAGATAATTCGACACAATCTTGCAAAGAGCACGCAATTCATGTCCAGCAAGGCACCGAAAGACCGCAACCGGACCGCGACTGGTCCGACGACGGGGGCGACGCCATCCAAACCCGCTTCGCCCCGCGGCAAGACGCAGAGTAAAGGGACGCAGGAGGTCCGTTTGTCCAAACAGCTTTTGATTTACCAGAACGTGGTTCCGCTGTCGTCCGAGGCGCATCGTGACGTCTCGGTCAAGATGTCCGAAACCTTCGACTTCGCCCGTGACCTGAACTCTGTCCCGCTGCTCGCGGCGGAATTCACCACCGCCATCGCAGATCATCCGATCGTCTTTGCCGGTCAGGGTGATGCCGTGTTCCCGGCGGTCCTGCTGGGCCTGACGGATGGCGCGAACCTGTCCGTCGATGCGGCGGGCAACTGGACGGGCGGCTATGTCCCCGCCTTCCTGCGCCGCTATCCCTTTGTCTTCTCGCAGACCGAGGGCAACTTCACGCTCTGCATCGACGAGGCCTTCTCGGGGCTGAACCGCGACAACCGCGGCGAGCGGCTGTTCGACGCCGATGGCGCGCGCACCCAGTTCCTGCAGACGATGCTGACCTTCGTCTCGCAGTTCCAGGCGCAGTTCGAGCGCACCCGCCTGTTCTGCCAGCGCCTCGTCGCGCTGAACCTGCTGGAAACCGCGCAGGCGCGCTACACGCTGGCCGATGGCCGGTCGGGCACGCTGAGCGGCTTCATGACCATCAACCGCGACCGCCTGAAGGCGATCCCGGAAGACGCGCTGAAAGAGATGTTCGCCACGGACGAGCTGGAACTGTGCTATGTGCACCTGCACTCGCTGCAGAATGTCAGCCGTCTGAGCGCGAAGGTCCCTGCCGCGCAGGCCGCCGCCGCACCGGTCCCGGCCGAGGTCGAGTGAGCGGTTGCGACAGAACAGGGTGGGCAGCGGTGCTGCCCGCCCATCCCTGCGGTATCCAGACGCTGGACCGCCTGTTGCAGGCGGGGTGGCCCGCAGACACCGGACACGGGCTGATGTCCGAGATGCGGCTGTTCCTGCCCGCGCTGGCGCAGGACGGGGCCGCGCGCGATTTCCTGATCCGCGAACTTGCCGAGGACCGGCGCGGCGTGATGGCCCGCCTTGCCTTTCTGCGCGGCGCGATGCGCGACGTGGCGCTGCATGGCGATCTGATCCTGTCGGACATCGACGCTTTCATGGCGCGGTCCGAGACATTCTCGCTTTTCGATTACGCGCAGGCATCGGGCACCACGCCCGCGCATTTGGCCGCGACGCGGCCATGGGTCGATTACCTTGCCACCCTGACGCGGACCGAAGCCCCGTTCCTGCTGCCCCTGCTGCCCCCGCTCGACGGTGCGCTGCTGCTGGAGCCCGGTGGCAATGACGGCAGCTTCGCGCGGGCGCTGCACGCCGCGCCCGCGGGCGCGGGCATCGCGCGCCATGTGGTGATGGACCTGCCCGCCGTCTGCGCCATCGGCCGCGACGGCGCGGTGGCGGGCTGGCCCGAATTCGCGGCGGGCGACATGCGCGCGCCCGACTGGCGGGGGCAGGCGGACCTTGCGCCCGATGTCGTCTTGTTCAAATCCGTCCTGCACGACTGGCCCGAGGACGACATCCGCGCCATCCTGCAGAACGCCCTTTCCGCGCTGGGCAAGGGCGGGCGCATCGTGATCGCCGAGCGTGACCGCTTCGACGGCATGACGGGCGGGACGGCGATGGATTACGCCAACCTCGTCTTCGCGCCCTTCTACCGCGGGCCCGAGATCTATGCGCGGCTTCTGCGCGCGCTGTCGCCCGGGATCGAGATCAGCCTGACCGGCACGGTGATCGACATGCGCTGGTTCGTCATGGTGGCCAGGGTGGCGGCATGACCCATCCCGTCATCGCCATCAGCGGCATTCCGGGGGCGGGCAAGACCACGCTCGCGGGCGCGCTCGCGCAGCGGCTGGGGGCGCGGCACCTGTGCTTTGACGCCTACGAGACGCTGACCCTCGCCCCGCCCGAGGCGGTGGCAGGGTGGCTGTCGCGGGGCGCCCCGCTCGAGGAGATGTATGATCCCCGTCTGGATGCCGAACTGGCGCGGATGGCGGGGCAGGGGCCGGTCGTCTTCGACACGCCGCTTGGCCGCCTGCCCGCGGCCCATGCGCGTCTGGTCACCTGCGCGATCTGGATCGACGTTCCGCGCGATGTGGGGCTGGCGCGCAAGCTGGCCTTGCAGACGGGGATGGGGGGCTGGGATTCGGCGGGCGAGCTGGCGGATTGGCTCTGCGGCTATCTGGCGGCCTACGAACGGGTGATCCTGCCCAGCCTAAAGGTGCAGGCGGCGCGGGTGATGCCCCTTTCGGATCATGTGATCGACGGAATGACACCGCCGGATGCGGTGGAAGCGCAGGTTTGGCGAATTGTCGGCCCCCGCGACTTGGATAAGTTGGCGCCGAAGATCGGGCAGGCAGACGAAGGCAGGGGTCAGGTGTGATGGATCGACAGCGCAACCACCGTCTTGCGGCAGGGGGCGGGATCGCCTGCGGTCTGTTGCTGGCCGCGCTTGCGGCAGCACCGGCGCTGGCCTGCACCGCCGAGGACATGGCCCGCACCGAGGACGGCTTCATCCGCAAGATCGTGGCGGGCTCCGACCGCATCACCGCGCAGTCGGCCCCCGATGGCGGCGAGACGGTCTTCACGCTGGAACTGATGAAGCCCTATTACGTCATCTGCGAGACGGCAGACAGTTTCCGCGTCACCGACCTTGCCGCGCTTACCGTGGCCGAGGCCGAGACTGGCCTGACGGGCTTTGTCCGCAAGGACCAGACGCATGAATGGCCCACGGCCGAAGGGCTTGCCTTCTCGGACCTCGCCTTTCTGGGGGGGCGGCCGGAAATCGTGGCATGGGACCAGCGCGAGACGCTGCTCGGTTTCATGGAAACGGGGGATGACACGATCCATCCGCCCAGCTTCCGCGAGAATATCGACGCCACGCTGCGCCGCGAAAAGGGCGCGCGGCCC
>JBEEOG010000208.1:0-3124 GCA_041191745.1 Pseudomonadota bacterium | reverse complement strand
GAAAGGGGGCCGATCACCGAACCGCCCGCCCGCCAGACCACGGCATCCGGCCCGCCCGCCCAAGGGGCGGCGATGACAAGGACGGCTGCCGCGTCCCGTGTCGCAGGGCGCAGCGCCGCCGCCAGACCTGCGGCAAGCAGGGCCGAAAGGCCGGCGGCAAACAGGGTCAGGATGGACACGAGCCTCATGCCCACAGGAACGGCAGCGAGGGCGGCCCGCTTAGCCCGCGGCGCGCATTTCCTGTGCGGAGCCGGCGCGGGATCGCCGCGTCATGGCGCGGGATCGCCCGCCTGCCACGGGCGCGGCGCCTCGCCGCGCGGCAAGACCCAGAAACCCGCGGTCAGGGCCTGCCACGGCCCTTCGGTCCCGTCGGGCCAGATCACGCGGACCTCGGTCCCCTCGGCCGTGCCCAGCCCGAAATGCCACCAGCCGAGGTGGCCCGACATCTGCCCGCCGCCCAGCGTGATCTCGCGCCGGTCGATGCGGCCCGCGGCCTTCACCTCGATCCAGGCACCGATGGCGTCGCGGTTGGGGCCGTCCTGCCGCAGCATGACCTGCAGCGCGGCCCCGCCGCCCGGCGCGATGTTGCGCCAGAGTTCCACATTCTCCCACCGGTTCACCACCGCCATGTCGAGCGTGCCGTCAAGGTTCAGGTCCGCCAGCACGCCCCCTCGCCCGATCTTCATCGACGCCACGCCCGCGCGGTCGCCCGCTTCCCAGAACCGCCCGTCAGGCCCCTGCAGCAGCAGGTTGTTGGGATCGTCGGCGGCGAAGTCGGGCATCCTTGCGACATTGCCCTTGACGACCCAGAGGTCGGGCAGCGTGTCGTTGTTCACATCCTCGAATTGCGCGTGCCATGCGGTCGAAGGGCGCCAGTCGCCCCCCGTGTAGGGGCGGTGCGCGGTCACGCCACGGGCAAAGGCGATGTCGGAAAAGACAGGCTTTTCAGGGCCTTCCTTCAACACCTGCAACTTGTTGTCGGCCATCGAGGTCAGGAAGTAGTCCGGATATCCATCCCCCGTCACGTCGCGGCTGGCGATGCCCATGCCCCAGATGCGAAGCCGCGCCCAGCCATCCGCCTTGCCCAGCAGGCGCGGCGGCTGGCCGGGCAGGAATTCCCACATCTGTTCCTGCCCGCCCTTGTAGTATTCGCGGTCGTTCGACACGCGCAGCGACGGCGTGCCCGACAGGTTCCAGTCGGTGAACAGCATCGACAGCGCGCAGAAGCTGGGCGTCAGCGGAAGGGGCGGGGCATAGCCCTTGCCCGCGGGGCGGTGCAGCCAGTTGTCGGTGCAGGACCCCCAGGGAAACGCCTCTTCCCTGCGGTCGATGTAATTGCCGATGGCGAGCGTCGGGAGATCGGCCCCCGCTTCCCATGTGGCGGCAAAGGCCGTGGACCAGCCATCGCCCCCGTCAAAACCCCATGCCTCGTTCGCGCGTTCGAAGCGGCAGTCGCCAAGGCCGCGCAGAAGCACATTCTCGCCCACGCGCAACAGGGCAAGGTCGGTGAGGGCGTCGCCGTCGATATCGACCGGATAGGCCCCCGTCGCGCCCGTCAGTTCGACCCCGCTGCCCGCCACGCGGGAAAAGGCCAGCGCGCCGCCCGTTTCGCTGTCGTTCCGCCACAGGCTGGCCGGATCGGTGCCGCCTGCCACGAAAATCTCGGGCTTGGCATCGCCCGTGCAGTCGAATGAGGACGCGCCGCCCCCCACCATGAATTCCCAGTCGCCCTGATAGGCGGCGGTGATGCCGGCGGTCGCGGTTTCATCGACGAATTGCGGCACCGGCACGGGCGGGGGCGGAAGCTCTTCCGCCAGCGCAGGGGTGGCGGCCAGAAGGGCGGCGAAGGTCAGCCTCATGCGTCTTTCCGTGTGGTCAGCCGCGCGATGTGCCCGCCCACGCAACGGCCCTGCGCCAGCCCCTCGGTGATCGCGGGCATGAAGTGGATGCCGCCATAAAGGCGCGACATTCCGGCCTCTTCCGCGGCGTCGTTGAAGCTGGCGAAGGCGCGGGGCTCGAACCCCTCATCCTCGTGCGTGCGATCCTCGAAGGCGTAGTTGTCACCGAAGAGATGCGTCAGCACCGCCGCCGCCGCGCCCGATTGCGTGGAATGGCCCGAGGGGAATTCGGGGAAGGGCGGCGTGATCAGAAGCGGCTCCCAGCCCTTGTCGATATGGGCCTTGATATAGGTGACGGGGCGGATCGTGTTGAATTCGTATTTCGATTGCCAGCAGGCGATGAAGGCATCGGCAAGCCCCATGCCCAGCATCGCCAGCACCTCGGCCCGACGTTCGACGGGGGCGGCTTCAAGCTCCAGCACGTCCAGCGCGATGAAGATCCAGTGGCCGGGCGGCGTGGGCGAGAGCATCGGATCGTCCGACCAGAAGCGGGCGATGATCTCCTGTTCGGGCGTCACGTTGCGGACGGCCTCGTAGACCTCCATCGCCTCGGCGTAGAAGCGCGACGAGGGGTCTTCGGAATATTCCGTGGGCGCGGGCAGGGCGCAGGCGGTGGCCGAGGGCAGGGCGAAGGGGCGGTTCGTGCCCCAGAGCGGCAGAAGCGGGGCCTGCTGCTGGCGGATCAGGCTGGTGGGCACCCATGCGCCCGGATCGGGCGCGGGGGTATAGGTCAGCGGAAAGCCCATGTTTTCGACCACCGCCCCGCCATCGGTGGCGGAATAGGCGAGGATATGGTCAAAGACCTGCGCGCCCGCCTGCTGCCCCTTGGCCAGCGCCTCGGCCCCCAGCGCGGCGGTCAGGCGTTCCCCGATGCGGGCCTGCATGGCGACCATGGCGCGCTGTCCGGTGGGGCCCGTATTGCCGAAGAAACTGGCCACCGCGCGCGACAGCGCACCCTGCGCGACGGCGGCAGGATCCAGCCCCGCGGCCAGCGCGGCGCAGGGCGGAAGGGCCGTGACCTGCCCCGCGAGGGAGCGCAGCCCGCTTTCGGGCCGCGCGGCCAGCGCCTCGAACAGCGTCAGCCCGACATAGGCGAAGGCGCGGCTCGCCACGGGGGGCGAATAGGTGGGGGTGTGCCGGACGAGTTCGAGGATCAGCCGGTACCAGTCATGGACGACCTGTTCCGCCGTGAAGGCATCCCCCGCCCGCAGGGGCAGGGCGGGCAG
>JBEEOG010000207.1:0-2815 GCA_041191745.1 Pseudomonadota bacterium | reverse complement strand
CGTCCGAATGACCGACCAGTTCCACCCGCGCCTGCGGATTGGCCTGCATCCACGCGGCCAGATCGGCCAGCGAGTCATACTGCCCCGGTTCAAGCGCCGCCTTGCCCGAAGCAAAGGCCAGCCCGTCCAGAACCGCAGGCTTCCCCGGCTCCAGCGTCAGGGTCAGCGCGGCGGGCGCGGCGGCGGGCTGGGCGGGGAGTTCCGTCACAAGGCTGTCGGTCGGATCGAAGACCGACTTGGTCGATACCGACATGTCCGGCGCGCCGAGGTCGGCGCTGCCGATGGTGGTCAGCTGCACGAAGCCGGTGTCGACCGACCGGCTGACGATCAGCGTCATCCATTCGGTGCCGTTCGCCCCGTCACGCCTTGCGGCAAGGAAACGGTAATCGCCAAGGTCCACATGCATCCCCGGTTCCGGAAGGATGTCGGTGCCATAGCGGAAATCGAACCCGCCGCAGCCCTGTGATTCGCATTCGAAGACCGGTTCGAACCCGGCGGCCTTGGCCTGTTCGCGCAGTGGGCGCAGCAGTTCCAGCGTGGTCTTGCCCGGTGCTTTCAGCTTCCACGCGGTCTGGTCGACCGCGCCTTCCGCCATCACCGTCGGAATCGCGCCGCCCCGCCAAGGCCCCGTCGGCACGGCGTATGAGGCGACCGTTTCGCGCCGCTCACCGCTGGCAACGGCGGGGGCGTCGAAGTCCGGCACCAGCGCCAGCGCCGGCAGCGCGCAAAGCGAACCGATTGCCGCGGTTCCGAGGGCGGCAGTGGCCATGATCCGGCGCAACCGTCCTGCGGTGGTCTGGGTAGTGGTCTTCAACTGCTCTGGCCTTCTGCGGGGCTCACAATTTGCGATAGTGATACTGTCCCACAACCATGAGGCCCAAGGAAGCGTAGAGCGCGCGCGCGGCAAGGTTCCGCTCAGTCACCAGAAGCGTCAACGTCTCTGCCCCGTGATCCCGCGCCCACAGCGCCGCTGCCCGCAAGATATTGTGTCCGCAGCCGTTTCTGCGCAGGGCGGGGGCCACTTCAAGCGCGTGAAGCATTGCAACATGGCCGTGAACGGCGACGAAGGCGACGCCCGCCGCCCGGTCGCCCGCCCGCCCGAGGATGCAGGTCCGGGGGCCTGCCGCCCGCTCCATTACCGCGATTCGGGCGGGGCCGATTCCCCCCTCGCCCCACAACTGGCGCGCCACGGCGAGCGGCGGCCAATGCGGGAAAGAGGTGAGGAAGGGCGGCTCCACCGCCGCCAGATCCGCCACCGGCGCGGCATAGGCGACGACGGGGTCATGCAGGGCATAACCGCGCGCGGCAAGGGCGGCATCCAGCGCCTCCTCCCCCGGGCGCAGCACGAAAAGCGGTGACTGCCCCAGCGCGCGCATCGCCGCCTCGGCCTGCGGGATGTCCGCCTCCCGCCACGCGCCTGCGGCCGATGCCGCCGAAACCCGCTGCCCGCCGCCGCGCCCCTCGCGGATGGTCCATGGACCGACGGACGACACCGCATGCGGCGGCCACGTCGCCTCGGCCACGGCGGACAGCGTTTCGGGCGTCATCCGAACAGCGCCGCGAGCCGGGTCATGGCCGCGTCGATGCGCGCCGGGTCGGTGCCGCGGATCACGAGGTTGGTGCCATAGACGCCGTTCGTGTTGAACGGATAGCTGCCCATCGACAGGTCGGGGTAATCGGCCGCCAGCGCGCCGAATTCGGCGGCGATCTCGCCCTCGCCCCGGTTCACGCG
Source organism: Pseudomonadota bacterium (assembly GCA_041191745.1). Lineage (GTDB taxonomy): Bacteria > Pseudomonadota > Alphaproteobacteria > Rhodobacterales > Rhodobacteraceae > Paragemmobacter. Next base: position 1,083 of record JBEEOG010000207.1, on the reverse strand, counting down.
CAGCGATTGCGACAGAAGCGGCGCACCCCCGGTCAGGGTGGGGATGACACCGGCCAGCATCGCCTCGAAGATGTTCGGAACGCCCGCCATGACATGCACATTGCCCAGCGTGAATCCGGGCGCGGTGGAAATCGGGTTGTCGATCAGAGTGGCCCCGTCGGGGATGCGCGCCATGCGCTGCCGCGCCTCGTTGAAGGGCAGTCCCGCGCGGTCGTAATGCGCCTGCAGCAACGCCATGGCATCCGCGCGGTGGGTGATCGGCACGCCAAAGGCGGCGGCGATGGCCTCGGCGGTGATGTCGTCATGGGTCGGCCCGATCCCGCCCGAGGTGAAAACGTGGTCATATGCCCCGCGAAGGGCGTTCACCGCCGCGACGATCGCGTCGTGATCGTCGGCCACCACGCGCGCCTCCAACAGCCGGATGCCGTGTTCGGTCAGCCGCTGCGCCAGATGGTGCATGTTCGAATCGCGCGTCCGCCCGGACAGGATCTCATCCCCGATGACCAGCATGGCGGCTGTGGGATTGGACATTTTTTCCTCCTGCGGGGTGACCTCGGACGGGTATAGGCCGCGCGCGGGCGGTTTCAAAGGGGGCGGGTCTGGCCTTTGCGGGCAGCTTTGCTTATCTAGGCCATGAAAACGGAAGGGTCCGACGGTGGACGAAACGCGCGGCCGCATCACGAGGGAAGGTATCCGCATCTACGAGGATGCGGATTTCGCCGGCATGGCCGCTGCCGGGCGCGTGGCGGCGGAAATCCTCGATGCCGTGGGTCCGCTGGTCGTGCCGGGGGCGACGACGGGCGAGATTGATGCCTTCATCACCGAAGAGGTGACACGGCGCGGCGTCGTGTCGGCCACCATCGGCTACAAGGGCTATCGCCACGCCTCCTGCATCAGCGTGAACCACGTGGTCTGCCACGGGATTCCGGGCAGCAAGATCCCCGGCCGCAGCAATGACGTGCTGCTGGCCGGCGACATCCTGAACGTGGACGTGACCGTTGTGGTCGACGGCTGGTTCGGCGACACCTCGCGCATGTATGTGGCGGGCACGGCCAAGCCCTTCGCCCAGCGCCTGATCAACGT
>JBEEOG010000206.1:0-3522 GCA_041191745.1 Pseudomonadota bacterium | reverse complement strand
GCGCGCTGCCGCCTCGCGTTTGGTGCGATCGGTATCGGTCATCAGGTTCAGGGTGGACTCGAGGTTCAGCTCCTCCTCCTCGCCCTCGACCTTGAACATCAGGCCCGCAATCGTCTCGTCGAAGAGCTTGTTCCAGGCGGATGCACCCACGACCGAATTGTCGTGCAGGAATTTCTCCAGCTCGTCCGACAGCTGGTAGGGACGCATGGCGCGCATGCGGTCGAAGACGGGCTTGTAGCGGGCAAGGGCGGCGTTCTGCGCCAGAAGGCCCGCCAGATGCCCCTCGTCCAGCCGGTTGAATTCGAGGCTGAAGAACACGAGCGGCGTCGTGAAGGTGGTGATGCGGTCCTGCGCGTCGGCCATGAACTTGGCGCGCTCGCTGTCCATCGTGTTCTGGTAGTAGCGCAGCCCCGCAAAGGACATGATCCGCCCTGCGATCACGTCGATCTTTTCATAGGCCAGCACGCAGTCGAGCAGGCCGGCCGCGTCCAGCGTATCGAGCTTCCCCTCATACCGCGCGGCGAAATCGGCGCAGGCCTTTTCCAGCCAGTCCATGTCGCGTGCCAGTTCCGGCGCGTCCGTGGACGGGTAGAGGTCGCTCAGGTCCCAGTCGGGCAGCTTGCCAAGACCGCCCCCGCTGGCATTGGCGTCAAAGACGGGGCGGGGCAGGGGCAGCGTCATGGAAAGACCTCTCTCGCGTTTGCTTGGCCACCATCTAGGGCGGCACAGGCGGCAGGCGCAAGGGAAGGCCTGTCAATTCGGCGCAATCCGAGCGCTGCTTCATCTGTTCCAAAATATCCCACGGGGGGTGCGGGGGGTGTGAAACCCCCCGCTGCCGACAGATCAGCCCCGCGCCACCCGCAGAAGATCGCGCAACCCTTCGATCGTGTCGATCTCGTCCACCGGCTTGTCGCGCCGCCAGCGCGCCATGCGGGGGAAGCGCAGGGCGATGCCGGATTTGTGGCGCGGGCTTTCCTGTATGCCTTCGAAGGCGATCTCGAACACCAGTTCCGGCTTCACCCGCCGCACGGGGCCGAAGCGTTCCAGCGTGTTCTTGCCCACCCAGCGGGTGATCTCGGCGAATTCGGCATCGGTCAGGCCGGAATAGGCCTTGGTGAAAGGGACAAGGTCGTTGCCCGCCCGCACGGCAAAGGTGAAGTCGGTGTAAAGGTTCGCCCGCCGCCCGTGGCCCGCCTGCGCGTAGATCATCACCGCATCGACCGACCACGGGTCGAGCTTCCATTTCCACCAGTCCCCGCGCTTGCGGCCCACATGGTAGGGCGAGGTGGCGCGCTTCAGCATCACGCCTTCGGCCATCGCGGCGCGGGCATCGGCGCGCGTGGCAGCCAGCCCGTCCCATGCGGCGAAGGGCAGGGCGGGCGAAAGGCCCAGCGGCAGGTCGGGCGGCAGCGCGGCGAGGAGCGCGGCCAGCCTTGCGCGGCGCGTGTCGTAGGGCAGGGCGCGCAGGTCCTGCCCCCCTTCCTCCAAAAGGTCATAGGCCAGCATCCGCGCGGGGGCTTCGGCCAGCAGCTTCTTCGGCACGGTTTTCCGCCCGATCCGCTTCTGCAGGTCGGCGAAAGGCAGGGGGCGGTCGGCGGCGCTGTCCCAGGCGAGGATTTCGCCGTCGATCACGCAAGCTTGGGGCAGGAAATCGGCCAAGGGGGCGAATTCGGGGAAGCGGTCGGTCACCAGCTCCTCGCCCCGGCTCCAGAGCGCGAAGGTGCCGGGGCGGTGGACAAGCTGGCCGCGGATGCCGTCCCATTTCCATTCCGCCCGCCAGTCCGCCGCATCGCCGAGCGTGTCGGGCGCCTCCTCCAGCGGGGCGGCGAGGGCGAAGGGATAGGGCCGCGCATCCGACGCGCCGGTGCCCGCGACGAGGGCGGCGAAGCCGGTGCGCGCGGGGTCCCAGTCGCCCATCAGGTTGTGGGCGAGCGTGGCTTCTTCCACCCCCGTCGCCTGTGCCAGCGCGCGGGTCATCAGGCCCTGCGATACGCCCATGCGGAAGCCGCCGGTGATCAGCTTGTTGAACAGGAACCGCTCGGTCTGGCCAAGGCGCGCCCAGTGCGACAGGATCGCGGCACGGCGCGCCTCGGGCGGCTGGCCTGTCAGGGCCATCAGGCTGCGGATCGTGGCATCCAGCGTGTCGGGGCGGTCTTCGGGCGCGGGGGGCAGGATCGTGGCGATGGTTTCGGCCAGATCGCCCGCCACGGCATAGGCGTCCTCGAAGAGCCAGAGGGGGATGCCCGCTGCCTGCGCCGCCCATTCCCGAAGCTCTGTCGCGTTCACCGCGCGTTTCGGGCGGCGGCCGGACAGAAGCGCGATGGCCCAGACGCGATCGGCGTCCGGCGCGGTGCGGAAATAATCGGTCAGGGCGGCCAGTTTCGCGCCGGTCTTCGTAGTGGCGTCGAGGGCGGCGAAGAGGGTGGCGAAGGATCTCATCCCGCGTCCCCCGTGGCCGGCCGCGACGGGGGGCTGTCTGCCCCCCGCGCCGCGCCTCCGCGCGGCCCCCCCGAGGATATTTGGACGAAGAGGAAGGGGGGGATCATTCGGTCACCCCTTCGGCCGGCACGGGAAGGTCGTCTTCCGCGCCGTCGCCATATTCCGTGGCGACGATGCCCGCGTCGTAGCCCTGTTCTTCCAGCCAGCGGCGGAAGGGGGCGGTGTAGCCGTGGGTGACGAAGACGCGCTCGCAGCCCGTGGCGCGGATGGCGGTGTTGAGCCCGTCCCAATCGGCATGGTCCGAGATGGTGAACCCCGTGCCGAGACCGCGGCGACGGCGGATGCCCCTGAGCGCCATCCAGCCCGAGGCGAAGGCGGCCGAGGCATCGCCGAAGCGCCGCGCCCAGGGGGTGCCCAGCGCCGCGGGCGGCGCGATCACCAGCGCGCCGGGATGGGATTTCGCGGAGGTGCCCTGCGCCACGCGGGTGGTGTCGGGCAGGGCGTAGCCTTGCGCGCGCAGGATCGTGTTGATCTCTTCCACCGCGCCGTGGGTGAGGATCGGGCCCAGCGCGGGCAGGCCCGCCAGCAGGCGCTGGGCCTTGCCGAAGCTGTAGGCGGTCAGGATCGACACCCGCCCTTCGGCGGCGTTGGCGGCCCACCATGCGGCGATGGCCGCCATCACCTGCGCCTGCGGCTGCCAGCGGAAGACGGGCAGGCCGAAGGTGCATTCGCTGATGAAGGCATGGCAGGGGACGGGCTCGAACGCCTCGGCCAGACCGTCGGGTTCCACCTTGTAATCGCCCGAGACGACCCAGACCTCTCCGCCCCTCTCGACCCGGATCTGCGCCGAACCGGGCACATGTCCGGCGGGGTGGAAGCTGACGGTCACGTCGCCGATGCGCCGCACCTCGCCATAGGCGATGCCGGAGGCGGCGATGTCGCCCAGACGGTGGCGGATCACGGGCAGGGCTTGATCGGTGGCGAGATATGCGCCGTGGCCCCAGCGGGCATGGTCGGAATGGCCATGCGTGATCAGCGCCCGCGCGACGGGGCGCCAAGGGTCGATGTGGAAATCGCCGGCGG
>JBEEOG010000205.1:0-3663 GCA_041191745.1 Pseudomonadota bacterium | reverse complement strand
AGCCAGTTCGAACGCAAGGACCGCCATGCCGAGGTCGCGCATCAGATGCTGGCACGCGGCACGGCCTATAAGTGCTTCTCCACGGCCGAGGAAATCGCCGCCTTCCGCGCCGCGCAAGAGGCGGCGGGCGTCAGCTATGCCGTGTTCCAATCGCCGTGGCGCGATGCGGACCCCGCGACCCACCCCGACGCGCCCTATGCCATCCGCATGAAGGCCCCGCGGACGGGCGAGACGGTGATCGACGATCAGGTGCAAGGCCGCGTGGTGATCAAGAACGAGACGCTGGATGACATGATCGTCCTGCGCTCGGACGGGACACCGACCTATATGCTCGCCGTGGTGGTCGATGACCATGACATGGGCGTGACCCATGTGATCCGGGGCGATGATCACCTGAACAACGCCGCGCGCCAACAGATGGTCTATGACGCCATGGGCTGGGACATCCCGGTCTGGGCGCACATCCCGCTGATCCACGGGCCGGATGGCAAGAAACTGTCGAAACGCCACGGCGCGACGGCGGTGGGCGATTATCAGGCGCAGGGCTATCCGGCGGCGGGGATGCGCAACTACCTGACCCGTCTGGGCTGGGCGCATGGCGATGCCGAGTTCTTCACCAGCGCGCAGGCGATGGAGTGGTTCGACCTGTCGGGAATCGGGCGCAGCCCTGCGCGACTCGATTTCAAGAAGCTTGAGAATCTCTGCGGTCAGCACATCGCCATCACCGAAGATGCCGCGCTGCTGCATGAATTGGAGGCGTATCTGACCGCCGCCGACCGCCCTGCCCTGACCGACAGCCAGCGCGACCTGCTGTCACGGTCGCTTTACTGCGTGAAGGACCGGGCGAAAACCTTTCCGGAACTGCTTGAAAAGGCTCATTTCGCCTTGGTTTCGCGCCCCGTCGTCGCGGATGAGGCGAGTGGCAAATCCCTCGATACGGTATCCCGTGGTATACTGAAATCGTTGACGCCGCGCCTGCAAACTGTTAGCTGGACCAAGGAAGGTCTGGAGCCGATCCTGACCCAAACAGCCGAGGCCCACGGCATCGGATTCGGCAAACTGGCCGCACCGCTGCGCGCCGCCCTTGCCGGGCGGAGCGCGACACCAAGCGTTTACGACATGATGCTTATCATCGGTCGGGACGAAACGATTGCGCGGCTGGAGGATGCCGCGGGCTGACAGCGCCCGCCCCCGCCTTCGGCCTTGCTGATGAACTTCCGCCGGTCCCTCGCTGCCAGAGGGCGGCACGAAAAAGGGACGTTGAGAGATGGCCGATAGCAAAAGATCCGCGACGCTGACCCTGGACGGCAAGTCCTATGACCTGCCCGTCCTTTCCCCGACCGTCGGTCCCGACGTCCTGGACATCCGCAAGCTTTATGGCGAGGCGGATGTCTTCACCTTTGACCCGGGCTTCACCTCGACCGCGGCCTGCGAAAGCGCGATCACCTATATCGACGGCGACGCGGGCGAGCTGTTGCATCGCGGCTACCCGATCGACCAGCTGGCCAAGCAGTCCAGCTATCTGGAAGTCTGCTACCTGCTTCTCTACGGCGAACTGCCGACGGCGGCGCAACTGGCCGATTTCACCAGCCGTGTGACCCGTCACACGATGGTGCATGAACAGATGCACAACTTCTTCCGTGGCTTCCGCCGGGACAGCCACCCGATGGCCACGATGGTGGGTGTGGTCGGCGCGATGTCGGCCTTCTACCACGACTCGCTGGACATCAATGATCCGTGGCAGCGCGAAGTAGCCGCGATCCGCATGGTCGCCAAACTGCCGACCATCGCCGCGATGGCCTACAAGTATTCGGTGGGCCAGCCCTTCGTTTACCCCAAGAACGCGCTGTCCTATGCGGGCAACTTCCTGCACATGTGCTTTGCCGTCCCGGCCGAGGATTATGTGGTCAATCCGATCCTCGAAAAGGCGATGGACCGGATCATGATGCTGCACGCGGATCATGAACAGAACGCCTCCACCTCCACCGTGCGTCTGGCGGGATCGTCGGGGGCCAACCCCTTTGCCTGCATCGCGGCGGGGATCGCCTGTCTCTGGGGTCCGGCCCATGGCGGCGCGAACCAGGCCTGCCTTGAGATGCTCAAGGAAATCGGCACCGTGGACCGCATTCCGGAATACGTGGCCAAGGCCAAGGACAAGAATTCGGGCTTCCGCCTGATGGGCTTTGGCCACCGCGTCTACAAGAACTTCGACCCGCGCGCGACCGTGATGAAGGAAAGCGCCGACGAGGTGCTGGAACTTCTGGGCGTGCACAACAACCCGCTCTTGCAAGTGGCGAAAGAGCTGGAGCGGATCGCCCTGTCGGATGATTACTTCATCTCGAAGAAGCTTTACCCGAACGTCGACTTCTATTCGGGCATCATCCTTGAAGCGATGGGCTTCCCCACCTCGATGTTCACCCCGATCTTCGCGATCTCGCGCACCGTGGGCTGGATTTCGCAGTGGAAAGAGATGATCGGCGAGAAGAACCAGAAGATCGGCCGTCCGCGCCAGCTTTATATCGGTGCGACGAAGCGGGACTACGTCGACATCAAGCAGCGCTGATCCGGTCACATCGGAACAGGGGGCGGTCCGCAGGGGCCGCCCTTTTTCATGCGCGCTGTCGGGGCGGGAAGGCTAATCGCGCAGAAAACGGCGGCGGGCCTCTTCGGCCATGGCCTGCCGCATCTGCAGATCGGCCAGTTTGGCCATCGCGGCCTTGCGGTCATCCGGATCGGTCAGGGTGGCGAGATGCGCCATCTGTTCGGCGACCTGCTTTTTCAGCGTGATCTCTTCGGGCAGGACACCGGCCTGCGCCATGATCCGGAACCCCGCCGCATCGCCCGCGCTGATGAAGGCGTCACCGGGGCGGTCCGGCAGGGGCTTGCCCTCGCCTTGCAACCCTTGCAGGCCGCCCTTGAGTTGCGTTTTCAGGATTTGCCGTTCGGCGAGGCGGCTGAGCCAGGACATGATGCGCGCTCCTTGCGGGGAAGTCTGCGCCTGCGATGGGCAAAAGAAAAGGGGGGCTGCTCGCCCCCCTGTTTTGGGTATTCTTCCAAGGTGATCAGGCCAATTCGGCCAGACGGTCGAGGGCGGCCTTGATCTTGGCGGCTTCCTCTTCGCGCGCCTCAAGGTTGGCCTTGGCCTCATCCACCACCTCTTCGGGCGCGGAGGCGACGAAGGCGGGGTTGTTGAGACGGCCTTTCAGACCGCCGATTTCCTTGCCCAGCTTGTCGAAAGCCTTTTGCAGGCGGGCGCGTTCTTCAGCGATGTCGATGATACCGTCGAGCGGGATGGCGAAGGCCGCGCCCTCAGCCGCCACGGCGATGGAGCCTTTGGGGGCGGTTGCCGCCTCGGTCAGGGACTCGACACGGGCGAGGCGCTTGATCAGCGTCTCGTTGTTCGCCCAGGCCTGACGGGCATCCGCCCCGAATTCGGTGGCGACAAGGTCGATCTTCAGCCCCACCGGCACATGCATCTGCGCGCGGGCGGAGCGGATGTCGTCGATCAGGCCGGTGACCCATGTCATCTCGCGGTCGGACCCTTGGTCGATCAGATCGGTGCCGAGGGTCGGCCAGTCCTGATGCACCAGCATCCCCTTGCGGCTGCCGGTGGTGGCCCAAAGCTCTTCGGTGATGAAGGGCATGAAGGGGTGCAGCAGGATC
>JBEEOG010000204.1:0-10196 GCA_041191745.1 Pseudomonadota bacterium | reverse complement strand
TCCCTCCGGTCGTGGGGCGCAGTCCGGCCCCTTTGGGCCAAGATGGACGAAAGCCCGTGCGAAGGGACACTTTGCGCGCGACGCAAAAGCGTCGTTTTCAGCACTCAGGCCGCGACCAGCGCATCGATCCACGCGCCGAGGCCGGAAATGTCGGCCATCACCGCATCGGCATGGGGGGCCAGCACATCGGCGGTGGCGATGCCCGTCAGCACCGCCACGACCCGCATCCCCGCCGCGCGCCCCGCATGCAGATCGTGCAGGCTGTCGCCCACCATGACCACGCGGTCGGGCGACAGGCCGAAGCGCGCGGCAAAGGCCAGAAGCTGGCCGGGCGCGGGTTTCGGGCCATAGCCCGAATCGAATCCCGCGATGAAATCGAACAGGGGATGCACCCCCGCCCGTTCCAGATGGCGGTGCGCGGGCGCCTCGGCATCGTTCGTGGCCACCCCCAGCCGCATCCCCCGCGCCCTGAGCGCGCCCAGAACGGCGGCAAGGTCGGTGGCGGGGACCATCGGCGCCTCGGCCGCCAGACGGTTGATCCGCGCGACGAGGGCCGGGCCATCGCCTTCGGGCAGCGCGGGCAGAAGCGCCTCGGCGATGTCGTCGGGCGTGCCCGCGATCACGGGGCTGTCGGGGCGGAAGGCGCGCGTCAGGGGATCGAAGCCGATGGCGCGGCCCAGGGTCGCGGGATCATGCCCTTCGGCGGCGAGTTCCGCCAGAAGCGACGCGGCCCACGCGCCCCAGCTGGCGCGGAAATCGAACAGCGTGCCGTCCTTGTCGAAAATGATGGCGTCGATCATGCCGGCCCGTCCCCCGCTTGCGTCCCCGCTGCCGACAGTGGGGCGCGGGCGGGCGCTTTGCAAGGCTCAGGTCCAGTTGACCTGCCCGCCCCCCGGCAGGGCGGCGCGGGCGGCCATCGGCTGGGTATAGGCGATCCCCGCCGCGTCGCAGAAGGCCATGACCCACGCATCGTCCATCAGCAGGAAATCCAGCACCGCGCCGAGGAAGTCCGCATCCCCCGCGCGGGCGGCGACATCCCCCGCCGAAGCCCCCGTCGCGCCGAGGAAAAGCGGAAACAGATCGTCATTGCCCGCAAGCCAGCCCAGCGCCTGCAGCGCGGTCGTTTCGGCCATGTCCTGCCGCATATGCCCCCTTCCGCAGGCGGATGGCCCGCTTTGTAAATGCTTCGGCAATGTTTTCTTAACCACTCCGCCGCATAAGCGGAACTGCTGGTAACGGTTTGGAAAGCAGCCATGACGGGCGTGATCCTCGTCGTCGATGACATCGCCACCAATCGCGTGGTCCTGAAGGCCAAGCTCGCGCAGGCCTTCCACCAGACGGTGCTGGCCGCCGACGGGGCCTCGTGCCTGGCCGAGGCGCGGCGGGTCGTGCCGCATCTGATCCTGCTCGATTACGGCCTGCCCGACATGACGGGGGGCGAGGTGATCGCCCACCTGCGCGCCGATCCGCGCACGCGGCACATTCCGGTGATCGTGATCTCGGCCTCGCCCCTGCCCGAGGACCGTCTGGCCGTGCTGGCGGCGGGGGCCGAGGATTTCCTGCAAAAGCCCGTGGATGACCTGCTTCTGATGGCGCGCATCCGCAACGTGCTGCGCCTGACCGAGGAATGGCGCGAAGAGGCGGGGCGCGTCGCCCATCTGGCCGAGGAGGCGGCGGATTTCACGCCCCCGGGGCGGATGGCGCTGGTGATGCCGCGCGCGGAACGCGCGCTGGCGCTGCGCCGCGCGCTGGCCGCCGAAAGCCGCGATCTGGTCTTTCCCCTGACGCGCGAGGCCGCGCTGGCCGAGAACGGCCCCGCGGGCCACCCCTCGGCCGAAGTCTTCGTCGTCGATGCCGAAGGCGGCGGCGCGGGCGGGGGGCTTGCGCTTCTGTCCGATCTGCGGAGCCGGTCGGAAACGCGGCATGCGGGCATCTGCCTGTGGACCGAAGGCGCGGCGCGGCCCGAACTGGCGGCGGCGGCCTTCGATCTGGGGGCGGATGACGTCCTGTCGGCGGCCATGCCCGTGGCCGAGGTCGCGGCGCGCCTGCAGGGGGTGCTTGCCCGCCGTCGCGCGGCGGCGCGGCTGCGCGAAGGGCTGCGCGACAGGGCGCGACTGGCCGATATCGACCCGCTGACCACGCTGTGGAACCGCCGCTACGCGCTGCCCCGCCTGCATGCCATGGCGGCCGAGGCGCGGCGGCAGGGCACCGCGCTGGGGGTGATGCTGCTCGACCTCGACCGGTTCAAAGAGGTGAATGACGGCTGGGGCCATGCCGCGGGCGATGCCGTCCTGCGCGAGGTGGCCCGCCGTCTGACCTGCGCCGCGCCCGATGCGCTGATCGCCCGCTGGGGGGGCGAGGAATTCCTGATCGCCGTCGCGGGCCTGACGGCGGGGACGGCGCGCGATCTGGCCGAACGGCTGTGCCATGCGGTGAATGCGCGGCTTTTCCCGCTGGAGGGCTTGCCGCCCGTGCCGATCACCGTCTCGGTCGGGCTGGCGCTGGGCGACGGGCGCGAGGTGCCCGAGGACATGATCGACCGCGCCGATGCCGCGCTGATGCGGTCGAAATCGGGCGGTCGCAACCGCGTGACGGTGGAACGCAGCGCCTGAGGCGGTGGCGTGTTTGGGGACGATCAGTCGCCCCGCCGCCCGCCGTGGCGCAGCGCCTTTTCCAGCCGGTCGGCAAAGGCCGCCCGATCCGCGGGCCCCATCGCGGCGATGCGTTCGGCAACCAGCGTCCGGCCCAGTTCCAGCCGCTCGGACAGGCGGGCGTTCTGGCGGTCGAGCAGGCCCTGCAGCGCCGCACGGTCCAGCGGTTCGGCCCTGAGGACGGCCAGCAGCGCCACCATGTCCGAGCGCATCTCGTCGCGCATGTCGCGCAGGTTGCCCGACCGTGCGAAAAAGCCGTCGCGCAGCGCCTTGCGGTCCTCGCGGCTGAACGCCTCGCCGTAGGGCCCGAAGTCGAGGTCGCGCACCATCCGCTCATGCGGGCCGCCGCGCAGCGCCAGCCCCGCCGCCATGCCCACGAAGGCAAGGTTCAGCGCGACAGACACCGCAAGCGCGATCCGCACCCCCTTGCCGCCCCGCACGGGGGTGGGGGCGGTTTTCGGCTCGGGCGGCACGGGCGGAGGAAGGTCTGTCATTGCGTCACCCCTGCAAAAAGCGCGTCCACCGACGGGATCAGCGCCACGCTGTCCAGCGTGCCGCCAAGATAGGCATCAGACAGGGACACCAGAAGCGCGGGCTGCGCCAGCCCGATGAAGAGACCCGCCACGGCGGCCCCGCCCATGCCCGCCACGGCCCCTGCCCCGCCGAACAGCCCCGTCAGCGCGCCCCAGAGCGATCCCCACAGCGACCCCCGCCCCTGCCGCGGCGCGGGGGCCTGCGGCATCGCGGGGCGCGGCCGCGCGGGCTGCTGGGCCAGCGCATCGGCCATCACCCGCGCCATCAGCGCATCGGATGGCGCGGGCGGCGCGGCGCGGGCCGCGGTGAACAGGCTGTCCAGATCCTCTTGCTTCATCGCCTCAGTCCTCGTCTTCATATCCGAGCGCGGCACGCTGGCCCGACAGGGCCGCGGCCAGGGCCCGCTTGCCGCGCGCGGTCAGGCTTTCCACGGCCTCGACCCCGATCTCCATCACGGCCGCGATCTCGGGGTTCGACAACCCCTCGATATGGCGCAGCACGACCGCCTGCCGCTGCCGTTCGGGCAGGCTGTCCAGCGCGGCCTGCAAGGCGGCCATGCGGTCGGCCTCGATCATCCCCGCCACGACGCCGCGCCCCGCGGCGGCCTGTTCGGGCGCCTCGTCCAGCGGCAGGGCCGCGCGGACGGTGCGGCGGCGCTGGCGGTCGGTGCAGAGGTTCGTGACCACGCGGTAGAGCCATGTGCTGACCTGCGCCTCGCCCCGCCGCCAGCCCGGCGCCATCCGCCAGAGGCGCAGCATCGCCTCCTGCGCGACATCCTCGGCCTCGGCGCGGTCGGACAGAAGGCGGGCGGCATAGCCCAGCACGCGCGGGGTCAGCCGCAGCGTCAGGGCGCGTGCGGCGGCGGGATCGCCCGCGGCATAGGCCGCAAGCAGATCCTCGTCCGTCACCAGTGCCTCGGCTTCGGCGACCGTATCGCGGGGCATCTCCATCCTGTCCCTTGGCTTAACCCGTCCGCATCCGTCAGGCAAATCCCGCGCGGCGCAGCGCGCCGCGCGGGACTGGCCGTCAGTTCCAGTCGAACCAGCCGCCCCCGTGACCGCCGCCATGGCCGCCGCCATGTCCGCCACCATGTCCGTGACGGCCCTTGCCGCCGCGCGGGCCTTCGGCCATGCGGTCGCGCATCGCCTGCAGCTCGGCCTCGGTCAGGGCGCCGTCGCCATCGGTGTCGGCGCGGTCGAACAGCCGCGCGGGCATCGGGCGGACGGCCATCTCGGCCGCCGAGAGAAGCCCGTCGCCATCGCTGTCACGGCGGGCCACCATCTCGGCCGCCATCGTTTGCGCGCGGGCGGTCATCGCGGCCATCTGCGCGGCGGAAAGCTCGTCCACCGACAGCTTGCCGTCGCCATCGGTATCGACCGCGGCTGCCCGCGCCTGACGCCATGCCTGCAACTCGGCCTCGGTCACCTTGCCATCCTTGTCGGCATCCACCGCCGCGAAGTCGAAGCCTGCCATGCGGCCCCCCATGCCCATGCCCATGCCCGCCGCGTCGTCGGACATCGGGGCGGCCGCTTCGGGGGCGGGCGCCTCCTGCGCCAGAACGGGGGCCGAGAGGGTTGCCCCCATCACCGCCGCAAGCACCAGACCGCCGATTGCCAATGCCTTCATCATCCGTCGTCTCCGCTTCTGTCCGGCGGGACCGTCCCGCCTGTCGATGAGGGAGAAACGCGCCATGAGGGGCCTTCCGTCGCGGGCCTTGCGGAAATCTGCATCTGTGGCGTTCTGTCCCCTTCAACTTCCCCCGACGGCTGGCCTAGGGTTGCCCGACAAGGCGCAGGTGACGGGTGTCCGCGCGCCCTTGCCCGTTCCGAACACAGACCGAGCTTGAAGCGAAAAGGCACCATGCCCGACGGAAACCACATTCCCGCTGCCGCCCTGACCGACGATGCGGGCGAGCGTCCGTTGAAGCCCGCCCTCCTGCGCGGCTGGCGGCGGCGTTGCCCGAATTGCGGCGCGGGGCCGATGCTGCGCGGCTATCTGGCGGTGCGCGACAGCTGCCCCGTCTGCGGCGAGGCGCTGCACCACCAGCGCGCCGATGACGGCCCGGCCTATCTGACGATCCTGATCGTGGGCCACCTGATGGCGCCGGTCATGCTTTACGTCTTCAACGCGTGGCGTCCCGATCCGCTGGTCGCCTCGACCGTCTTTTCGGTGGGCGCGGTGGCGCTGTGCCTGTGGCTTCTGCCAAGGCTGAAGGGCGCGATGGTGGCGCTGCAATGGGCCAAGCGGATGCATGGCTTCGGGGCGCGCCCGAGGTGAGCGAAGCGATCCGCCCCGCCGCGACCGTGATCCTGTGGCGCGCAGGGTCCGACGGCCCCGAGGTGCTGATGGGCCAGCGCGGTGCGGGGGCGGCGTTCATGCCGTCGAAATACGTCTTTCCCGGTGGCGGGGTGGATGCCTGCGACGCGCTGTCGCCCGCGCCCCATGCGCTGGCCCCGCTTTGTGCCGCGCGTCTGGGCCAGTCCGTCCTGCCCGATGCACCGGCGGCGGGAACGCTTGCCGCCTGCGCCCTGCGCGAACTGGCCGAGGAGACGGGGCTGACCCTCGCCGCGCCCGAGGCGGCGCTGCGCTTCGTCTTCCGCGCCATCACGCCGCCCGGCCGCAGCCGCCGCTTCGACGCGCGCTTCTTCCTTGTGCCCGCGGCGCGCATCGCGGGCGATGCCGAGGATTTCTCGGCCGCCTCGGACGAGCTGTCGCATCTGCACTGGATCGGCACGGGGGCGGCGCGTGCGCTGGACCTGCCCTTCGTGACCGAGGTGGTGCTGGCCGAGGTCGCGGCGCTGGTCGCGGGCCATCCCGATCAGGGCGTGCCCTTCTTCGACAATTCCGGCCCGCGCCCCGCCTTTCGCCGTCTGGTCTGACAGGTCGGGGCGGAACGGCCCCGCAGGGATGTCACGCCGGATGGGCGGGCGGCTCTGCGGGCGCGGGCGCCTCGTTTCCGGCCATCAGCGGATGGGGGACGGGGTCTTTCGCCTTGAACAGGTAGCGGCGGAAGATCTCGGCATAGCTGCGATAGACGTAATGGTCGTTCCGGCGGCGGTAGTGGTCGGCATTGTCGCGATACATCGCGGGCAGGCGATACCACGGCACGGCGGGGTGCATGTGATGGACGACATGCAGGTTGTTGTTCAGGAACAGAAGCGCCAGCGGGCCGCGATCCTCGATGATCACCGTGCGGGCGCGGGCGGCTTCATGCGCGCGGTGTTCCAGATAGGTGCGGATCTTCAAAAGCCCGTGCCCGATCCATGCCGCGCAGAGATAGCCCCACCACGGCATCGCCGCGACCCAGAGCCATGCCACGACCGGCACAAGGCCGAAGAGATGCAGCCCCCAGTCGCGCCGCACGCCCGCAGCATTCTGCCGGATCAGCCGCGCCTCGGTCACCAGCCACAGGATGTTGCCGAAGACGGGGCCCAGCGTGATCCGCCCGAACAGCGTGTTGTTCACGCGGAAGACCAGTTTCAGCCACGCGGGCAGCCGCGCCCAGACCACGGGGTCGAGGTAGTTCGACTCCGGATCGTCATAGGGGTCGGTCAGGACCGGGTCGTGGTGATGCGCCAGATGCGTGTCGCGGAACCGACCGAAGGGCACCGTCAGCGTCAGCGCCGCCGTTCCCAGCACCGCGTTCAGGCGGGCGGACCGGAAGGGATGGCCGTGCAGCAACTCGTGCTGGAGAGAGGAGTATTGCGCGATGGCAATCCCCGTCAGCACGATGCCGAGCGCGGGTGACGCGCCATAGATCCACGTGGTGCCCAGCGCCCAGAGCGCATAGGTCGCCCCCAGAAGCAGCAGGGTGGGCCATTCGACGGCAGGATGTTCGGATCGCAAGATGTGCCTCGGTTCGATTTCGTGACCGATAGCACCGCTTCGACGCGCTTGGAATTACGGGAATACGCATCATAATGTCACGGATGTTTCGAAAAATCATCAAATGGGGCACAGGATGGACAAGCGCGACAGGGCCGACCTCTTCCGCCAGCGTCTGGCCGAGGCGATGGCCCAGCGCGGCCTGTCGCAGGCGGCGCTGGCGCGGGCCACGGGGGCGGACCGGTCCACCATCTCGCAGCTTCTAGCGGGGGGCACGCGGCTGCCCAATGCCCAGCTTGCCGCCGATTGCGCGGCGGCGCTTGGCACCAGCGCGGACTGGCTTCTGGGCCTGTCGGGGCGGCCCGAACCGATCGCGGACCTGCTGGCCACGTCCCTGACCGTGGCCGAAGCGCCCCGCGCCCTGATCGACGAGACGATCTTCGGCTGGCACAGGGAAGCGGCGGGCTACAAGATCCGCCATGTCCCCGCCACCCTGCCCGACATGCTCAAAACCCGCGCGATGGTGGAATGGGAATACCGCCCGCAGCTTGGCCGCACCGCCGAACAAGCGCTGGGGGCGTTCGAGGACCGCCTGTCCTGGATGCGCGGCGCGCGGTCGGATTACGAGATCGCCCTGCCCCTGCACGAAATCGCGGCCTTTGCCGGCGGGACGGGCTATTACGAGGGGCTGCCCCTAGCCACGCGGCGCGACCAGATGGATCGCCTGATCGCGCTGGCCGAGCAGCTTTACCCCTCGCTCCGGCTCTATCTCTTCGATGCGCGGCGGGTGTTTTCCGCCCCCGTCACCGTCTTCGGCCCCATCCTTGCCGTGGTCTATCTGGGGCGGCACTACCTTGCCTTCCGCGACAGCGCGCGGGTGGCCCAGATCAGCCAGCATGTCGACTGGCTGGTGAAGGAAGCCGCCTTCGGCGCGCGCGAGGTGCCCGCCTATCTGCAAGGGCTGCGCGACCGGATGTGATCAGAACCCGCGCAGGCGGGCGGTGTCATAGCCGTTCCAGTCGAGGATCTCGCGCGCCGCCGTGGCGCGGTCGGCAGGCAGGCGCGCGTCGCGGTTCAGGATGAAGCCGAAATCGCCCGAGGGCGTGCCGACCACCACGGTTCGCACATCGACATCGATCCACAGAAGCCACCAGTCCTGACCGAGCGGCACCTGCACCTGCCCCGCAGGCCGCAGGCGGCCGGGCCCCGTCGGCACGAGCGGACCGCGGAAGGCCGCCTGCCGCCCGTTCAGGCAAAGCCGCCCTTCGGCCCCCAGCGCGGACCCCGCGGGGGTGAAGGTCACGAAACCGGGCGCGCAACCGGCGCCTTCGGCATCGGCAAAGGTGGCGACCTGCCGCCATGTGCCCGCCAGCGCCGCGGGCGCGGTCACGGCGTTCGACCAGATGTCGGCCCCCGCCTGCCGGAAGCTGCCCCCGCCCGCGGGGGGCTTCGGCGCGCAGGCGGCTAGGGTCACAAGGGCCGCCAGAAGCGCGCCGGTCAGGATCAGTCGAGGCACAGCGTCACCGCGCTGCCATTGTCCTGCAGGACCTCGTGGCAGCCGAAAAGGGGGGTCAGCGGCGCGCATGAGCGCGACCGCGCGAGGCAGAGGGTCGAGCAGTCGCTTTCGCGGCGGCAGGACTGGCCCCCGTCGCGGGTGGGGCGGAAGCAGGTCATGGCAACGCTGCCGCCCGCCCGTGCCCAGGTGCCGCCATCGCCTTCGCAGGCCAGTTGCGCGGCGGATTTCGGCGCGGGGGGCGGGGCGTCTTGGGGCGTAGCGGCGGGGGCATCCGCCGCCGCTGCCGGTGTCGCCGTGGCTTGCGGGTCGGACGCGCCTTCCGCCGCAGCGGTGGCATCGGGGCGCGGCTGCGGGGCGGTCACTGCAGGGGTCGCAGAAGGCGTCGCTGAGGGGCGCGCTGTCGCCCCTGCCGATGCGGCGGGGGTGGTAGCGGGCGCATCGAGGCTGGTCACGCGGACCGCTTCCGCCGCAAGCGGGCTGGGGGTCATGCCACCCGTGTGCGCGGGCGCGTCGTCCCGCCCGCCGAAGGGCAGGCAGGCCGCCAGAAGCGCGGCAAGGGCAAGCGGGATCAGCAGGCGCATCGACGGGGTCCGGTCCTTCGGTCGCGCCCAGATGGCCCGAAGGCCCCGCAGTCCGCAAGCCCCTTCGCAAGCCCAGTCTCAAGCCCCGTCGCAAGCCGCGTCGCGCGGGCCTAGTAGGGCTGCGGATGGTCGCGGTGGACGGCGGCGATCTCGTCCAGCACCTCATCGGTCAGGATGACATCCGCCGCGCCGATATCGGTGGCAAGCTGGTCCAGCGTCGTCGCCCCGATGATCGGGATGCAGGGGAAGGGACGGCGCAGGCAGAAGGCGATCGCCATCTGGCAGGGGTCGAGGCCATGCCGCGCGGCCACGCCCAGATAGGCCGCGACGGCAGGAAAGACCTGCGGCGTGATGCGCCCGCCCAAATCGGGCACATGGCTGCGCCGCGTGCGTTCGGGCGTCACATCGCCCGCATATTTCCCCGACAAAAGCCCCGCGGCGAGCGGCGAGAAGGCCAGAAGCGGCATCTCCTCCATCACCGCAAGCTCGGCCCAGTCGCTGTCGAACTGGCGGCAGAGCAGGGAATACTCGTTCTGCACCGTGGCCATGCGCGGCAGGCCCAGACGGCGCGACAGCTCCAGCCAGCGCGCGGCCCCCCAGACGGTTTCGTTCGACAGGCCGATCTGGCGGATCTTGCCCTCGGCCACCAGCGCGGCGCAGGTCTCCAGCACATCGGCCATATGCGCCTCCACCTCCTCTGCCGTGCCGCGCCCGCGCGGGTCATAGGTCCAGACCTGCCGGAAATGGTAGCTGCCGCGATTGGGCCAGTGCAGCTGGTAGAGGTCGATGTAATCCGTCTGCAGCCGCTTCAGCGAGGCCTCGACCGCCTGCCGGACCATGGCGCCGGTGATCGGCTGGCCGGGGCGCACGATCGCGCCCTTGCCCGTCACCTTGGTCGCGATCACCAGACGGTCGCGCCCGCCCCGCGCGGCAAGCCAGGTGCCGATGATCTCTTCGGTCCGGCCCACGGTTTCGGCGCGGACGGGGGCCACGGGATACATCTCGGCCGTGTCCCAGAAGGTGACGCCGCGATCCACCGCCATGTCGGCCTGCGCGTGGCCTTCGGCTTCGCTGTTGTGGCTGCCCCAT
>JBEEOG010000203.1:0-3832 GCA_041191745.1 Pseudomonadota bacterium | reverse complement strand
GCGCCCGTGTCGGGGGGGTCAGCAGCAGGCGGCCGAAGAGCGCGCGCCAGTGTTCCTCGCGCATAAGTTCCTGAAAGCGGGTCCGTCGCCAGTCGAAGGCGCGGATATGCAAGGCGCCCAGAACCGGATCGGCCATGAGTTCGGCACGGATCGCGGCGCTGTCCAGCGCTTGGATCGAGCGGTCCTCGATCTGGTTGAAATTCCGCTCCACCCAGTAGCCAAGGTCGAAGCCCGCCGCATCGCGGTTGGCGCGGCCGCGGTCGCACTTGACCAGATAGCCCTCCATCGACCCCAGCGCGTAATGGTTGATCTGCGCCAGCGTCGTGTTGACCTGACCGAGGGGCAGGAAGATGCGCTGCGGCCCGCCCTCCAGCCGCCGCCCCGCGCCATCGTACCAGCGCTGCCCGTCATCCTGCCCGCGCGGACGGTGGATGCCGGGTTTCGGAAAGCGGGCAGGGCGGTAGAGCGTCTTGAACATCTGCGCCCGCCACGGCCAGTGCAGCACATCGGGGGCCGCGCGGGTGAAGGTCCCGGTCACGGGGCGGTCGGCCAGATCGACCACGCCCGCATTGCCGAACATCCGCCATGCCAGCGCGATGGCATCGGCATCGGGCAGGGCGGCGGTCAGGTCGGGCAGGCGGTGCCCGCCCGCATGGATCACCGGAAACTCGTCGATGTCGAAGACCATCGCCCAGTCGCAGGCGCGGTGCAGCGGGTGCCGCTCCGCCAGCTTCAAGGCACCGAAATGCGCGCCCTTCTCGTGCGGGCCGGGATTGGGCAGGTGCACGAGCCAGCCCATCGCGGCCAGACGGTCCAGCATGGCATCGCTGCCATCCGCGCAATCGTTGGAACAGGCGATGATGTCGGTGAAGCCCAGCGCGCGGGCATGGGCGACCCATTCCAGAAGGAAAGAGCCTTCGTTCCGCAGGGTCAGGATTGCCAGATACCGCTCGCCCATCGCCCGCCCGTCACCCGCCCTGCACCGTTCCGCACCCGTTCGCGGCATGGATAGCACCCTTCGGCAGGGCTGCAAACCGCGCCGTCCCCCGGCCGTCTCCCTGCACCCCCACCCTGTCCAAAGGTCGCAACCGCGCGCGCGGGGCATTGACCCTGCGGGGGCAGGGGGGCAACCCTGCACCATCCGCCCCCGCGCGTTCAGGATGGAGAGCCGCATGACCACAAGCCCGCCCGCCTCGATCGATGCCGTCGAAGCGATGCTCGCCGCGCAGGGCTATGTCGCAAGCCGGGCGCTTGCGACCGTGGTCTTCCTCTCGCTGCGCCTGAACCGCCCGCTCTTTCTGGAAGGCGAGGCAGGGGTGGGCAAGACCGAGATCGCCAAGACCCTCGCCGCGGCCCTCGGCCGCCGCCTGATCCGCCTGCAATGCTACGAGGGGCTGGATGCCGCCTCCGCCGTCTGCGAATGGAACTTCGCCGCCCAGATGATCGCCATCCGCACGGCCGAAGCGGGCGGCGGGGCGGACCGCGACGCGCTGAAGGCCGAGCTCTTCACCGAGGACTACCTGATCGAACGCCCGCTCTTGCAGGCGATGCGCCCGCAACCCGGCGGCGCGCCGGTGCTGCTGATCGACGAGCTGGACCGCACCGACGAACCCTTCGAGGCCTTCCTGCTCGAGGCGCTTTCGGACTTCCAGGTCACGATCCCCGAACTCGGCACCGTCCGCGCGCCCGAACCGCCCATCGTCATCCTCACCTCCAACCGCACGCGCGAGGTGCATGACGCGCTCAAGCGCCGCTGCCTCTATCACTGGGTCGATTTCCCCGATTTCGACCGCGAGCTGGCCATCCTGAAATCCCGCGCCCCCGAGGCGCAGGAGGCGCTCAGCCGCGAGGTGGTGGCCTTCGTCCAGCGCCTGCGGCGCGAGGACCTGTTCAAGCGCCCCGGGGTTGCCGAAACCATCGACTGGGCGAAGTGCCTGCTCGCGCTCGATGTCCTGAACCTGTCGCCCGAGGTGATCGCCGATACGCTGGGCGCGATCCTGAAATACCAGGACGACATCCAGAAGGTGCAGGGGTCGGAAGCCAAGAAACTGCTCGACGAGGTCAGAAAGGGTCTTGTCCTTGCCTGACGCTCGTCCCCTTCCTCTTCGTCCAAATATCCCACGGGGGGTGCGGGGGGTGTGAAACCCCCCGCGGCCTGCAACAAGCGGAACGCGCCCCGATGCAATACCCCGCGCTCGACATTCCCGAAGACGGCAAGCTTGCCCAGAACATCGCGCATTTCGCCCGCGCGCTGCGCAAGGCGGGGCTGCCCATCGGGCCGGGCCGCGTGATCGACGCCATCCGCGCGGTGGAAGCCGCGGGCTTTTCCGAACGCGCCGATTTCTACTGGACGCTGCATGCCTGCCTCGTCAGCCGCCCCGAGGAACGGGCCGTCTTCGCGCAGGTGTTCCGGCTTTACTGGCGCGATCCGCGCTACCTCGAACACATGATGTCGCTGATGCTTCCCGCCGTGCGCGGGGCGCAGGAGGACCGCGCCGCCGATGCCGCCGAACGCCGCGCGGCCGAGGCGCTTCTGGATGGCGCGGGCCGCGACCTGCCCGCCCCCGAAACCGACCGACAGGAGGGCGGGGAGGAGGTCGAGATCGACGCCACCGCCACGCTGTCGGCGGAAGAGCGGCTTAGGACGCTCGATTTCGAACTGATGACCAATGCCGAGATGGCCGAGGCCAAGCGCATGATCGCCCGCCTGTCCTTGCCGGTGAAGCCCATCGTCACCCGCCGCATGCAGGCCGATGGCACGGGGCAGCGGGTGGACCTGCGCCGCACCCTGCGCGCGGCGATCCGGCAGGGGGGCGACATCGGCGCGCTGGCGATGAAGGCGCCCGCCACACGCTGGCCGAACCTGATCGTGCTCTGCGACATCTCGGGCTCCATGTCGCAATACTCGCGCATGGTGCTGCACTTCATCCATGCGGTGGCCAACCGGCGCGGGCAGGGCTGGGCGCGGGTCCATGCCTTCACCTTCGGCACGCGGCTCACGAACATCAGCCGCCACCTGCGCCAGCGCGACGTCGATCAGGCGCTTCGGCTTGCGGGGGCCGAGGCGCAGGACTGGTCGGGCGGCACGCGGATCGGGGCCTGCCTGCACAGCTTCAACCGCGACTGGTCGCGCCGCGTGCTGGGGCAGGGGGCGGTGGTGCTTCTGATCACCGACGGCCTTGACCGCGACGACACGGGCGAACTGTCCCGCCAGATGGAGCGGCTGCACCTGTCCTGCCGCCGTCTGATCTGGCTCAATCCGCTCTTGCGCTGGGACGGCTTCGCCCCCCGCGCGGGCGGCATCCGCGCCATGCTGCCCCATGTCGATGCCTTCCGTGCCAGCCATTCCATCGCCTCGCTGGCCGCGCTGGGACAGGCGCTGTCCGATCCCGGCGACGGGGGCGAAAAGGCGCGGCTCATGCGGATGCTGGGCGGCTAGGGCGGGCGCTGCTGCGGGACGGGCACGGCGCGGCACGGGCGCAGGGGCGGGGGCAGGGCAGGAACCCGCCTATCCACCCCGCGTTATAGGCGCTGATATCGCATATCATGGCGAAAGCCTGTTCATTTCCGCCACCGGACCCGCCATCTGTGGCAGGCCCGCTCGGGCTTCGTGCCTGCATTTGCTGTGAAAGGATTCGCGCATGAGACGTCTTCTGATCTCCACCACCGCCCTTTCGGTGGCCTTGGGGTCGGTGAACCCCTGGCCCTTGATGGCCCAGACGGTGGCCGAGGATGGCAGCATCATCGCCGCAGACGGCACGATCCTCTGCCTGAACACGGCAGAGAACCCCTGCAACATCGCCGATTTCGCCGATCCCGCCGCCGCCGCCGC
>JBEEOG010000202.1:0-3169 GCA_041191745.1 Pseudomonadota bacterium | reverse complement strand
TGCGGTAGTTGCACACCTCACGGCGAGGAACATGCTCCATCCACATTCCACACCCCTTCACCCCCCGTTAACCCTCCCCGTTCCACACTCCCCCTTGCCCTGCAACTTAATGTATGCATATAAATGTGGGACTGGGACGACGGCAAACGGCGGGCGAACCTTGCCAAACATGGCGTGGACTTCGCGGCCATAGACGGGTTTGATTGGGCGTCGGCGGACGTCGAACCTGACCTTCGCCACCCCTATGGCGAGGAGCGGTTTGCCGCTGTCGGCTATATCGGTGTGCGTTTGCACAGGGTGATCTTTACGCGGCGGAACGGACGTATCCGCCTGATATCTCTCCGAAAGGCGAACAGACGGGAGCAGCGGAAATGGGCAAGCCGAAACGTGTAACCCTCGTACCGATCTCGGACGAGGAAGAGGCAGCGATCAACCGTGGCATCGCGCTCGATCCGGACAGCCCCGAAATGACGGATGAGGATTTCGCGCGCCTGCGCCCCGTCTGGGATTTCCCCGAACTGGTCGAAATCCTGCAAAAGCACGGCAAGCTGGGCCGTCCGCCGCTACCCGAAGGCGCGCGGAAGGAACGGGTGACGCTGCACCTCGACCCCGATGTGCTGGCCGCGCTGCGAAAGGACGGGCGGGGCTGGCAGACGCGGGCCAACGCGGCGCTGCGGCGGGCGCTGGGTCTGAACGGGTAGGGTCACGGACGGTGCGCAATGAATGCGCACCCTACGCGGATGGACGGCACGGGTCGCCTCACCCCATCGTGATGCGCCCCGCGCGCCCGCCTGCCCTACCCTTCCCGCATGTGGCGCGCGATCCTCCCCCTCGCTGTCCTCGCCCTGCCCCTGCACGCGCAGGAGGTGGACCTTGAAATCGTGCTGCTGGCCGATGCGTCGGGCTCCATCGACGACTCCGAGATCCTCTTTCAGCGGCAGGGATACGCGCAGGCGATCACGCACCCGCAGGTGCTGGATGCGATTGCCTCCACCCTGACGGGCACGATCGCGGTGACCTATGTCGAATGGGCGGCCGATCAGGCGGTGGTGGTGGACTGGACGATCATCCGCGGGGCGGCGGACGCGCAGGCCTTTGCGGACGCGCTGATGGTGCCGCCGCGGCAGGCCTTCGGGCGCAATGCCATCGGGGCGGCGCTGCTGGCGGGCAAGGCGCTGATCGAAGGGAACGAGATCCAGGGCCTGCGCGGCGTGATCGACTTTTCGGGCGACAGCGCGAACAACTGGTCGGGGCCGAGCATCGCCGAGGCGCGGGATCAGGTGCTGGCGGCGGGCTACACGATCAACGCCCTGCCCATCCTGCGCCCCGACAGCCCGCAGCGGTCGGGCGCCAATCTGGAAGAGATCTATGCCGAACAGATCATCGGCGGGCCGGGGGCCTTTCTGGTGACGGCCGACGATGCCGACCGCTTCGCCGATGCGGTGCGCCGCAAGCTGGTGCTTGAAATCGCGGGGCTGATGCCGGCGGACCTGCCGATGTGAAGAGCCAGACCCCGTCCCGGGCTTGACCCGGGACCTCTGCGCCCACCTGCAGCGCGACCTCGGGACGAGGCCCCGGATCAGGTCCGGGGCGCGCGGGGGCCTCCATCGGGCACCCGTATCCGTGCCACACCGCGCCATCGGGCGCGGGGCGCAACGGCCACTTACTTCTGCAGGCCCTTCACATATTCGGCCAGCTGCACCAGCCGGATCGGCGTGGGCGTCATGATCCCGTCGCCGCCGTCATGGGGCACGAGTTCGCCATCCAGAAGCGCCGCGAATTCGGGCATCACCCGTTCGCCATCCTTGCCGCCCGTATAGCCCCAGATCTGCGCCATCACGCGGGTCGAGGGGAAAGTGCCGCCGTTGCGCGCGGAAAGCCCCGTCAGATCGGCCGGACGCTTGCCCAGCGTGGCGGCCATCTCGCCATCGCCCACCCCCGTCGCCCCGTGGCACGAGGCGCAGAAGGCCGCGTAATCCTCGGCCCCCGTGGGCACGGGATCGGGCTGGTCCACGCAGGCCGAAAGGCCCAGCGCGGCAAGAAGAAGTGCGGCTTGGCGGAAAGCGGTCTGCATCGGGGGCCCCTCGTTTTGTTCGTTAGGGGAAGTGAACCACGAAGCCCGCCCTCAGGCAACCACCCGACCCTGATCCAGCCGCACGATGCGGTCCATCCGCGCGGCAAGGTCCATGTTGTGGGTGGCGATCAACGCCGACAGCCCCGTGTCGCGCACGATCCCCATCAGCGCGGCAAAGACCTGATCCGATGTCGCGGGGTCGAGGTTGCCGGTCGGTTCATCCGCCAGAAGGAGCTTCGGCGCATTGGCCAGCGCGCGGCAGAAGGCCACGCGCTGCTGTTCGCCCCCCGAAAGCTGCGCGGGGCGGTGGTTCGCGCGGCCCTCGACCCCCACGCGCGAAAGCAGGTCGCGCGCCCGCGCCTCGGCCTCTGCGCGCGCGATGCCGTTGGCGCGTTGCGGCAGGACGATGTTTTCCAGCGCGGTGAATTCCGGCAGCAGGTGGTGGAACTGGTAGATGAAGCCCACCTCGGCGCGGCGCACCTCGGTCCGCGCGCGGTCGGAGAGGCCCCCCATGTCGCGGCCCGACAGGATCACCTGCCCGCTGTCGGCGGTATCCAGAAGCCCCGCGATGTGCAAAAGCGTGGATTTCCCCGCGCCCGAGGGCGCGACGAGGGCCACGACCTCTCCGCGCGCGACGGTCAGGCTCGCGCCGCGCAGGACGGTGACTTCGGACGGTTTGCCCTTGGCATAGGCTTTTGCGATGCCCGACAGGACCAGTTCGGCATCACTCATAGCGCAGCGCCTCCACCGGATTCATGCGCGCGGCGCGGCGGGCGGGAAAGATCGTGACGACGAAAGAGAGGAACAGCGACAGCCCCACCGCCGACAGCACGTCGCCCAGTTGCAGCTTGGCGGGCAGCGCATAGATGCCGCGGATCGACGGGTCCCAGACCCCACCCCCCGCCAGATAGTTCACCGCCGAAAAGATCGGGTCGATGTAGATGGCAAAGAGACAGCCGAGGATCACGCCGCAGGCCGTGCCCACCAGCCCCGTCGATGCGCCGCAGAGGAAGAAGACCCGCAGCACCGCGCCTTCGGTCAGGCCCATGGTGCGAAGGATGCCGATATCGCGGCCCTTGTTCTTGACCAGCATGA
>JBEEOG010000201.1:0-3848 GCA_041191745.1 Pseudomonadota bacterium | reverse complement strand
AAGCCGCATCACCGGATCCTCGGGATCGGTGGCATCCACCACCTCGCAGATGGAGCCGCCGGAATCGCAGACGAAATTGTCGTAGCCATAGATGTCATGCGCGCGTTCGATGAAGCGCGGGGTGTCGGAGAGGGCGCTGATCTCGGCCTCGCGGTGCTGGGCCTGACGCTTGCAGTATTCGGCAAAGGCCACGCCGCCGCGGGCCGGATCGCCCGGCTTGCCCAGATAGGTGGACAAGGGGGCAAGGTTGTCGAAGGTGATGTTGGAGGCGATATAGACGCTGTCCGTCATCAGAAGCTCGCGCAAGAGCGGGACCTTCATCGCCTCGCGCTTGAAGTTGTCGGCGATGTATTCGCCCATATAGCGCGTGCCGATGCGGTAATCGACCGAGTAGTGGAACCAGCCGCCCGCCTCGCGCAGCATGGAGGCGAGGTAGGTCTTGCCCAGCCCCGACATGCCGAACAGCAGCACCCGCTTCTGTCGCGCCGCGCGATACTCTGCCCCCGAGGCGTAGATCATGGCCTGCCTTCCTTCGTCCTGTCGCCGCCGTGATAGCCGCCCGCGCGGGGGAATTCACGCGGAAAAAGGAAAGGCCCCGCGCGGGGGCGGGGCCTTTCTTTGGGGTGGCAGGGATCAGAAGCTGTAGCCGACCCGCAGGCCCACGCCGAGAAGCCTGTTGTCGTTGAAGCGGCCAAAGGTCGTGCCGGCCGGGAAGGGCGCGGGGGCCTGCGTCACGGCATCGCCGATCCAGGCATAGGTCACGCCGCCCGTCACCTTGATCTGGCCGCTGGTATAGGTCGCGCCGAGCCCGACGCTGGTATAGCCGTCGGTGGGGCCGAGGTTGCCCGAGAAGCCGCCGCCCGCCGGTTCATGCGCGGCAAAGAGCGCGCCCGACCACTGCTCGCTGAAGCGACGCCCGACACCCAGCGTGTAGGTGATGGAGTCGTTGTCATAGGACACGAGCGAGGACCCGTTCGTCGCCGCGGCGAAGCCCACGGGCGTGATGTCGAATTCCGACCAGTCGCGCCAGCGGATGGAGCCGAAGACCAGCGTGTCCTGCGCCACGCCCGACTGGAAGTCGAGCGCGACCGACTGCGGCACGGTGGTCGAGAAGGGCAGCGAGGGGTTGTTGTTCTCGCGCACGGTGAAGTCGTGGGTGATGTCCGAGGTATAGGTCAGCGCGACACGCAGCGCGATGTCGGGGATCTCGTAGGCCGCACCGACGACCACGCCGAAATCCGTCTCTTTCGTGGTGGACATGGAATAGCCGTTGAACAGCGCCACGGTCCCGCTGGCCTGCTGGCCCTTGACGCCACCATAGACGCTGACACGGTCGCTGATCCGGTAATGGGCCAGCACGGTCAGCCCCGTCGAGGAGATCTCGGCCTGCGAGCCGGCGCCGGTGCCGTAGAGATAGACCGGGCTGCCGTAATCGACCTTGGCCCCGATGGGCTGGTCAAGCACGACGCCAAGCGCGAACTTGTCGTTGACCTGCTGCTTGTAGGACAGCGTCACGGTCGTGTAGTTGCCCGCCATGTCGCCGGAATTGCCGCCTGCGGGCAAAACACCCACGCCGGGGATCGGCACGTTGACGGCCTGCGTGCCCGACACGTCGGGCGCGGCATGGCCGAAGGACAGTTCCACATAGTCGCCCTTTTCGAACAGGAAATTCGGGCTGAAGGCATTGCGCTCCACCCCGCCTGCGAAAGCTGCCGTCGACATAAGGGCAAGGGCGGTTCCCCCTGCCAGCACTCTCTTGGTCGTCATGCCCGTCATTCCTCCCCTTCGTGCCCTTCCCCCGGACACTTCTGTGTGAAACGCTAGGCGGGCATGGCCATTCCGGTCAATCCGCGACGCGACGTCACAGCGTCATCGCGTCCGTGTTGTGGCCCGTCTGCCCGTCTCGGCGCGGATGTTGATCCAGTTTCCGAAGAAAATCACGGCCGCGCCCAGCATCACAAGCAGGTCTACCGGTTCGTCATAAAGCGCCATACCAACGGCGGCGATCACCGGCAGGCGGATGAAGTCGATGGGCACGACGAAACTGGCGGGGGCGAGCGACAGCGCGGTGGTCAGGCAGAGATGGGCAAGGATGCCGCAGAGCCCGATCAGCACGATCCATGGCAGCGTCGCCGCCGTGGGCAGCGCGATCCGCCCGTCCCATCCCGCCGTGACAAGGCCGAGGGCGAATTGCATCAGCGTCAGCCAGAACAGGATCGACACGATATGTTCGCCCCGCGTCAGCCGCTTGGTCATCAGGGTGGTGGCCGCGAAGAACAGCGCCGATCCCGCCGCCGCCAGCACGCCCGGATCCAGCGCCGCGAAATCGGGGCGCGCGACGATCAGGATGCCCGCAAAGCCAAGCGCGGCGGCGATCAGGCGCGGGCGGGTCAGCCGCTCTCCCAGCACGAGCGGTGACAGCAGGATCACCCAGATGGGCGAGGTGAATTCCAGTGCGAAGACCTGCGCCAGCGGGATCATCGTCAGGGCCCAGAACCACAGGTTCTGCCCCGTGAAGTGAAAGAGGTTGCGGATCACATGGCTGCCCAGCCGGTCCGCCCGCACCGCGCCGAGCCGCCCGAGCGCCGCCCCGACCGCGACGACCACCAGAAATCCCACGGCGGACCGCCACAGCATGATCTCGAACGTGTCATGGGTGGCGGCGACCTGCCGCCCCGCGACCGCCATGGCCGTGAAGGAAAAGATCGCCCCGCCCATCCAGAGGGCGGCGGCAAGCGGGCGGTGGGGCGTGGCGGACATGGGTCTGTTCCCTGTGGGGCGCCCTGCAGCGCAGGTGCGAGCATTCCCCGCGCGGCACCGGATTGTCCAGCCGCCCTGCGGGGCGGGGCGTGCGGCCCCTGTCGCCCTTGCCGCGGCAGGGGGGGCGGCTTACCTCCCTTCCCAGATCGACGTCCGGTTGACGGGCCGCTTGACGAGGATGTGCCGATGAACGCCCCCACCACCCCCGCCCGCATCCCCGACCATCCGGTCGATGCGATGTTTCCCGCCCGCTGGTCGCCCCGCGCCTTCGCCCCCGACGCGATGACGGAAGCGGAGCTGATGGTCATCTTCGAAGCGGCCCGCTGGGCGCCGTCGTCGATGAACGCGCAGCCGTGGCGCTTTGTCTGGGGGCTTCGGGGCGATGCGGGCTTTGCGGCGCTGGCCGATGCGCTGGTGCCGGCGAACCGCGACTGGGCGCAGCACGCGGCGGCGCTGGTGGCCATCGCCTCGCGCGTGACGCGGGTGACGGCGGATGGCGGCACGGTGCCGAACGGGGCGCATGCCTTCGACACGGGGGCCGCATGGGCGCATCTGGCGCTGCAGGCGCATCTCGCGGGATGGGTGTCCCATGCGATGGGCGGGTTCGACGCGGCAAAGGCGGCGGCGCATGTGAACCTGCCCGAAGGCCACGCGATCCATGCCATCGTCGCCATCGGGCGGCAGGGCGATCCGGCGGGCCTGCCCGACGCGCTGCGCGCGCGCGAGATGCCAAATGGCCGGATGCCCGTGACCGACTTCGCGCATCGCGCGAAGTTCGGCGCATAACAAACGGATATCGCAGCGCTAAGGTTGCCGCGGCATCACGATGGCGCGGATCTCGTCCGGCCGTGCCGGGGCGGCGATGGCGGCGGCGGCCTCGGTCAGGGATAGGTGGCGCGAGATCAGGGGCTCCACCCTGATCCGGCCCGAGGCGATCAGCCCCGCCGCGCGATCCTGCGTGAAGGGGTTGAGGAAGGCCGTCAGCAGCTGCACCTCGCGGAACAGAAGGTCGAAGGGTTCGACGGCCACCGTCTGCCCCTTGGCCAGCACGCCGAGGATGACGGCCCGCCCGCCGGATCGGGCAAGGC
>JBEEOG010000200.1:0-6808 GCA_041191745.1 Pseudomonadota bacterium | reverse complement strand
CGTTCAGGTCGAGCACGGGAACGCCCGGCGCCCCCACATCGGCATCCGTCGCCACCGCCCGCACGAGCGGATCGCCGGGCTGGATCATCTGGTGGCCCGTCTCGCGCCGCCAGACCTCCAGCTTGTCGTGGCTGTCGCGCTTGTAGCCTTCGACCAGCACCAGATCGACGGGTGCAAGCCGGGCAAGGATGGCGCGCAGGTCCGGCTCCGGCCCGCGATGTTCGCGCATCAGGGCGAAGCGGTCGGCGGATGCCAGAACCACCTCGGTCGCGCCGGCCTGACGGTGGCGGAAGGTGTCCTTGCCGGGCTGGTCCAGATCGACGGCATGATGGACATGCTTGACGGTCGAGACGGTGAAGCCCCGCCCCGTGATCTCGGCGACAAGGCGTTCCATCAGGCTTGTCTTGCCCGAATTCTTCCAGCCGATAACGCCAAAGACCCTCATGCCCGCGCCCCTGCCAGAAGCGCCTCGGCGCGGGCCAGATCGTCGGGCGTGTTCAGGTTGGCGAAAGACCCGTCGTCGGGGAAATCCGCCCGCGCCGCGCCATGGGCATCGGCAAAGGCGCGGACCGATGCCTTGGCCCCGCTGGCAAGGAAATCGCGCAAGGCCCCGCGCAGCCCCACGGGCCAGAGGGCGAAGGTCGGGTGATCGTTCCCCCCCGACCGCGCCAGCGCGACGCCGCCCGCCGTGGCTTCGGCGGCAAGGG
Organism: Pseudomonadota bacterium; assembly: GCA_041191745.1. GTDB lineage: Bacteria > Pseudomonadota > Alphaproteobacteria > Rhodobacterales > Rhodobacteraceae > Paragemmobacter. Next base: position 6,101 of record JBEEOG010000200.1, on the reverse strand, counting down.
CAAGGCGCGGGGCCAGATCGCAGGGGAAGAAGGGCGTATCGACCGCCACCGTCACCACCGCCGTCGCGCCGAGGGGGGCCGCCCAGTCCAGCCCCGCCAGCACGCCGGACAGGGGGCCGAGACGTTCGTGATCGGGCAAGACGGGCAGGCCCAGCGCCGCCAGCCGCGCGGGATCGCCATTGGCGCTGATCGCCAGCCGCTCCACCTGCGGGCCAAGCCGTGCGTCGGCATGGGCGGCAAGTGTCTGTCCGCCAAGGCGCAGCAGGGCCTTGTCGGCCCCGCCCATGCGCCGGCCTTCGCCACCGGCAAGGATCACCCCGAAAAGTCGCACATCGCCCCCCGCGCCTCTGCCCCGCAGGACTAAGCCCTGCGCGGCCCAAGGACAAGCGGGACGGGCGGGTCACTGGATGGCGGTTTCGCCCGATTGCACGATCAGGACGCCGTGGTTCTGGTCGGCGTCGTCATCGGTGATCACCCGCGTCCGCACGCCGGGCAGCGCGCCGAAATCGTCGGACAGGCGGTTGGGGAACCACGTCCGCCCGATGCTTTCGAAGCCCGGCACATCCGACAGGACCGAGGTGATGGAATTGGCGCATTGCGCCTTGGGCACCGCGCCATAGGCCTTGGCCCGCGCGGCGACCATCTCGGCCACCTCGGGCGGGACGTCGAGGGTCTGTTCCACCACGCGGAACGTCTCGCGCGCGTGATAGTCGATGTAGAAGGCGCGCATCTTGGGCGTGATGCCGAAATGCACGTCGTTGCGTTCGGGGATGCGCGGGTGGTGCCAGGACCCCGCCGGATCGAACAGGATCGTCTCGGACCCCTTCACCAGCAGAGCCGAATGCGCCCCCGACTGCGAGCGGTTGTTGACCACGGTGTAAAGCGTCAGCGACCGCGGCCCTTCGGGTTCGACGAAGCGCGCCGCCGCGACCGCCGCATCGGATGCCCATTTCGGCTCTGCCGTCCCCGCCCCGCAAGCCGAAAGCGCAAACAGGGCACAAAGGGTCAGGACGATGCGGAGCATGGCAAAAGGCTACTCGGTAAAGGCGGTGTCGCGCGAAAGGACGTCAGGCGTTGACGAGGGCGAGGAAGACCAGCACGCCGATCGAGATGATCGTGCCCCATTTGACCATGTTCAGGAAGCCGACAAAGGTCTTTTCCTGTTCGCGGATATCCATGCTTCCGGGCTTGTGTTCGGCCATCGTCGGGTTCCCTTTCTTGGCGTTTGGCGCGATTTAGCCGATTCATGCGTCTGTGTCACGTCTTTGGCGCGTCGCGGATCGTCGCAGGCCGTCAGGCCGAACCGTCGCCCGCCTCGCCCCCCGCCCAGCCCTGCATCAGGCGGAACCCGATGCGGCGGGGCGGCTCTTCCGGGGCCATCTTGGGCACGGCGCGCAGCATCACGTTCAGCTGGCTGACATGCTGGATCAGTTGCGTGCGCATCCCGTCCTCGTCACGGCCGTAGAAGGTGACGAGGTCGGGGTCGAAGAAGCCCACGCCTTCGATCTGCAAGACGCCCGCCTCGCCGCCGGTGAAGCCCATCGCCACCTCTTCGCTGGCGTCAAGCTGCGCCTCGAAGTTGCGGATATAGAGGATCAGGCGCTCATAGGCCCATTGCGCGGGGCTCTTCTTGCCGGTGTCGGCCCGTTTCATCGCGGGCGGCATGGGTTCGGCCTGTGTCCCCGCGGTTCCGGCATGGACGGATTCGGCCCTTGGCTTGCGTCCCATGGCCTAGACCCGCGGCTTGCGCCCGAACAGGCGCCGGACCCAGCCGCGCGCATCGTCGGCGGCTTCCTGCGCCTCGATCACGGCGGGGTCGATCATGCGCTCGCGGAATTGCAGCCACATGCGGCGCACCATCCAGAACAGGATCGTCAGCGCGGTCAGGATCGCGATGCTGGCCCAGGGAAAGATCGTGACATCCGGCCCCGCCACCTGACGGACCGAGATGGCGTTGGGAAAGATCGTGAAAAGCTGGTTGCGCCAGCCGTAATGCGTGACCGCCACCCAGACGGGGGCCGAGGACGGCGAGATCAGCTCTTTCGCCTGTGTCTGGGTGCTGAAGCTGTCCATCTTGAAGTAGGGCGGCCAGCCCCAGCCCGTATCCTCGTTGCGATATTCCATCGTGTCGCCGTCGGGATAGACCGCGTTGATGAAGAACACATCGCGCGATCCGGTTGCCGCGGTGCCCACATCGGGCGCGGCCCAGAACAGCGAGTTCTCGCCAAAGTCGATGCGGCGGTTCTCGGTCCCGACGATGCGGACGATGTCGGTCTGCGGCAGGGTGTAGTGCAGGAAGCCAAGGACAAAGACCGCAAGGACAGTCCCGAAGACCCATTTGACGAAACGCATCGGTACTCCCCGCTAGAAGTTCAGCATCCAGACCAGCGCGGCCACCACGACGGTCGGGACGATATAGACCAGAAGCACCAGCTTGCGCTTCAGGCTTTGGTCAAAGGCGGCAAGGCCCGACCGGATGAAGGCATCGCGGTCGCCCGCGACCCCGCCATCGTCATAGTCCTTCTCCAGCCGTTCGCGTTCCACCGAACGGTAATAGACCGAAAGCAGCCAGTAGAACACCGTCAGGGCCAGATAGCCGAACAGCGCCAGCTTGAAAAACCCGAGCATCCCGCCCCCATTCACGCACCTGTCCCCAATCTGCGTATCACGGCGGCCGGCGGCAAGGGGCGATGCGATGGGGGCTAGGCAGCGCGCCCGTTCCACCCCACCTTGGGCGCATGACCGATGCGCCCCTTCTGTCCGCGATCGAGGCCCGCCGTGCCGACCTGACCGGTCTGGCGCAGGACCTGATCCGCATCCCGACCCTGAACCCGCCGGGGCGGAACTATCGCGCCATCTGCGACTACCTCGCCGCGCGGATGCAGGCGCAGGGCTGGAGCGTGGAGATGATCCGCGCCACGGGCGCGCCGGGGGACAGCGACGCCTTTCCCCGCTGGAACATGGTGGCGCGGCGGGAGTCGGGCCGCGCGGGGGATTGCGTGCATTTCAACAGCCATCACGACGTGGTGGAGGTCGGCCACGGCTGGACCCGCGATCCCTTTGGCGCGGAACTGGAGGGCGACCGCATCTACGGGCGCGGCGCCTGCGACATGAAGGGCGGCCTTGCCGCCAGCATCATCGCGGCCGAGGCTTTCGTCGCCACCCGCCCCGGCTGGAGGGGCGCGATCGAGATCAGCGCCACGGCCGACGAGGAATCGGGCGGCTATGGCGGCGTGGCCTGGCTGGCCGAGCGTGGCCATTTCAGCCCCGACCGCGTGCAGCACGTCATCATCCCCGAACCGCTGCACAAGGACCGCATCTGCCTTGGCCATCGCGGCGTCTGGTGGGCCGAAGTGGAAACGCATGGCCGCATCGCGCATGGCTCCATGCCCTTCCTCGGCGACAGCGCGATCCGCCACATGGGCGCGGTGCTGGAGGAAATCGAGCACCGGCTTTACCCGCTGCTGGCCACCAAGACGACCGCGATGCCGGTCGTGCCGCCGCAGGCGCGGCAATCGACGCTGAACATCAATTCGATCCACGGCGGCGAGCCGGAGCCGCCCGAGGGATCGACCGCCCTGCCCGCGCCCTGCGTGGCCGACCGTTGCCGCATCGTGCTGGACCGCCGCTTCCTGATCGAGGAATCGCTGCCCGAGGTGAAGGCCGAACTCCGCGCCGTGCTGGAGGCGGTGAAGGCCCGCCGCGCGGGCTTTTCCTATGACATCCGCGACCTGTTCGAGGTGCAGCCCACCATGGCCGACCGCGACGCGCCCGTGGTGCGCTCCACCGCCGCCGCGATCGAACGGGTGCTGGGGCGGGTGGCGGATTACGTGGTGAGTCCGGGCACCTATGACCAGAAGCATATCGACCGGATCGGGCGGCTGAAGAACTGCATCGCCTACGGGCCGGGCCTGCTGCATCTGGCGCACCAGCCCGACGAGTGGGTGGGGGTGCAGGATATGGTGGACAGCGCAAAGGTGATGGCGCTGGTGCTCGACGATCTTCTGGGCTGAGGTCGGGGGCCCCTCACCCTGCCCTCTCCCCCGGGGGGAGAGGGGACCATGCTGCGGCAGGGGGAGTGTTTGTCCGACGTTCGGTTGGGTGGTCGGGGGCTGCCCCCTCACGCTTCCCTCTCCCCCGGGGGGAGAGGGGGCCATGCTGTGGCGTGGGGAGTGTTTGTCTGGCGTTGGGCTGGGTGGCTGAGGGCGGTCCCCTCACCCTGCCCTCTCCCCCACGGGGAGAGGGGGGCCATGCGGCGGCGGGGGGCGTGTTTGTCCGACGTTGTTCTGGGTGGTCGGGGGCGGTCCCCTCACCCTTCCCTTTCCCCTGGGGTGAGAGGGGGGCCATGCGGCGGCGGGGGGCGTGTTTGTCCGACGTTGTTCTGGGTGGGCGGGGGCGGTCCCCTCACCCTGCCCTTTCCCCCGAGGGGAGAGGGGGGCCATGTTGCGGTGTGGGGCAGATTGTCCGGCGTTCGGGGGGCGATGTTGGCTCCCTCACCCTCCCCTCATCCCTCGGGGGAGAGGGAACAGCCTTCGCGCTTCAGTTGGGACAGAGGCCACCCGCGCACCCCCCTCTCCCCTTGGGGGAGAGGGCAGGGTGAGGGAGGCAGCGCCGACCTTCCCGACAGGTCACGTGGCCGCCCGCTGACCCGCTGTCCCAGCGCGAGCCACCCGCGCAACCCCCTCTCCCCTCGGGGAGAGGGGAGGGTGAGGGGACAGAACCCACCTTCCCGACAGGTCAGGTGGCCACCCGCTGGCCCGCTGTCGCACCGAGCGCCACTCGCGCAATACCCTCTCCCCTTGGGGGAGAGGGGAGGGTGAGGGGACAGAACCCACCTTTCCGACAGGCAGTTGGCCACCCACTGGCCCGCTGTCGCCCCGTGAGCCACCCGCGCAACACCCTCTCACCTCGGGGAGAGGGGAGGGTGAGGGGACAGCGCCAGACCATGGAACGGCGCGCTACACGGCGATATTGTCGATCAGCCGCACGCCATCCAGCCATGCGGCGGCGAGCATCCGCACGGGGCGGGTGCGGTCGGTGACGGGGCCGAGCGTCTCGGCATCGCGCAGGGCGATGTATTCGACGCTTTCGAAGCCTTCGGCCAGAACGGCGGCGGCCGCACGGCCCATCGCCTGATCCTCGGCCATGCCCGCCCGCCAGTCGCGGGCGGCGGCCAGCATGGCGGCGTACAGGGCAGGGGCCTTGCGGCGGCCCCCCGCCGTCAGCCGGACATTGCGCGAGGACATGGCCAGCCCGTCGGGATCGCGCACCGTCTCGCAGCCCACGACCGTGACGGCCATGTTCAGGTCGGCCACCAGCCGCTGCACCACCTGCAACTGCTGCCAGTCCTTCTGCCCGAAATAGGCCCGATCCGCCTGCGTCATCCCGAACAGCTTGGCCACCACCGTCGCCACTCCGTCGAAATGCCCCGGGCGCAGCGCACCTTCCAGCGGCTCCGACACCCCGCCCACCGAAACGGTCGTGACGAAGCCCGCAGGGTAAACCTCCTCCGGAGCGGGGGCGAAGACCACCTCCACCCCGACCCAGCGCAGCAGGGCGGCATCGGCATCCTCGCTGCGCGGGTATTTCTTCAGATCGTCAGGATTGTTGAACTGCTTGGGGTTCACGAAGATCGTTGTGATCACCCGCCCGCATTCCGCCTTGGCCCGCCGCGCCAGCGACAAATGCCCGTCATGCAGCGCGCCCATCGTGGGCACCACGCCCACGACATGCCCCTCGGCCTTCCAGCCGCGCACGACCGCGCGCAGCTCTGCCACCGTCCGCAGGATGACCGTCAAGATTTCACCTGATCCGCAAAGCCATGCTCCGGCGCCGGAAAGGCACGGGCGCGCACCTCATTGGCATAGGCCGCAATGGCCTGATCCGCTGCCGCCCCCAGTTCCGCATAGCGCTTCACGAACTTGGGCCGGAAGGCGGTGAACATCCCCAGCATGTCGTCGATCACCAGCACCTGCCCGTCGCAATCCACCCCGGCCCCGATGCCGATGGTGGGGATGGAAAGCGCCGCCGTGATCCGCCCGGCCAGCCCCACGGGCACCTTCTCCAGCACGATGGAAAAGGCCCCCGCCGCCTCGCAGGCC
>JBEEOG010000199.1:0-4365 GCA_041191745.1 Pseudomonadota bacterium | reverse complement strand
CTGGCCGCGATGAGCGAGGGCGAACAGGTGGTGGAGGATTACGTCGCGCTGCGCCTGACGCTGCGGACCCATCCGGTGGCGCTGTTGCGGCGTTTTCTCACGCCCGGGTGGGGACCCCTGCGCGTCTGACCCGTGCGCCGGGGGAGACCGCGCCCAGAATTTTGCTTCAAAATTCCGGAACGAAGCCCGAAGCCGGGCTTCGCCGCGATTTCTTCGTGAAGAAATCGCCTGTCCCGCCCTCCGAATTTCACAGCGGTCGCAAAGCGGAATTTCCAATGAAATTCCGGCACGAAACCTGTCTGCAGGTTTCGTTGCGATTTCTTTCTTCAAGAAATCGCCGTCACGCAAACTGCCCGTGGCAGAACCAACCGCCCGGCATGTCGCCGCCATGGGCGAAGAAGAACCACAGCCGCTCGCCCCCTTCGCTCTCCACCCGCCAATAGTCGCGCGGGCCAGAGCGCCAGTCGGGATCGTCCAGCCACCATTCCGGCGCGATGCGTTCCGGCCCCGCCGCCACCCGCAGGGCAAGGTCGCGCCTGCGCCAGCGAAAGCGGGCGGGCGGCATCGGGTCGTCTTCGGCGGCGGTGACAGGTTCGGGGCGGAACAACAGCAGCGGGCGGGGCGAGCGCGGGCGCGGCCAGGGGGCGGGATGCGGGTCCGACCAGGCCGCCTGCAGGATGAGCGCGGCCTTTTCCGGGGCGTGGCTCTGGCCCGGATGCAGGCGTGTCACCGCCTCGGGCCCCAGACGCGCGCCCAGGCGGCCGATCAATTCCTCCAGCGCGGTATCCTGTGCCGTGCGGCGGGTCACCGCCGTTCCAGCCTCAAGCTGGCCGCGATGCTGCACGGCGGTCAGGGGTTCGGTCTCCACCGCCGCAAGGCGCAGCGCATCGATGCCGAAGCCCGCCTCCACCTCGGGCAGTTTCAGCGAAAGAAGGGGTTTGATCCCCTCGGCCCGGTCACTGGCGCGGGCAAGGCCCACCTCCACCACCTGCAGGCTGCCATCGCTGCGGAAGGCCTGCAACCGCACCCGCCGCGCGCCATGGCCGCGCGATTGCAGCCGGGCGGCCAGCGCGGCCAGCAGGCGGTCCACGCCCGCTGCCAGATCATCGGCCAGACCGATCGGATCGGGAAAGCTGAGGCGGGCGGCGAAATGCAGCGGGGCCCCTGCGGGGGTGACGGGTTCGGGCTCCAGTCCCAGCGCCTGATCCAGCCGCCGCAGCACCGCCGCGCCAAAGCGGCGGGCCAGCGCCGCGCGGGGAAGCACGGCGATGTCTTCCACCCGGCGCAGCCCGAGCCGCGCCAGCCCTTCGATATCGGCAGGGTCCAACCGCAGCGCGGCCAGCGGCAGCGGGCCGATCACCGGGCGCAGCCGCCCCGGCGGGGCGATCACACCGGCCGATCCCTGATCCAGCGCCACCGGCGCGCGACGCAGTGGCGCGGCGCGGGATCGGGTGGCGTGGGCTTCCTGCGCGATGTCATCACCGCTGCGCGCGGCCAAGGTCGCCGCCCCGCCACCGCCAAACCGCGCCAAGGCCCAGGCCGCCCCCAGCGTATCGGCGATGCCCGCCCGCACCGTCAGCCCCAGCCCCGCGCAATCCTGCGCCACCTGATCCAGCAGCGCCGCCTCGCCGCCAAAGAGATGCGCGCAGCCTGTCAGGTCCACCACCAGTGCATCCGGCGGTTCCGCCGCGACCCAGGGCGAGAACTTGCCCGCCCACCGCAAAAGCACATCCAGAAACGCCGCTTCCCCCTGCGTGTCCTGCGCCACCGTCAAAAGCGCCGGGCAGATCGCCATCGCATCGCGCAAGGCCTGCCCCCGGAACAGGCCCCGCGCCTCGGCCAACGGGTCAAGCGAGGTCAGCACCTGCGCGCCGTTCCGATCCCCCACCACGGCGAGCGGGCGTTCCAGCGCATCGCGCCGCCGCCGCCGCGCGCGGTCCGCCGCAAGCCGGGGAAACCAGAGCGAGAGGATGCGACGATCCGCCATTTCGTTCTCCTTTCGTTCCATTATGGGTCAGATGCCCCAAGAGTCCAGCCGCACAAAGCCGTGAGGCGCCGGTCTCGCCGATAGGTTGTTGCTTTCGTGACAAGCTGACGTGCCTATACTTTCGCATCGTCTTTACGCAGGGAGTGCTTCAATGAAACTTGTGACGAAAACCATCGCCGCTGGACTGATCCTGATCGCCGGGGCAGCCATCGCCTCGGAGGCGGCCGATCCGAATGTCAAAGCCCGCCAAGAGGTGATGGAAACGCTGGGCAAGAACATGAAGATTCTGGGCGACATCGCCGGGGGCAAGGCCGCCTATGACGCCGCCGCCGCCGAAGCCGCCAAGGCAGCGATCATCGCCGCCGCGACCGAGGCTTCAGCCAAGTTCGAACCGCAGGCGACCGATCCGAAATCCGAAGCCAAGCCCGAGATCTGGTCCAACTGGGATGATTTCCTCGCCAAGGACAAGGCTCTGGTTGACGCGGCCACCGCTTGGGACGTCAGCTCGCCCGAAACCATCGGTGCCGGGATGGGTGCGGTTGGCGGCGCTTGCAAGGCCTGCCATACGGCCTATCGCGCCTCGTAAGACGACGGGCGGCAGACCGGGACGGCCCGCTCCCCCTCGGGCGGGCCGCGCCCTGCGGTCGCGGCATCAGCCGCAGAACACCTCGATGATCTGACCGCTGCGATCGACCCGGACGTTCAGCCGCGTCGCGCTGAAATCCATGGTCATCGCCTGATGCGGATGTAACACCCGCAGCGCCCCCCGGATGGGAAGCTCCGCAATCCGCGAAAAATGCTGGCCCGCAAGATGCGCGAAACCTTGCGCCCCGCATTCCTCGTCAGCCACCGGTCCCGGAGGCGCCGAACGCTCGACAGGGGAAGGGACCGCAGGGGAAGGTCCAGCAAAGCAACCCGCCAGCAGGACCGCCCCCGAAAGCAATCCACAGACAGAGGGCCAGCGAAGGCATGCAGATGCCGTAACGGCAGGGGGAAACGGGCGCACTGGCAAGAACCTCGGGTGAAAACGACAAAAGGCTACACGCAGGGCGCGAGATCGACAAGGCCGTGCCAGACAGCCGAAAGCACCGGCCCTGCCGCTGGCGGGAAGTTGCCCATGGCGGGGAAAAACCGGACTTTGTCGCATTCCAAAGCGCCGCGCGGCCCGGTCCCATGCAGAGATTGCATTTCAGTTCGCTTTGCCGCAGCTTTCGCCTGCCCGCAGATTTCGGAGTCAAGAATGAGAACCAGAGCCGCCGTTGCCGTTGCCGCAGGCCAGCCGTTGCAGATCATGGAGGTGAACCTTGACGACCCGAAGGCGGGCGAGGTTCTGATCGAGATCAAGGCGACCGGGATCTGCCACACGGATGAGTTCACGCTGTCGGGCGCGGACCCGGAAGGCATCTTCCCGTCGATCCTCGGGCACGAGGGCGCGGGGGTCGTGGTGAAATGCGGCCCCGGCGTCACCACGTTGAAGCCCGGTGATCACGTGATCCCGCTTTACACGCCCGAATGCCGGGAATGCCCGTCCTGCCTGTCGCGCAAGACCAACCTCTGCACCGCGATCCGCGCGACGCAAGGCCAGGGGCTGATGCCCGACGGCACCACGCGCTTTTCCATGCTCGATGGCACGCCGATCTATCACTACATGGGCTGCTCGACCTTTGCCCAGCACACGGTGATGCCGGAGATCGCGCTGGCCAAGGTGCGCGACGACGCGCCCTTCGACAAGATCTGCTACATCGGCTGCGGGGTCACCACAGGCATCGGCGCGGTGCTGAACACGGCGCAGGTCGAGATCGGGGCCAAGGCGGTGGTCTTCGGTCTGGGCGGGATCGGGCTGAATGTGATCCAGGGCCTGAAGATGGCCGGGGCCGACATGATCATCGGCGTCGACCTGAACGACGACAAGGAAGAGTGGGGCCGCCGCTTCGGCATGACGCATTTCGTCAACCCGAAGAAGGTCGAGGGCAGCCTCGTGCAGCACCTCGTGGACATGACGAAGACGCCCTTCGACAAGATCGGCGGCGCGGATTACTCCTTCGACTGCACCGGCAACGTCAAGGTGATGCGCGACGCGCTGGAATGCACGCACCGCGGCTGGGGCCAGTCGATCATCATCGGCGTCGCCCCGGCGGGCGCGGTGATCGAGACGCGGCCCTTCCAGCTGGTCACCGGACGCGTCTGGAAAGGCACCGCCTTCGGTGGCGCGCGCGGCCGCACCGATGTGCCCAAGATCGTGGATTGGTACATGGACGGCAAGATCGAGATCGACCCGATGATCACCCACATCCTGCCCCTCGACCGCATCAACGACGCCTTCGACCTCATGCACAAGGGCGAAAGCATCAGGTCCGTCGTCGTGTTCTGATCGGGAT
>JBEEOG010000198.1:0-2506 GCA_041191745.1 Pseudomonadota bacterium | reverse complement strand
TGCGTCGCGGCCGGACTGGCCGGACCGGGACAGGTTCGTCCTGTCGGCGGGGCATGGGTCGATGCTGCTGTATGCGCTGCTGCATCTGACGGGCTATCCCAGCTGGGATATCGGCGTGCTGCGCGATTTCCGGCAGTTGGGATCGCCCGCGGCGGGGCATCCGGAATACGGCCACGGCGCGGGGATCGAGACGACGACCGGCCCGCTGGGGCAGGGCATCGCCACGGCAGTCGGCATGGCGCTGGCCGAGGAGATGGACCGCGCGCGATTCGGGGCGGATGTGGTGGACCACCACACATGGGTCATCGCCGGTGACGGCTGTCTGATGGAGGGCGTTTCGCAGGAGGCGATTTCGCTTGCAGGGCATCTGCGGCTGTCGCGGCTGATCGTGCTGTGGGATGACAACGGCATCACCATCGACGGCGGAACCGCAGCGGCGACATCCGAGGACCAGCGCAAGCGTTTCGAGGCGTCGGGCTGGCAGACGCTGGCCTGCGACGGGCATGATCCCGAAAGCATCGCCGCGGCGATGGCGATGGCCAAGCGGGCAACGCGGCCCGTGATGATCGCCTGCCGCACGGTGATCGGGAAGGGCGCGCCTGCCAAGGCGGGAACGGCGAAGTGCCACGGTTCGCCCCTTGGCGGGGACGAGATCGCGGGGGCGCGGGCGGCGCTGGGCTGGGCGCATGGTCCGTTCGAGGTGCCCGAGGAGGTGCGCGCGGCATGGGTGGCGGCGGGCACGCGCGGCGTAGCCGCGCGGCTGGACTGGGAAGCGCGGCTGGCGGCATCGTCGCGGCGCGGGGCATTTCTGGCGCATCACGAGGGGCGTCTGCCCGATGGCTGGCGCGAGGCGCTGGCGGTGCAGAGGGCGGGCCTGTCCGAGACGGGCAAGGCCATGGCCACGCGCAAGGCCAGCGGCGCGGCGCTTGAGGTTCTGACGGCGCGGGTGCCTGCGCTGGTCGGCGGGTCGGCGGACCTGACGGGATCGGTCAATACGCTGACCAAGGCGACGGCGCCGCTGACGGCGCAGGATTTCGCGGGGCGCTACATCCATTACGGCGTGCGCGAGCACGGCATGGCGGCGGTGATGAACGGGATGGCGCTGCACGGGGGCTATCGGCCCTATGCGGGGACTTTCCTTGTCTTTGCCGATTACCTGCATCCCGCGCTGCGGCTGTCCTGCCTGATGGGGCTGCCGGTGACCTATGTGCTGACCCATGACAGCATCGGTCTGGGCGAGGATGGCCCGACCCACCAGCCGGTCGAGACGCTGGCAATGCTGCGCGCGACGCCTGGGCTGGTGACGCTGCGCCCCGCCGATGCGGTAGAGGCGGCGGAGGCATGGGAGATCGCGCTGGACCGGGCGAAGGGGCCGACGGCCATTGTCCTGTCGCGGCAGGACCTGCCGGTGCTGCGGGCCGATGGCGGCGTGGGCAATGCCAGCGCGCGCGGCGGCTATGTGCTGGCCGAGGCGGAGTGCGGGCCGCGCAAGGTGACGATCGTCGCGACGGGGTCCGAGGTGTCGCTGGCGGTCGAGGCGCGGGCTGTGCTGGAGACGCGAGGGATCGGGGCGGCGGTGGTGTCGCTGCCATCCTTCGAGCTGTTCCGCGCGCAGGATGCGGCCTATCGCGCCGCCGTGCTGGGGCAGGGGGTGCGGATCGGGGTCGAGGCCGCGCTGCGCTTTGGCTGGGACGAGGTGATCGGGGCAGAGGGCGGCTTCGTCGGGATGACGGGCTTCGGTGCCTCGGCCCCGGCGGAGGTGCTGTATCGCCATTTCGGGATCACGGCGGAGGCGGTGGTGGCGCTGGCCGTGGAAAGGCTGGGCCATGACGCATGATGTGCTGATCATCGGCGCGGGGCCGGGCGGCTATGTCGCGGCGATCCGGGCGCGGCAGTTGGGGCTGCGCGTGGGGCTGGTGGAAAAGGCGCATCTGGGGGGTATCTGCCTGAACTGGGGCTGCATCCCGACCAAGGCGATGCTGAAGGGGACGGACCTGCTGCATCAGGCGTCCCATGCGGAACGGTTCGGGCTGATGCCGCTGTCGCCTGCCATCGACCCTGCGCGGCTGATCGCGCGGGCGGGTGAGGTGAGTGGGCAGTTGTCTGCGGGTGTGGCATTCCTGTTGAAGAAGAACGGGGTGGACCTGATCTGGGGCGCTGCACGGATCACGGCGCCTGGGCAGGTGGAGGTGGCCGAGGGGCCGGGCCGCGCGCCGCGGGGCGCTTTGGGGGCAGGGGCCTATGCCGCGCCACACATCATCCTTGCGACGGGGGCAAGCCCGCGCAGCCTGCCGGGTCTGGAGCCCGACGGGCGGCTGGTCTGGACCTACATGCAGGCCCTGCGGCCGGATCGGGTTCCGTCGTCACTTGTCGTCGTCGGGTCGGGGGCGATCGGGGTGGAGTTCGCGTCGATCTATGCCGCGATGGGGGTACAGGTCACGCTGGTGGAACTGGCCGACCGCATCCTGCCCGCCGAGGATGCCGAGATTTCGGGCCTTATGGCCAA
>JBEEOG010000197.1:0-7556 GCA_041191745.1 Pseudomonadota bacterium | reverse complement strand
GACCGGCGTGCTGCTGGTCTTTCTGGCCATCGCGGCGGCGCTGTCGTCCTATTTCGTGACCGATGCCGACCCCGCCGCCGATGCCCAAAGCGCCCCCGCGACCGAAGGGACCGAGACGCAGGCCGCGGCCGCCCCCGTCGCGCCGGCACCCGTGACTCCGGCCCCCGTTACTCCGACGGTCGTAACTCCGACGCCCGCCAGCCCCGCGCCAGAGGCCGCGACGGCCCCGCAGGCGGTGGCCGACGCCGGACCGGCACCCGCCGAAGGCGAACCCGCAGCGGCGGCCCCCGTGGTCGATGCGACCGACATGGCCGCCACCGTCGCGCCGGACAGCGGGATGCAGGACGAAATCACCCTGTCCTCTGCCGAAACCGCGCCGCAGGCGGTGGATGCCGTGGCCCTGCCGGTGCCCGGGGCGCGCGGCGATCCGCCGCCCGCCGCGCAGGTGCCCCCGCCGCCCTTCGGCACGGTGTACCAGTTCGACGAGAACGGCCTGATCCGACCGACGCCCGAGGGAATTGTATCGCCCGAGGGCGTTCTTCTTGTCGCGGGCCGTCCGGCGCAGGTGCCGCCGCCGCGCCCCGAAGGTCTTGCCCCCGCCCCCGCAGCGGATGCCGCAGCCGCCGCGCCCGAAGCGGCAACGGGCTTTCCCGCCGATCCCGCGCTCGCCGATGCGCGCCCGCAGGCCCGCCCCGCAGGACTGCCCCCCGCGCCCGCACCCGAACCCGCGCCCGAAACGGCAACGCAGGCCGCGCCCGAAGACGAGACGAACCTGATCCCCGCCGCCGCGCGCTTCGTCAGCCTGCGCCCGCCCGCGCGGCCCGATGCGATCCTTGCCGCAGGGCTGCAGGCCCAGCAGGCCGCCCTCGCGGCCAGCGCCAGCCTTGCCGCGCCGGACCCGAACCGTTCGGTCCTTGCGCTGTCCGTGTCGCGCCGTCCGGCGGCGCGCCCTGCCGACATGGCCCGCGCGGTGGAAGCCGCCGTCGCCGCCGCAGCCCGCCAGCCCGAACCGGAACCCGAACCGGAACCGGCCCCCGAACCCGATCCGCCCGCCGAAATCACGCCCGAGACCGAGGAAGAGCCCGAACTCGCCGGTGCCGCGCCCGCCATTCCCGCCACGGCCAATGTCGCGCGGCAGGCCACGATGCGAAACGTGATCGACCTTGGCGACCTGAACCTGATCGGCATCTACGGCACCCAGTCCGACCGCTACGCGCTGGTGCGCCAGCCGAACGGGCGCTTCGTCAAGGTCCGCGTCGGCGACCGTCTGGACGGGGGCCGCGTTGCGGCCATCACGGCGTCCGAAGTGCGCTACGAAAAACGCGGGCGGATGCAGGTTCTGGAGATGCCGCGCGGCTGAACGCGCGTTATCCTGTCTGGCACGGCCCCGCATTTCGGGGCGGGAAAAGGAATTTGATGGAAGGTTTTCTGCTGCAGGCCAGCATCTACCTTGGCGCGGCGGTGCTGGTCGTGCCACTGGCGGTGCGGCTGGGTCTGGGGTCCGTGCTGGGCTATCTGGCGGCGGGCATCCTTGTCGGGCCCGTCCTTGGCATCGCGGGGGCCGAAACGGCGGACCTGCAGCATGTCGCGGAATTCGGCGTCGTCCTGATGCTGTTCCTGATCGGGCTGGAGCTGGAGCCGCGCACGCTGTGGGACATGCGGCACAAGCTGATCGGACTGGGCGGCGCGCAGGTCGTGGTGACCACGGCGGCCATCGCGGGGATACTGGTGCTGCTCGGGCTGCCGTGGCAGGTCGCGCTGACGCTGGGGATGCTTCTGTCGCTCTCCTCTACCGCCATCGTGCTGCAGACGCTGACCGAGAAGAGCCTGATGCGGACGGCGGGGGGGCGGTCGTCGTTTTCCGTCCTGCTGACGCAGGATATCGCCGTGGTGCCGATGCTGGCGCTGGTGCCGCTTCTGGCCATCCCCGTGCTGGGCGGCCTGACCGTGGACCGGCTGGATGCCGCGCAGAAGGCCGAAAGTGCCGGCCATGACGCGGGCCATGCCGAACCCCTGATGACGCTGGTGGACAGCCTGCCCAACTGGGCGGCGACGGGCCTGACGCTGGCCATCGTGGCAGGGATCGTGCTGGGCGGGCATTTCCTCGCGCGGCCGGTCTTCCGCTTCGTCCACGCCTCGCGCCTGCCCGAGATGTCCACCTATGTCTCGCTTCTGGGGGTGCTGGGCATCGCCTTCCTGATGATGCTGGTGGGGCTTTCGCCCGCGCTCGGCACCTTTGTCGCGGGGGTCGTGCTCGCCAACTCGGAATTCCGCCACCAGATCGAGGCGGACATCAAACCCTTCAAGGGCCTGCTTCTGGGCCTGTTCTTCATGACCGTGGGCATGGGCATCAACAGCGGGATGCTGGCCGCCCAGCCGCTGACGGTGCTGGGCCTGACGCTGGGGCTGATCGCGGTCAAGATGGCAGTCCTGCTGGCGCTTGCGCTGGTCTTCCGCCTGCAGGGCAAGGACCGCTGGCTCTTCACGCTCGGGCTCGCGCAGGCGGGGGAATTCGGCTTCGTGCTGGCCAGCTTCGCCGGCCAGCAGGGTACCATCCCGCGCGAGATCGAGCAGATGACGCTTCTCGTCATCTCGCTGTCCATGCTGCTGACGCCGCTTCTGTTCATCGGATACGAACAGATCTCGCGCCGCCTGCGGGCCCGCCAGCCCGAACAGCCCCCCGACGAGGTGGACGAACGCGGCCGCGTGCTGATCGCGGGGATCGGGCGCTTCGGTCAGGTTGTGAACCGTCTGGTCCGCATGAGCGGTCTGTCGACGGTGGTGCTCGACAGCGACATGGGCACGATCGAGACGATGCGCCGCTTTGGCGTCAAGGGCTTCTTCGGCGATCCCTCGCGCCCCGAACTCCTCGAAGCGGCGGGCCTGCGCGAAGCCGAGGTGCTGGTCGTCGCCGTGGACAGCCGCGAGAACGCGACGCGGATCGTGGCCTATGCCCGCCAGCAGCGCCCCGACCTGCATATCGTGGCCCGCGCGCGCGACCGCGTGCATGTCTATGAACTCTATCAGGCGGGGGCGGATGACATCGTGCGCGAAACCTTCGACTCCTCGGTCCGCGCGGGGCGCTATGTGCTGGAAAACATGGGCTTCACCGAATACGAGGCGGCGAAGCTCAGCCAGACCTTCTTCCGCGTGGACCGCGCCGCGATGCGCGATCTGGCCGAGCTTTGGGTGCCCGGCCAGCCCGTGCAGCTGAACGAGGCCTATATCGAACGCGCCAAGCAGCTGGACCGCGATCTGGAAACCGCGCTGATCGACACGATGGACCGGGAACGCGGCCGGACCGAGGCCGCGGAATAGCCGCGCGCGGCGTCAGCCGTCGCTGACGCCCGCCTCGGCAAAGGTCGCCATGCCGGAATGGCAGGCCAGCGCCCCCTTGACCACGCCCAGCGCCAGCGCCGCGCCCGACCCTTCGCCCAACCGCAGGCCAAGGTCGAGAAGCGGCTGCTTTCCCAGCGCGGAGAGCAGCTTGCGATGCGCCCCTTCGGCGCTGACATGGCCCGCGACGCAGTGGTCCAGCGCACCCGCCACCATCTTTTCCAGCACGGCCGCCGAGGCGGTGCAGATGAAGCCGTCCAGCACGACGGGGATGCGTCCCGCCCGCGCCCGCGCGATGGCCCCCGCCATCGCGGCGAGTTCGCGCCCGCCAAGGCAGCGCAGCACCTGCAGGGGATCGCCCAGCGCGGCGGCATTCACCGACAGGCCCGCCGCCACGGCCCGCGCCTTGCGCGCCAGCCCCGCATCATCCACACCTGTGCCGCGCCCGACCCAATCTTCGGCCACGCCGCCGAACAGCGCGCAGGCCAGCGCGGCGGCGGGGGTGGTGTTGCCGATCCCCATCTCGCCCACCACAAGGGCATCCGCCTCGGGGTCCACCGCCGCCCAGCCGGTGGCGAGCGCCTCGACCACCTCGGCCTCGGTCATGGCGGGGCCTTGGGTGAAATCGGCGGTCGGACGGTCCAGCGCCAGCGCATGCACCGACATCGCCGCGCCGAAAGCCTGCGACAGCTGGTTGATCGCCGCCCCGCCCGCGCGGAAATTGGCCACCATCTGCACCGTCACCTCGGCCGGAAAGGCCGAGACGCCCTGCGCCACCACCCCGTGGTTGCCGGCAAAGACGATCACCTGCGGGCGGTCCATGCGGGGGCGGTCCGTCCCCTGCCAGCCCGCCATCCAGATCGCCAGATCCTCGAGCCGCCCCAGCGCCCCCGGCGGCTTGGTCAGCATCCCGTTGCGCGCCTGTGCCGCGGCGATGGCCGCCGCATCGGGCTGCGGCGGCGCGGTCAGGATCGCACGGAAACTGGCAAGCGAGTCGAAGGGAACGGTCATGGCAATCCTCGTTGAAGCGGGCACGCCAAGGCAGTAGCCAAGGGAGCCAGCGACCGCCAGACCGGAAAGGACATTCCCGTGACAGAGCGCGACACCGCCGAGGCCCTGCGCGACCAGCTTCTGTCGGCCTTCGCGCTGCTCACGCGCCTGCCCCTGCCCCAGCCCGCGACGTTTCGCGGCGGGGCGGCGGCGTGGCTCTGGCCGGTGGTCGGGCTGGCGGTGGGCGGGCTGATGGCGGCGGGGGGGTGGCTCGCGCTGTGGCTGGGGATGCCTGCGGGCGTGGCGGGGGCGGTGGCGCTGGCCGTCGCCGCGCTGGCCACGGGCGCCCTGCACGAGGACGGGCTGGCCGACACCGCCGATGGCCTGTTCGGCGGCTGGACGAAGGAGCGGCGGCTCGAGATCATGAAGGACAGCCGGATCGGCAGCTATGGCGTGCTGGCGCTGCTGGTCGTGACGCTGGCGCGCTGGTCGGCGCTGACGGTGCTGGTGGCGGGCGGGCACTGGGCCGCGATCTGCGCCGCCGCCGCCCTGTCGCGCGCGCCGATGGCGCTGGTGATGGCGGCGCTGCCCAATGCGCGGGGGAACGGCCTTTCCTCCAGCACCGGCCGGCCGCCGGCCAGGGCGGCCGCAGGGGCGGCGGGCATGGCGCTTCTGCTGGCGCTGGTCCTGACGGGGGGCACGGCGGTCGCCATGGCGCTGGCGGCCATCGCCACGACGGCGGGGATCGCCGCGCTGGCCCGGCGCAAGATCGGCGGGCAGACGGGCGATATTCTGGGTGCCACGCAGCAGATGGCCGAAACGGCGGCGCTGGCGGTGGCGGCGGGCTGACGCGCGCGGCCCCCGAAAGAGAAGGGCCGCGGCAACGCCACGGCCCTTCCCCTGCCCCTGCGGGCGGATGATCCGGAAGATCAGGCGGCGCGGCCCAGAAGAACCTCGTCCACCTTCTTCTGCGCGCCCGCCTCGTCCACGCCGGAGACGGCGGCGACTTCGCGGGTCAGGCGTTCCAGCGCGGCTTCGTACAGCTGGCGCTCGGAATAGGACTGTTCGCGCTGGTCATCGGTGCGGTGCAGGTCGCGCACCACTTCGGCGATGGACAGCAGATCGCCCGAGTTGATCTTCTGTTCATATTCCTGCGCGCGGCGCGACCACATCGCCCGCTTGACCCGCGCCTTGCCCTTGAGCGTATCGAGCGCCTTGGACACGATGTCGGGCGTGGACAGCTGGCGCATCCCGATCTCGGTCGCCTTGTGGGTGGGAACCCGCAGCGTCATCTTGTCCTTCTCGAACGAGATCACGAACAGCTCCAGCCGGATACCGGCGATGTCCTGTTCCTCGATCGAGATGATCTTGCCCACGCCATGGGCCGGATAGACGACGAATTCGTTGGGGCGGAATTCGGGCTTCTTGGTCTTGGTCATCCAGTGGCATCCTCGATAGCACCTTGCCCGACGAGACGACAAGGAACTGACCCGAAGCACGGCGTGCTTCGGCATTCCCTGCCGAATTGTCACAGAAAGACCCCGCTCAGGCGAGCAGCTCTGAGCCAGGCATCAGGCTTCCGTGCGTGTATGTAAGGAACCTGTAACACAAAATGCGCCCGATTCCAACCGTCGGGAACCAGTCGCACAAGGGCATTTGCCAAGAATTCGGGCAGTTTTCCACAGGCTGGGCGAATCACCGCTGGCGGGTGGGCGAATCGCCCCGCGCCCGCGCCGGATCAGTTCCCCTCGCCGGCCGCTTCCGAGAAGTACTTGGCCAGTTTCCCCGTCTCGCCGTCGCGGGCCTCGGCCTCGGGCAGGGGGTCCTTGCGGACGGTGATCACGGGCCACATCTCGGAATATTTCCGGTTGAAGGCCACCCATTCATCCATGTCCGGTTCCGTATCGGGCCGGATCGCATCGGCGGGGCATTCCGGTTCGCAGACGCCGCAATCGATGCATTCGTCGGGATGGATGACCAGCATGTTCTCGCCTTCATAGAAGCAGTCCACCGGACAGACTTCGACGCAGTCGGTGTATTTGCAGGCGATGCAGTTGTCGGTCACCACATAGGTCATGGCGAAAGGCTCCAAGATGTCTTGCCCGCCTGACTAGTGGGCTTTTCGGGATCATTCAAGCGGCGAAGGTGTCGCCCCCTGCCGCGTTCCGCCATCGAGATCGAGGTAGAGCGCCTGTGCCTCGCCGGCCGGACCGCGCCGCTGGCCGAGGGCGAGGATGCGGATCACGCGGATGCGCCCGCCCTGCGCGAAGGTCAGCACGTCGCCCGCGCCCACGGCATGGCCCGGCTTGGCGGTGGGCTGGCCGTTGATCCGCACGCGGCCCTCTTCGACGGTCGCGGCGGCCAAGGCGCGGGTCTTAAAGAACCGCGCCTGCCAGAGCCATTTGTCGATACGCAGAGTGGGCCGCGGCGCGGCTGCGGGCCTTGCCCCCAGATCGCGCGCGCCCTTGCCCGCCAAGTCAGGTCTTGGTCTTCAGCGCGGCAAGGACCGCGAAGGGATTGTCCGGATCGATCGGCTTTTCGGGCCGCGGGGGGCGGGCCTCGAAGGACTTGCCGCCCTGCGGCTTGCCGCCGTCCCGGCGGTCGGGCCGGTCGCCGCGGTCGGGGCGGTTGCCGCCCTTGCCGCCGCCCTTGCCGCCATGGCCCTTGACGTCGCCCTGCGGCTTGCCGCCGCGCTGGCCGTCACGGTCGCGCCGTTCGCCCTGCGGCCTGCCCTCGCCCTCGGAGCGGGGGGCACGCTCGCCTCGCGGCGCACGCTCGCCCTGCGGCCGGTCACCCTGCGGACGGTCGCCCTGCTGCGGGCGCGGCCCGCGTTCGGGGCGCTGGAAGCGCGGCTTGGGCGCCCAGGAGAAGGTGTAGAAGGCCTCCATCTCGGGCGGGGGGGCATCGGCCCCTTCAGCGGCTGCGGCTTCGGGCGCGGCTTCGGGCGGCGGGGCCAGCACCGACTCCTCCTCGGGGATCGGCGCGGTCGAGGTGGGGGCGACGGGCGGCTCTGCCGCCTTGACCTTCACCCGTTCGCCCTTTTCGGCCTTGTAGCCAAGACCGCCCATCAGATCGGCGAACTGTTCCAGCGTCATGCCCGTGATCGACAGCATGTCGGGCGTGGCTTCGAACCCCGCGCGGCTGTCCTTGGCGCGCAGAAGATCGGCCAGACGTTCCAGCATGTCGATGCGGATCGCGCGGCTGCCCGCGGGATGATAGCCCGACAGCGT
>JBEEOG010000196.1:0-14730 GCA_041191745.1 Pseudomonadota bacterium | reverse complement strand
GCATGCGCCTCGGCCACCAGCCGATCTGCCGCCTTGACCGTCCCCCCCGCGGCGGCCAGCGCCGCCGCGCCCGCCATCAGGTCCCCAGCCAGAACCCGCCGCATCAGCCGGTCTGAAGGCTGCGGAAAGGTCCCGCCCCGAAGGCATCGGAAAGCTGGGCGACCTCGACCCGCCAGCCCGTGCCCGCCTGATCGGCGGCCTGCATCGCGGCTGTGTAAAGAAAGCCCGCCGTCGCCGTTTCCACCTCGCGCAGGATGATCCCCCCCTGCCTGATCCGCAGGGCATAGGCCTCGCGCGCCTCGCCCAGCGGCACGTCCAGCCCTTGCCAGCTATCCCCGCCGGTTCGCGTCCGGCGGATCCAGCTGATCCGCGTACCTGCCGCCTCGGCACTGGCGCGCAGATGGGCGACCGGATAGGGGCGCTGCCCGATGCCGGCAAAGGCGCGGTCCGTCACCACCACCTCGGGGGCATCTGGCCCCGCCACCGCCGCCCCGATCCTGTAGCGCCGGACGAGACCGGCCTCCTCGGCCGACAGGCGCAGTTGCGGCAGACTTCCGTCCAGCAGCACGAAGGCCGATCCCGCAGGCCAGCTTGCGGGCATCACGCCATCGGTCCCGCATTGCCCGCGCAACAGCCCCCTGAGCTCCCATGTCCCCGCGCCCACGGGCTGGGCATCGGTGAACTGGAACACCTCCCAATCCCCCTCGCCGGCGGGGCCAATCGCGGCAAGGTTCGCCCCGTTCAGGACCCGCGACAGCGGCGCCGACGAAACCTCCGGCTGCGACAGCCGCACCCGCAGAACCCCCGCACGATCGATCAGCCCTGCGCGGGCAGCCGCCAGCGGGCTTTCCGTCTGCCCGATGATCGACGGAACCTCCACCCGCGCTGCCAGCCGGTAGCCATCCGCCCCGTCTGACGACCAGACCGCCGTCCCGCCGTTCCACGGATCGGCCGCCACGGCGACATGGGGCGCGACAGGATTTTCCGCCCCCGTCATCAGCGGCAGGTCAAGGAAACGCACCGCAACCGGCCCTGCCGCGCGGGCGGCAAGCAGCCCCGCGGGACGCTCCGGCCGGTCGGGCAGCGCATAGACGCCCGCCTCGGTGCGGACGGCCTCGATCACCTGCGATGCCCCCAGTTCCACGCTGTCGATGCGGAAGGACTGCCCGCCGATCCGCACCACATCCCCCGCCCCGAGATCGAGGCGCGACGGCGGCAGGGCAAAGCGCGCCAGATCCCGCGCGATCTCGGCCTCGGCAATCCAGCGCTCCGCCGTGCCCCGCGCCTCGGCATCGGTCAGCAGAAGCGACAGTTCCACCTCCGCCACCCCGCCCGCCCCCCCGCCGCCCGACCGGGCCGAGGCGACGCGCGCCTGATAGTCCCCCGCCTCCTCGACATGGGTGACGCGCATCTCGTCCGCCCGCTCGATGGCCGAGGCGCGCTGCAGCGACAGGTCGGCCTCCTCGTCCGCCACCAGCAGGGCGGGGTCGATCGCGGCCCCCGCCACCCCCGTCCGGCTGGTAAAGACGACCTGCCCGCCGCGCTCGGCCGCATCAAAGCCGAAGGCCAGCGCCAAGGGCTGGATCGCCGCCCGCGCCGTGGCGATGCGCGCAAGCTCGTATCCACGCACCAGACCGTAAAGCCGCCCGGTCCCGATCTCGGGCAATCCGGCCCGGCCCGCAATCTCGCCGATCACCGCCGCCAGCGGAACGGCGCTTGCCCGACCGTTCAGCCAATGCCCGCGCCGGTAACTGTCACCATCGCTCCAGACATCCATCAGCGCGGGAAATTGCGGAAAGGGACGCGCATCCCACGCCCAGACATGCGCCCGCGCCATATCGACCATCGGCCCGCCGTAAAGGGGCGAGGTCGGGTTGTTCTCCGCCTCGGCGAAATGCTCGGAAAAGGCCCGCAGGTACTGCATCTGGATCAGATCATCCCGCGCACCCGTGGATCCGCGCGGCAAGGCCGATTCCGAAGACCGCGCATCGAGGAACAGGTTGGGCTGGTTCGTCCCGCGGTCCACGGCAGGGCAGCCGTATTCCGTGAACCAGAAGGGCTTCGACCGCGGCACCCAGCCCGTCGGCACCGCGCTCCGCACTCCGCCGATCCGTTCGTGATGCGCCAAGGACCACCACGATTTCAGATCCTTGTAGCGCCAGATCCACGGCTCGTCCGCCAACCCGTCGGTGATCGGCAGGCGGCGCTGCGCCTCGGCCCCTTCCACGCTGTCGTAATACCAGTCGAACCCCTCGCCCCCCGCGATATTGGCCTTCAGGTAGTTCAGCGCATAGATCGACCCCCAGCCCGCATCGGCATGGTCCTGCCCGCTGCGCCAGTCCGACAGCGGCATGTAATTGTCGATCCCCACGAAATCGACATTCGGGTCCGCCCACAGCGGATCGAGGTGGAAGTAGCGGTTCCCGTCCGCCGCATGGCCCCAGTATTCCGACCAGTCCGCCGCATAGCTGATCTTGACCGCAGGACCGAGGATGCCGCGCACATCCGCCACAAGCTGGCGCAGCGCATCGACCGCCGGAAAGCTGTCCCCCGCGCCCCTGATCTGCGTGATCCCGCGCAACTCCGACCCGACGCAGAAGGCGTCGATCCCCCCAGCCAGCTGGCACAGCCGCGCATAATGCAGGATGAAGCGGCGATAGCCCCAATCCGTCACCCCGTCATGCACGACCTGCCCGCCCTCGATCCGCACCTGCGCGGGCGTGGCCGTGCCGAAGAAGGCCGCGGCCTCGGCCGCCGCCGCCGCCGTGCGGTCAGGGCTTCCCGCCCGCCCCGGCGCGACCGAAAGCGTGATGCGCCCCCGCCACGGCAGGACGGGCTGGTGCGCGGCCCCCGTCCAGGGATCGGTGCGCCCGTTCCCCTCCAACTGCTCCATCAGGACGAAGGGATAGAACATCGCCTTCTGCCCGCGCGCGCGGATGTCGCGCAGCCCCTCGACCACCGCCGCATCGGCAGGGGTTCCGCCATAGACGGGCCGGCCCCCCACCTGCGGCACCAGCGCAGCGGCCGTCCGCCCGATCCCCCCCGCCCGCCACGGCATGCCAGCCCCGTCGAACTCCGTCTGTTCGACCTTGGGGCGCACCTCGCACTGACCAAGCCGCAAATCGTTGCCGAACCACGACACGACGACCGAGACGGACTCGCACGCGGGCAATTCCTCGCGCAACTGCCGCAGCGAGACGTTGAAATCCGTCGCCCGCCCCGGCGCGTGGCGGTTCGCCGTCCGCGTGCTGCCAAGGCCCTGGTCGTAATGCACGGGCGTGGTGGCCAGCGAATACTCGCCCGTCCCCGGCAAGAGCGCCACCGCGCGCACGGCGCCTGCCAGCCGCCCCTGCGCCTCCGCGAGGGGGCCCTGCGCGTGGCGGAAGACCTCGAAGCTGAACTGCGGCACGCGGTTGCCATAGGCCGCCAGCGCCAGATCCTCCAGCACCACATAGGCCGTGCCGCGATAGGCGGGCGCCTTGTCCGCCCCTTCCACCGCCACGATCTTGGGATCGGGCAACTGGGTTTCCGAACCCGGATAGAAGCGCAGCGGCAGCGCTTCCGGATCGACCTCGATCCCATCCGCCCAGACGCGGCCCAACCGCGCGACCTGCCCCTCGCACAGCGCGACCGCCAGACTGACCGAGTAGCTGTATTCCTCGACCGTGCTGGACTCCGCGCGCCCCCCGCCCTTGCCGCCCCCCGTCTCGCGCCGCGTCACCCGTTCGACGAAACGTGTGGCCCAGATCACCTGCCCCGCGACCCGCATCCGCCCCCAGACCAGCGGCACGGGCGCACCCTCGCTCGCCCCCATCAGATGCAGCCGCTCGACCCGCCCCTGCTCCACGACCTCCGACCCGCCCGAGGCGAGGCGCTGGTCGATCACCTGCCCGATCGTGGCCCCGACGGCGCGCCCGATCACCGCCCCCGAAAGCCCGAGGAAGGTCCCCCCGAACGTCGATCCGATCGCCGATCCGGCGGCGGCAAGAACCAGCGTGGCCATCTTCAATCACTCGCTTGTGGGAAAGGAAAACCGCGCCGCCACACGGCGCAGCCAAGGCTCCGACAGGGGGCTCTCGACGACCCCGTGGCCGGTATAGGCATGGATGAAGGCCCGCTCCGCCCCGATGGCCGACACGATGCCCAGATGCTTGGCAACCGCCCCCGCCCGCATGCGGAAGACCAGAACCTCGCCCGGGCGCATCTCGCCATCCGACGGGATCAGCCAGCGGGCAGCGGCCGAAAGCAGCACCTCGCGCCCGTCATATTCGGCCCAGTCGCGGGTATAGGGCGGCACCGCCTCGGGCTCGGCACCCTGAACGGCCCGCCAGACCCCCCGCAGCAGCCCGAGGCAATCCGTCCCCGCGCCCCGCGCCGAGGCCTGATGCGCATAAGGCGTGCCGATCCAGCGCCGCGCCTCTGCCAGCACGGCCCCGCTCATTCGCCGCGCCTCAGCGATCCGCCGTCATTCCCCCCCCCCCGCACGGGATAGGAGGCCAGCCAGTCATCCCCCGGGATATGCGGAAAGCCACGGAAATTGGCGAAATTGCCGAACTTCGCGCGGCAGGTCTCGGCCATGCGGTCGCAGCCTGCCACCAGCCGCAGCAGATCGCCCGCCGCAGGCAGGACGGGCAGTTCCTGCCACAATTCCAGAAGCCGCACATCCCCCGCGCTGCGGTCCGACTTGATCCGCCCCGAAAGCCCCGCCGCCGCCCCCCCGCGCAACAGGACCGACCCTTGCGTATACCATCCCGCCGGACGGCCCAGCGCCGACACCGTCAGCATCCGCCCCTCGCGGATCGCCAGAACCCCGACCTCGTCGGACAGCGGCGCGAGGTCCACCTTGCAGGCCCCATCGCCGAGGCTCGCCGCGCACATGGGCTGGAAGACCCTGCCCTGCGGGCGGTTCAGCCGCTCCGCCATCCCCCGCAATTCGGCACGGAAAGCCCCGCCGCCCAGCGTCACCTCGCCGATCGTGCCGCGAAACAAGAGCAGCCTCTCCTCAGTCTCGGCCCAGTTGACCAGCCAGCAGCGCACCTCGGCCCCGTCATAGCGGCCCGCCTTCAGGTCAACCTCCGTCACCGCCTCGTCCGACAGGATGCTCAGCGCTTCGGAGTTGTCGACCGCAAGCCCCGTCGTCTGCGCCACCGCCCGCGCCGTCATGCCCGCCGCCGCGCGGAACAGCGTTCCCTCGAAGGAAAGGTCGCGGTCATGGTCGGTGAAGCCCAGACGCAGCCCGTCTGTCCGGTCCAGCGCCCAGCACCGGCAGGTCGTCGCAGCGCCCGTGGCCAGATGTTCCAGAAGCGTCACAGCCGCACCTCCACCACCGGAACGTCCGGCACCTCGCCCGCCGCGAAAGAGGCGACAGAAACGGCGATCCGGTCCGTGTCGAACCGCACGGGCACATCGAATTCGAACCCCGCCGACACCGGAACCCCGCGATCAGGCGGCACGAGGAAGGTGATCTCGCCCCGCGCCGTATCGACCGTCCAGTCGAGCGTTTCGATCTTCGCCTCGCCCGCCAGCCCGACCACCACCGTGCCCGCCACGGGCTTCAGGATCGGGCGCAGATAGGGCGCGGGCCCCGCCTCGTAGCGCTTGACCAGCGGCCAGACCGTCCGCGTCCCGTCCCCCTCGCCCAGAAGCTGATCATCGACCGTAACGGGCTGCGATGGCTGGCCCGACTTGTAATCCGCCCAGTCCTTCCAGCGGAAACCGTGCAACTGGCCCCGCCGCGCCTCGAAAAAGGCCGTCAGCGCCTGCAGGTCGTCCAGACTTCGCAGCCCCATCCCCGCATCATACCGCCGGCGCGAATGCGCCCAGGGGGTGTTGCGCTCCTCGTGCCCGTTGGCCAGCGTCACGATCTCCGTGCGCCGTTCGGGCCCGCCCACCGAACCGAAGCTCAGGTTGGCGGGAAACCGCACCTCGTGAAATGCCATGCGTCCCTCCTCACCGGTTCCGCTGGCCGCGCGACAGCGCGCGCGCCGCCTGTGCCGCGATCTGGCTCTGGCTGCGCTGGAAGCCCTGCACGTCAGGCGTGGTGATGTTCATCACCACCGTCACCGCCCGCCCGCCCCCGCCCGCCTGCACGCCCAGACGCCCGTCGGGGCCGCGTGCCAGCGGCAGGATCGCCTCCGGACCCGCCTCGCCCATCAACCCCGTCCCCCCCTTCATGCCGAAAAGCGTGGGCTGCGCGACGACGCCCCCCTTGGCAAAGGGCATCACCCGACCGGAGGAGAAGGCCCCGCCCGCCGCAAAGGGCATGACCTGCCCGAACAGCGCGTTGATCCCCCCGAACAGCGCCCCGCCGATGGCCTGCTGCACGGGCCGCATCGCCGCATTATAGACGGATTGCGACAGCGCCTGCCCCACCTGCCGCAAGGCATCCGACGCGCGCATCCCGTCGAACACCACCCCGTCGAAGGCCCGCTTCAGGCTCGACCCGAAACTGTTGCCCAGGTTTCGCGCCTCGCGTCCGGTAAAGAGCAGCGTCTCGCCCACCTGCGCCAGTTCCGCCTCGAAACTCGCGGTCATGCCCGCCGCCGCCCCCATCCGCGCCTCGAGCGCGGCGATCTGGTCCTCAAGCCTGTCGATCTCGGTCATCGCTCACCCCCTGCCTGTCCGGAAAGGCGGCGGCCAGTTCCATCAGCCGCGCCCGTGTGAGGGGAGGTGCCGCCTGCACCTCTCCCAGCATCATCCGCAATTCGACCGGCGTCAGTTGCCAGAAGTCGCGCGGCAATAGGCCAAGCCCCTGCGGCGCAGGCCCAAGCCCGCGCTGCATCAGCCCCCGCCAGTCGATGGCCACCGCCATCTCAGTCCCCCGGCAGGGCAAAGGCGCGCACCAGCAACGCCGCCGCCACCCGCGCCGCGCCCACCGGACCGCCGCCGATATCCGCCGTGCGCAGATCCGCCGCCGTGCCCTGCCAGCCCCCGCCGCGCAGCCCCGCCACGACGACTGCCAGCACGTCACGGCTGGAAAACCGCCCCGTCTCGAAGCGTTCGACCAGATCGACCAGCGTGCCCGCCTCCAGCGCCGTCTCCAGTTCGGCCAGCGCGCCCAGCGTCAGCCGCGCGCGCACGGGCTTGCCATCGACCGGAACGCTCACCTCTCCGGCAAAGGGGTTCATGCCAGCGCCGTGAAGATCAGCTCGCCCGCCGAGGCCAGCGCCATCTCGAAGGCCGCCTCGCCGTCATGGCTGCCCGCATATTCGATCGCGGTGATCTGGAACGGCCCCTCGATCACCCCGAAGCCCGGCACGACGACCTGAAACCGCGGGATCTCGCCGTCGAAGAACACCTGCCGCGCCCGCGCATCCGTCGCCGCGTCCCGGAACACACCCGACCCGCTGACCGACGCGCTCTTCACCCCCGCGCCCGCCAGCAATTCGCGCCAGCCGCCCGCGGAATCGAGGCTCGTCACCTCCACCGATTGCGCGTTCAGCGCGATCCGCGTGGCGCGCAGCCCCGCGACCGTCTCGAACTGCCCGTCCCCCGTCAGGTCCATCTTGACCAGCAGGTCCTTCCCGCTTTGCACCGCCATCAGCGCCCTCCATGATTGATTGGGTCAACCGACGCGGGAGTAATTCCACGCCATGCCCGCCAAAATTGTTCGAAAAGTGCAGCTACCAGTCCAGCCGGATGCGAAAGGTCAGATCGATCCGCCGCACGCTCCCCGCCTCCAGCCGCCGCGCGACCGCCCGTAGGAACCGCACCGACACGGCCCGCCCCTGCGACAGGCTCAGGCTCGCGCCGTCCAGCACCTCGCAGACATCCGCACCCAACTCCTTGGCCGACAGGAACCCTGTCGCCTCGGAAATCACGCTCAGCACGATGCGGTGCTCCGCCCCCGGCCCCGACTTGTCCGAGGCATCGCGCACCTCCTCCGGCCCGACCAGCAGATAGGTCTCCGGCACCGGCCCCGAAGGCAGCGCATCGACGATGGCTACCCCCGCCAGCGACGGCGCCGCCGCAAGACGGGCATGGATCGCCGCCTGCAGGACGGCCGCCCCCCGATAGCTCATGCCGCGCCCTCCTCTTCCGCATGGCAGGCCAGATAGAGCCCGCGCTGGTCATGTTCGGCCACGGCAAGGATGCGGAAGACCCGCGCCCCCTCGCGCAGGCGCTGCCCCGCGACGGGCCGCCCCTCCGCCCCGAAGGGGGCCGCGCGCAGGATGATCCGCAACGGCACCCGCGGCTCGCGCCGTTCCAGCGCCGTCACCTCGCGCCCCGCGCCTGCCTCGATCCGGCCCCAGACCGTGCCGAGTGTCTGCCACTGCCGCAAAAAGCCCCCCGCCCCGTCCGGCAGGCGCGTCTCCGCCTCCAGCTGGAAGCGGCGGTTCAGCGACAGCCGCCTCATGCCTGCCCCCCGCCCAGCACGCGCACCGTCCGCCACCGCGCGACCAGCGCCTGCACCATCGCAGGCAGCCCGCCCGTGACATCGCCCCCGTCATGGCGCGTCTCGTAGAACTCCGCCGCCAGAAGCAGCACTGCCTGCGCCAGATCGGGCGGCACCCCGCCCCAGCTCGCCGAGAAGCCCGCATCCAGCACCACCTCGGCCCGTCCGCCCAAGGGCACCGGCGGCAGGGACAGGCCCACAGGCTCCAGACAGGGGCGGTGCGCGTCGCGCCGCAGCCGCCACAGCGCCGCCGGCAGAACCGTCCGCTGCCCCGCCGCATCGACCAGCGCCACCTCGACCACCGTCAGGACCGGCGCGACGGGCAGCGCCTGCGCCCCCGCCCCGCGCCAGCCCGCCAGCTCCCACAGGAAGCGCCGCGCCAGCAGGACCTTGCCGATCCGCCCCTCGATCGCGGCCATCGCCGCGCGCAGGTGGCTTTCCAGCAGCCCGTCCTGCACCCCGTCCTCGGCAAATCCCGTGCCCATCCTCAGATGCGCGCGGAATGCCTCCACCGGCAATGCCGCCAGCGGCACCGCCCCCTGTTCCACCAGCATGACCGCTCTCCCGCCGTTGTCCCGAAAGCCGGCCCCCCGCACGGGGGGGCCAGTCACGCCGTCACGAGGTCGCGATCCGCAAAAGCTTGATCGCGGCAAAGTCGGTGATGTCGCCGCCCACCCGCTTGCTGGCATAGAACAGCACATGGGGCTTGGCGCTGAAGGGGTCGCGCAGGATACGCAGGTCGGGGCGTTCCGCGATGGTGTAGCCCGCACGGAAGTCGCCAAAGGCGATGGCATGCGCCCCTGCCGCGATATCGGGCATGTCCTCGCAGATCAGCACCGGATAGCCCATCAGGCGCGCGGGCTCTCCCGCCGCCAATCCGTCCGACCACAGGAAGCGGCCGTCGGCATCCTTCATCTTGCGAACCGCGCCCGCCGTCTTGGAATTCATGACGAAAGACGCGTTGGCGCGATACTCCGCCCCCAGCGCATAGACGAGGTTGATGATGCAATCCGCCGGATTCGAGGCCGAGAAATCCGCCGCCGCCCCCGACGGCACATAGCCAAGGCTGCCCCAGGCCCAGTTCGCATTCGCCACCTTGGGCGAGGTCAGGAACCCCTTGGGCTTGTCCACCCCGTCGCCCGCGACAAAGGCCGCGGCCTCCGCCCGCAGGAAGCGCTGCGCGATCTTGCCCGCCAGCCAGCCCTCGATGTCAAAGGCGCTGTCATCCAGCAGGCGCTGGCTCGCCTTGGGCATGGCCGACAGTTCGTGCAGCGCGATCTGGATGCGCTCGATCTGCGGCGTGGCCGTCTCGGTCTGCGCGGCGGCTTCCGTCGCCCAGCCCGAACCCACCTCGCCACGGTCGATCAGCACGTCATAGCTCGCGGCCTCCACCGTCACCACATTGGCCACCGCCCGCAGCGAGGCCGTCGAGAGCAGCATCGAACGGATGGCCTCGGCGGTCTCGCGGTCCACCAGATAGCCGCCATCCGCCGCCACCGCCGTGCCCAGCGCCTTCTCCTCCAGCACCAGCCCGCGCAGCCCGTCATCGTCGCCCGTGCGAAGATAGGCGTCGAAAGCCTTGCGATGCGGTGCCCCCACCTCGACCGAGGCCGAAAGCGGCGGGCGGCCCTGCGTCCCCATTTTGCGTTCGATATGCGTCATGCGCTCGTCCCGTTCCTTGATCGCCTGTTTCACTTCACCCTGAAACGTCTTGAACTCGTTCAGGAATCCTTCCACCGCAGACCGCGCTTGCGCGGCCCGTTCACGCCCGTCCATCCATGACCTCCGTTTGCTCAGCCCTGACGCACGCGGATCAGTTCGGCCCGCGCTGCCTCGAAAAGCGTGGCAAGATCGCGCCAGGAGCTTTCCGTCTCCTTCGCCTCCACCCGCGCCTCCGCCTGCATGGGAAAGGTGACCAGCGACACCTCCCACAACTCCACCTCGACCAGACGGCGCAAGCCCGCCGCGTCGCGGTCGGCCTTGACCGTGCGATAGCCGATCGACAGCCCGTCGATCGCCCCCGCCGCGACCAGCGCCGCCGCCTCGCGCCCCTGCGCCAGTTCCGTCAGGATGCGCCCCTTGACCCACAGGCCCGTGGCATCCTCGCGCACCTCGTCCCAGATGCCGATGGGGCTGGCGGGATCATGCTGCCACAGCATCCGCACCTTGCGCCCCTCGCGCGCCATCCGCGCCAGCCCCTTGGCATAGGCCCCCGCGACCACGACATCCCCGCCCTGATCCGGCCGCCCGAAGACCGAGGCATAGCCCTCCACCACCGCACCCGCGCCCAGCGCCAGCCCGCCCGTCTGGCCCGTGGCCCGCGGCTGGAATTTCCGCTCCAGTTCCATCTCTCACCCCACCGCTGCGTTCAGAACCGTTTCCGCCCCCTGCGCCAGCAGGAACCCCAGCGCCCCGATCACCGCGAACCAGAGCCGCCGCTCCAGCCGCTCCAGCGCGGCGTCGATATGGCCCAGCCGGATTTCCATCGCGGCCCAGCGCTCCTCCGCCACCCGCTCGTTGGCGTCGATCCGCGCCTGCGCGGCATCGAAACTGTCGAACAGGAAGCGCGACCCGCCCGGCACCCGCCGCGCGCTCACGCCTGCTCCACCGGCGGCAGACCCAGCGCCGCGCGCTTTTCCGCCACCGTCAGGAAATCCGCCGCCGCCACCCGCGACCATGCCGCGTCACGCTCGGCCGACAGGGCGGGGATCTGGTCCGGATCGGGCCGCAACTCCACCGCCGCGCCGAAATGCAGGCCCAGCCAATGCGACAAGGCCGCTGTCACCCGCCCCGCCAGCGGCAGCACCGTCAGGCGATAGAAGGCGCGGTTGGCTTCCGCATAGTTGGCATAGGTCGCATCGCCCGGCACGCCCAGCAGCATCGGCGGCACGCCGAAGGCCATTGCGATCTCGCGCGCAGCGGCTTCCTTGGTCTTGTGGAACTCCATGTCCGACGGGCTGAAGCCCATCGGCTTCCAGTCAAGGCCCCCCTCCAGTAGCATCGGGCGCCCCGCATTGCGCGCGCCCTGATGATGGGCCTCCATCTCGCTCACCAGCCGGTCATACTGGTCCGCCGACAGCGTCCCCGCCCCCTCGGCCCCGCGATAGACGATCGCCCCCGAAGGCCGCGCCGCATTGTCCAGAAGCGCCTTCGACCAGGTGGAGGCCGCGCCATGCACATCCAGCGCCACCGCCGCCGCCTGCATCGGCGACAGCCCGTAATGGTCGTCCTGCGGATGGAAGCTGCGGATATGGCAGACGGGCGGCAGATCGCCCGTCATGTCGAAGCGATGCCTGCGCGCACCCACCGTATAGTCATAGGCCACGGGCCAGCCATCCGGCCCCGGCACCACCGCCATCCGGTCCGCGCGCAGCACATGCAACTCCGCCGGCCCGCCCGCGCCCGCCACCGCCTCCAGATAGGCATTGCCCGACAGCAGCAGATGGCCATAGACCGCCTCCAGAAACTCGGCCCGCCCCTGCGCCCCGTTCGGGCGACGCAAGAGGTCCAGCACCGGATGCACCTCGTAGCGCCGCTCGGCATCCTGCAAGACCAGCGGCAGGGCCGCCGCCGCCTCCGAGATCAGCCGCACCGCGCGGAACCCCACGGGGTTCGCGGCAAAGCCCGACCGCGTCAGGCTTGCCGCATCCCGCGCCGACCAGACGGCCCGCCCCGCACTGCCAAAAGCCACCACCCGCCCCGTGGCCGAAGCCTTCCGCTCGACCGTGGCCACGCCCGTGCCGCGCCGCAAGAACCGAAACACCATCCGCCATCCTCCAAAACCTCCGGCAGGGGCGCGTCCCGCGACCGCCCCGCCTTCGTTTTCTCTGCCCAAATATCCCGGGGGTCCGGGGGCTGGCCCCCGGTCCTGCCTCAGACCGTCCGCACCCGCGGCTCGCGCCAGCCCTGCGCCGGTTCGATCACCAGTTCCGTCAGCGCCCAGACCAGCGCATCCAGCCGGTCGGGACTGCCCCGCCCCTCGTAGCCGCGCGGGGTCATCCGGCACATCTGCTCTTCCAGCGCCGACAGGCCGCGCAGATGCACGACCCGCCCCTGTTCATACAGCGCCGCCACGGGCTCTGCCCGCAGCGCCTTGCCCCGCGTGGCGCGGACGGCGCGAAAGGGGACCAGCGGATCGACCTGCCGGATGACCGAGGCGACAAGGTCGCCCCCCTGATTGACCTCGGCCACCAGACGGTCCGCCTTGTGCCGGTCCATCGCGGCCAGCGCGGCGCGCGCCCAGCCCTCGGGGCTCGCGCCCTGAACGCTCGCATCCTCCAGCACCACCGCGCGCCAGTCGCGCGGCGGCCCCTTGGTCCAGGCACCGGCCACCACGATCCCGCAGGCATCCGATCCGCCATGCCCCGTCACCGGCGGATCGACGGCCACCACGATCCGGTCGGGCGGCCCGACCTCGGCCACCTGCACCGCCGCCAGCCCCGCCGCAGACCAGAGCGCGCCTTCCGCCTCCTCGACCAGCACGCCCTCCAGCTCCTGCCGGCCCAGCACCGTGCCGCCGTAGCGCGCCTCGACCTCCTCGAGGAAGGACAGCGCCAGATGGGCGCGGTTCGCCTCGGTCGGGGCATGGGTCGTCACGGTCGAGGGGTTCTTCAGGATCGTCTTCAGCACGCCCACATTGCGCGGCGTGGTCGTGACCACCTGCCGCGGCGCCTCGCCCAGTCGCAGCGCGAATTGCAGCTGGTCCCATGTCTCCTCGGCGCGGCGCCACTTGCCCAGTTCGTCAGCCCAGGCCGCATCGAATTGCGGCCCCCGCAGGCTTTCGGGATCATGCGCAGAATAGCACTGCGCCTCCGCCCCGTTCGGCCAGACGAGCCTGCGCCGCCCCGCCTCCCACACAGGCCGCCGGTCGGGGGGCGAACAGGCCAGGATGCCGCTCTCGCCCATCACCATCACGTCGCGCACCTGATCCTGCGTCTCGCCCACCAGCGCCACGCGCCGTGCGCGGCCCGGATCCGTGGGCCCCGCACCCTCGACCTGCGCGCGCACCCATTCGGCGCCCGCCCGCGTCTTGCCCGCGCCGCGCCCGCCCATGATGACCCATGTCTTCCACACCCCCTCGGGGGCCAGCTGGTGCGGCAGCGCCCAGAACTCGAACAGCCACGGCAGCGACAAGAGCGCGTTCCCGCTCAGCCCCGAGAGGAATTCCTCAACCACTTCCGGCGTCGCGGAGGCGAGCCAGCCTGCGGCAAACTTCATCGCGCGCCGCATCGAAGTCGAGCCCGCCCGCACCGCTGGCATCCCCGACGACCCCGGCAACCTGACTGCGGAGTTTGTCAACGCGTTCCCTTTCGCTCAGAACCGTGCGGAACGTGTCCCGCAACTCGCGCGCCACCTGTGACGCCTCTTTCGACGCGGCCAGCTCCCCGTCCGAGACGCGCCCCACGGCCCGCCCCAGATCGAGGGCGAGCCGCTCGAACATCTCGCCCGCCTGCCTTAGGATGGCTTCCGCCGACCTCAGGTTTTCGGGCAGGTTGTCGCTCGCCATGCACCCGCGCCCCGCCCTCTGCCTTCGCGGCCAATGGAAAAGGCGGCACCGGGTTGCCCCGGGCCGCCTTGCCCAATTCGCCTATCATGCCCCAAGGGATACACCCGACCGGACGCCGCCGTCAAGCGGAAAATCGTTCACCGTCAGATGCTTAGCGGACGCGCCGTTAACCCGTCCTTAACCCCTGGCCTAGTCCTGCACCCCCGTCGCCCCCTCCGCGCCCCGCTCGCGCTCGATGGCGCGCCAGCGGGCGACGTTCTCGTTATGCTCGGCCAGCGTGCGCGCGAAGGCATGCCCGCCGGTGCCGTCGGCCACGAAGAACAGGTAATCCGACCCGTCGGGATTCAGCGCCGCCTCGATCGACAGCCGCCCCGGATTGGCGATCGGCGTCGGCGGCAGCCCGTCGATGACATAGGTGTTCCACGGCGTCTCGCGGCGCAATTCGCTCTGCCGCAGCCCGCGCCCCAGCACACCCTGCCCCCGCGTCACGCCATAGATCACCGTGGGGTCCGTCTGCAGCCGCATCCCCTGCTCCAGACGGTTCACGAAGACGCTTGCCACGCGGCGGCGCTCCTCGGCGATGCCCGTTTCCTTCTCCACGATCGAGGCCATGATCAGCGCCTCTTCCGGCGTGTCATAGGGCAGCCCCTCGGCCCGCGCGGCCCAAAGCTCGGCCAGCGTCGCCGCCTGCCGCTCGGCCATCTGGGCCAGCAGCGCCGCGCGATCCGCCCCGCGCTCCACCTCGTAGCTGTCGGGCGCCAGCGTGCCCTCGGGCGGCACCTCGGCGATCTCGCCCGTCAGGAAATCCGCGCGCTTGAGCGATTCCACC
>JBEEOG010000195.1:0-2573 GCA_041191745.1 Pseudomonadota bacterium | reverse complement strand
GCCGCGTAAGGCGTCGCAGGGGGGCCGTCTGCCCCCCGCCGCCCGTTCCGGGCGCCTCCCCCCGAGGATATTTCGGCAGAGAAAACGAGGCGCGGGCTTTTCCTTTCCCGTGGCCTTGCGTAACCCTTTGCGCGACAGCCGCAGGAGGACCGCATGAAGAAGCTTGCCGCCGGAAACTGGAAGATGAACGGCACGTCGCCCGCGCTGGCCGAGGTCGCGGCGCTCTGCGCCGCCCATCCCGCGCCGGCCTGCGAGATGCTGCTCTGCCCCCCCGCGACGCTGGTCGCGGCCATGGCGCAGGCGGCGCGCGGCACGGCGCTGAAGGTGGGCGGTCAGGATTGCCACGCCGCGCCCTCGGGCGCGCATACGGGCGACATCGCGGCCGCGATGCTGGCCGATGCGGGGGCGGCCTATGTCATCCTCGGCCATTCCGAGCGGCGCACGGACCATGCCGAAACGGATGCACAGGTCCGCGCCAAGGCGCTGGCCGCCCATGCGGCAGGGCTGACCGCCATCGTCTGCATCGGCGAGACCGAGGCCGAGCGTGACGCGGGCGCGACGCTCGATGTCATCGGGCGGCAGCTTGCCGGATCGCTGCCCGATGGCGCGACGGCGGCCAGCAGCGTGATCGCCTACGAGCCCGTCTGGGCCATCGGCACCGGCCGGACCCCCACGCTCGACCAGATCGCCGAGGTGCATGCCTTCCTGCGCGCGCGGCTCGTCGCGCGGTTCGGCGCGGATGGCCACGGGTTCCGCATCCTCTACGGCGGATCGGTCAAGCCGTCCAACGCGGCCGAGATCTTTGCCGTGCCGCATGTGGACGGCGCGCTCGTGGGCGGGGCCAGCCTGAAGGCCGCCGATTTCGGCGCCATCGTCGCGGCCCTGTCGGCGGCCTGAGCAAGGGCGCGAAGGCGGCGCGGCGCGTCGCCCTCGGCAAAGCGGCCCCGCGCTGCGGCATGGACAGTGGCGGGGCAAGGCGGTGGACCCGATGACCCAGACGAAGATGAGCGCCGCGACGGCGAACACGATCTGCATGCTCTCCATGCTGGTCTGGGCGGCGGCCCTGCCGGCGGCGGATGTGCTGATCGGCCCCGTGCCCCCCCTGCCCCTGACCGCCGCGCGCATGGCGCTGGCCGCCGCCGTGCTGCTGCCCGTCTGGCTGCTGGTCGAAGGCGCGGGCGCGCTGCGGTCGGCCAGCTGGGGACGCGGCATCCTGATCGGGGGCGGCACGATCGGCCTCGGCGCGACCTTTCTGGTGATGGGGCAGGCCCGCACCTCGGCGGTCACGGTGGCGGTGATCTCGGCCACCATGCCCGTCGTGGGGATCGCGATCGAGGTCTTCCTCGACGGGCGGCGGATGACGGCGGGGCTGGTCATCGGCGTCGTGCTGTCGCTTCTGGGCGGGGTGCTGGCGGTGGGCGATGGCGGGGGCGCGACGGGGGCGGCGCTGGGCCTCGGCGCGCTGCTCTGCTTCGCCTCGGTCGTCACCTTCACCTTCGGCTCGCGCTGGACCGTCACCGCCTTTCCGGCGCTGACCCCGCTCGGCCGCACGACGGTGACGCTGACGGGCGCGGCCATCGCCACGGGGGCCGCGGCCCTGATCGCCCATCTGGCCGGAGGCCCCGTGCCGGACTGGGCCGCGCTCGGCTGGCACGAGGCGGGGGCGCTGGCCATCTTTGCCATCGGCGGGCTGGCCGTCAGCCAGCTGCTTTGGATCATTTCGGTCGGGCAGCTGGGGATCGCGCTCTCCTCGCTCCATATCAACATGACGCCCTTCTACGTCATGCTGATCCTCTTCGCGCTGGGGGGCCGCTGGGACTGGCTGCAGGCGCTGGGGGCGGCGGTCGTGCTGGCGGGCGTGCTGGTCGCGCAGGGCCTGATCGCCCCGCCGCGCCGGAAAGAGGCCTGAGGCATGCAGACCCTGACCCAATCCCCGACCGAGCCCGCCTTCGTGCAGGACCCCTACCCCTTCTACGACCGCGCCCGCGCCGCGGGGCCCTTCTTCCAGTGGGCCGAGTATGGCCTGACCTGCACCCCCAATGCCGCGGCCGTGAACGCGATCCTGCGCGACCGCCGCTTCGGACGCGAGGCCCCGCCCGAAAAGGCCCTGCCGGTCCCCGACCACCTGCGCCCCTTCTACGCGGTCGAGGCCCATTCCATGCTGGAGCTTGAGCCGCCCCGCCACACCCGCCTGCGAAGCCTTGTCCTGCGCGCCTTCACCTCGCGCCGCATCGCCGCGCTGGAGCCGGAAATCCGCCAGCTCTCGCATGATCTGATCGATGCGCGGCCTGCGGGCGAATTCGACCTGATCCGCCACTTCGGCCAGCGCCTGCCCGTCATCATCATCGCCCGCCTTCTGGGGGTGCCCGAGGCGATGGCGGATGACCTGCTTGCCTGGTCCAACGCGATGGTGGGCATGTATCAGGCCGGCCGCACGCGGGCGATGGAGGATCGCGCCGTTGCCGCGACGGAAGGCTTCGTCGCCTTCCTGCGCGGCTATGTGGAGGCCCGCCGCGCCGATCCGCGCGACGACCTGATCACCCACCTGATCGCCGCCGAGGCGGATGGCGAGA
>JBEEOG010000194.1:0-4194 GCA_041191745.1 Pseudomonadota bacterium | reverse complement strand
GAGACGGCGATCCGGTCGAGGTTGGCGGCAATGTGGTCGGCGCATTGCCGCAGGCGGCGCGGCAGGTCGTCCGTGATCGCGGCAAGGCGGTCGCGGAATTCCTCGACCGTTGCGGGGGCGGTGAGGGCGCCCGAGGCGATCCCGCTGTCCAAGGCGTCGTCCATTCCGCGTCCCCGTCCCTGCATTCCCTGCGTCGCTGCCGCGCAGCCTAACATTGTGGAACAAAAATTCCAATCACAGAGGCTGGCCTAGGGGGGACGAAAATTCTTCGTTCGAAGAATTTTCCCGCGCCCCCGCCGCCCGCCCCGGCCGTCAGACGGGGCGCAGCCCCGCGCGGAAGCGCGCGGCGTTGCGGCGGTAGCCCGCCGCCGACAGCAGAAGCCGCGCCCGTGCGGCGTCGTCCAGATCGCGCACCACGCGGCCCGGCGCGCCCATCACAAGGCTGCCGTCGGGGATGTCCTTGCCTTCGGTCACGAGCGCCCCCGCCCCGATCAGGCAGCCCCGCCCGATCCGCGCGCCGTTCAGGATCGTGGCCCCCATGCCGATCAGCGAGCCCGCGCCGATGGTGCAGCCATGCAGCATCGCCTTGTGGCCGATGGTGCAATCGGCTCCGATCACCAGCGGAAAGCCCATGTCGGTGTGCAGCACGCAGTTTTCCTGCACGTTCGACCCGCGGCCGATGCGGATTTCCTCGTTGTCGCCGCGGATCGTGACGCCGAACCAGACGGAGCTTTCCGCCTCCAGCACCACGCGGCCGATGATGTTGGCATCATGCGCGACCCATGCGGTGGCATCGACCACGGGCGCGATCCCGTCGAGCGAGAAGATCATCGCGCGTCGAACTCCCTGTTTAGGCCACGGACGAAATCGGAAAGCTGCGGCTGGCGGTCGCGGCGCAGGCGTTCGGCCTGCAGGATGGTCTTGAGCCGCTCGAAGGTCTCGGCCAGATCCTCGTTCACCAGCACATAGTCGTATTCGGCCCAATGGCTGATCTCGTCGCGGCTTTTGGCCATGCGTCCGGCGATCACCTCGTCGCTGTCCTGCCCGCGGGTCCGCAGGCGGCGGTCGAGTTCCCCGATCGAGGGCGGCAGGACGAAGATCGACACCACGTCGCGGCCAAGCGCGGAGTTGCGGATCTGCTGGCCGCCCTGCCAGTCGATGTCGAAGACCGTGTCGCAGCCGTCGCGCATGTTCGCCTCGACCGGTGCCTTGGGCGTGCCGTAGAGGTTTCCAAAGACTTCGGCATGTTCCAGCATCCCGCCCGAAGCCACCATCGCCTCGAATTCGGCGCGCGCGCGGAAGAAGTATTCCCGCCCGTCCTGTTCGCCGGGGCGCGGCGCGCGCGTGGTGGCCGAGACCGAGAAGCGCATACTGTCATCCCAGGCCATCAGCATCCGCGTCAGGGTCGATTTGCCCGCGCCCGAGGGCGAGGAGAGGATCAGCAAGAGACCCTTGCGCTTGTGCGTCATCGTCATTCCACGTTCTGGACCTGTTCGCGCATCTGATCGATCACCGTTTTCAGGTCAAGGCCGATGCGGGTCAGCGCCAGCGCCTGCGCCTTGGAGCAGAGGGTGTTCGCCTCGCGCATGAATTCCTGCATCAGGAAGTCGAACTTGCGCCCCACGGGGCCCGCTTCGGCCAGCAGCGCGCGGGCGGCATCCACATGGGCCGTCAGGCGGTCAAGCTCTTCGGTCACGTCCTGCTTGACCGCGATCAGCGCCAGTTCCTGCGCGATGCGCCCCTCGTCCATCCCGTCGGCGGCGGCCATGACCTTGGCCAGCGCGTCGCGCAGGGCGGCGGCGGTGGCATCGCGGCGGGCCATGGCCTCGGTCCGTGCCTCGGCCGTCAGGGTGGCGATACGGTCGAGTTGCGCGGCGATGACCCTGTGCAGCGCGGCCCCTTCGGCGGCGCGCATGGCGGCAAGGTCGGCCAGAAGCGGCGGCAGGTCGGCAAGGATCGCGGCGCGCAGGGGGGCGGTGTCCTCGTCCTGCGCGGCGGCATCGAGCACGCCCCGCACGCCCAGCACATCGGCGGCGGTCGCCTGCGCCAGCGTCAGGCCCGCGGCCATGGCGGCGCCCTCGACCTCGGCCAGTCCCTTCAGCACGGCGTGCAGCACGGCGGGGTTCACCCGCAGCGCATCGGCGCTGTCCTGCCCGTCCTTCGCCACCTTCAGCGTGAGCGAGACATTGCCGCGCGACAGGATCTTGCCGATCTCGGCCCGCAAGGCCGCTTCCAGCCCGTCGATCCAGTCCGGCACGCGCAGCCGCAGGTCCAGCCCCTTGCCGTTGACCGAGCGGATGTCCCAGAGCCAGCTATGCCCCGCGCCCTGCCCCTTGCGGGCGGCGAAACCTGTCATGGATATGGTCATCGCTATCTCCCTCTGGTTCGGGCGTCCGGTTCGGGCGGGGCGTAGCAGAGCGGGACCCAAGGCGCAACGCAAGGGTCGCGGCCGTCACGCCGGGGTGGTCGCACATATATGTGCGGCCGCCCCGGGGGGGGCGGGACGGCCGCCACCCGTGGCTTTGGCCACGGGTGAAACCCGACGGTCGCGCATGTGCAGACAGGGAAACGCCCGCAGCTTTCGCCACGGGCGGTCCGGTAACGTGGGCCGGAGATGCGGGCTGCGCCCCGGACCTGACCCGGGGCCCCGCGCCGCGGCAGAGGTCCCGGGTCAAGCCCGGGACGGGTTTTCACAGCTTACAGCGCGATGCGCTTGCCCTGATCACGCAGCGCGGTCAGCTCTTCGGCGACAAGGAACGCCAGTTCCAGCGACTGCGACGCGTTCAGGCGCGGGTCGCAAGCGGTGTGGTAACGGTCCGACAGATCCTCGTCCGTCACGGCGCGCAGGCCGCCCGTGCATTCGGTCACGTCCTTGCCCGTCATCTCGAAATGCACGCCGCCGGGGATCGTGCCTTCGGCCTTGTGGATGGCGAAGAACTCGCGCACCTCGGACAGGACCGCGTTGAAGGGACGGGTCTTGTAGCCGGTCGAGGACTTGATCGTGTTGCCGTGCATCGGATCGCAGGACCAGACGACATTGGCGCCTTCGGCTTGCACGGTGCGGATCAGGCGCGGCAGATGCTCGCCCACCTTGCCCGCGCCGAAGCGCGCGATCAGGGTCAGGCGGCCCGCCTCGTTCTGCGGATTGAGCTTGGCCATCAGGACCTTCAGATCCTCGGCCGTGGTCGTGGGCCCGCATTTCAGGCCGATCGGGTTCTGCACGCCGCGGCAGAATTCGACATGCGCCCCGTCGGGCTGGCGCGTGCGGTCACCGATCCAGAGCATGTGCCCCGACCCCGCCACCGGCAGGCCGGTGATGGAATCGATCCGGCAGAGCGCCTCTTCGTATTCCAGAAGCAGCGCCTCGTGGCTGGTGTAGAAATCGACGCGGCTGAGTTCCTGTGCGGTGTCGGAATTCACCCCCGCCGCATTCATGAAGTCGAGCGCGTCGGAAATCCGGTTCGACAGTTCGCGGTAGCGTTCGGCCTTGTCATGTTCGGCAAAGCCCAGCGTCCAGCTGTGCACGCGGTGGATATCGGCGAAACCGCCCGTCGAGAAGGCGCGCAGCAGGTTCAGGCTGGCCGCGGCCTGCGTATAGGCCTGCAGCATGCGCTGCGGATCGGCGACGCGCGCCTCGGGCGTGGCGTCAAACCCGTTGATGATGTCGCCCTTGTAGGACGGCATCTCGACCCCGTTGATCACCTCGGTCGGGGCCGAGCGGGGCTTGGCGAACTGGCCCGCCATGCGGCCCACCTTGATGACCGGCACCTTGGCGCCATAGGTCAGCACGACCGCCATCTGCA
Source organism: Pseudomonadota bacterium (assembly GCA_041191745.1). Taxonomy (GTDB): domain Bacteria; phylum Pseudomonadota; class Alphaproteobacteria; order Rhodobacterales; family Rhodobacteraceae; genus Paragemmobacter. Next base: position 391 of record JBEEOG010000194.1, on the reverse strand, counting down.
GCATCACGCGGAAGGTGTCGCGGATGTTGTCGGCGCTGAATTCGGCAAAGCTTTCGGCGCAATCGCCCCCCTGCAGCAGGAAGGCCTTCCCCTCGGCCGCAAGCGCCAATTGCTTCTTCAGCTTGCGCGCCTCACCGGCAAAGACCAGCGGCGGATACTTGGCCAACTGCGCCTCGACCCCGGCCAGCGCGGCCTGATCCGGGTAGTCGGGCATCTGGATCCGCGGCTTTGCGCGCCAATCCGTCTTGGTCCAGCCCTTGGTCATCACACTTCTCCGGCAGTTTGCGGTAACGGGCGCGATATAACCCCTGCGGACGGCATAAGCAAAGGGAGAAACTGGCCTCAAATCAGGGCCGATTGCCCTTGCAGTCAAAATAGTTTCCTGAAACTC
>JBEEOG010000193.1:0-15872 GCA_041191745.1 Pseudomonadota bacterium | reverse complement strand
CCATGCGCTGACGCAGGATGACCTCGGCCCTGCCAGCCTTGCCCCCGAACTGCTCTATCTGGTCGAGGCGAATGCCGCCGTGCGCGCCGAACTCGCCCGCCTGACCGCCCGTCTGCACGGTGCGCGGCAGACGGCCGAGGCGCGGGCGCTGACCGACGGGCTGACCGGCCTCGGCAACCGCCGCGCGCTGGAGATGGCGCTGGACCGCGCCTTGGCCGAAGGCGGGGGCTTCGTGCTGGTGCATCTGGACCTCGACCATTTCAAGCCGGTGAACGACCGTCTGGGCCATGCGGCGGGCGATCATGTCCTCGCCGCCGTCGCGCGGGTGCTGCGGGGGGTGACGCGGGCGGGGGACCATGTGGCGCGCCTCGGCGGGGATGAATTCGTGCTGGTCCTGCGCGGCCTGCCCGATGCCCGCCGGCTGGAGGGGATGCTGGCGCGCCTGATCCGCGGCGTGGCCCGTCCGATCCGCTATCAGGGCACGCCCTGCCGCATTTCGGCCAGCCTCGGCGCGCTTCGCGTGCCCGCGGGGACGGCTGCCACGCCCGAGGCGCTGATGCAGGCGGCGGATGCGGCGCTTTATGCCGCCAAGCGCGCGGGGCGCGGGCGTGCCGTGCTGGCCGACCTGCCGGTCTGAGGCGCGGGGGACCGGCGGGCGCGAACCGACCTTGCCCCGCCCGCCCCACGGCCTGACGGCTGTCCCCCCGCCGGATGGGCGGGCGCGACATCCGCACGCGGGGCTGACGGGGGCAGGGGGCGCGGGGATAGCTGGACAGGCCGCGCGGCCCGCCGCCCGCAGGCCCGCCCCGAAAACCCAACCCCGAAAGCCCGACCCCGTGGCCCTGCGATCCCTGCTGATCCCCGTCCTTGCCCTCTGGCCCACCCTCGCCGCCGCCACCGAGGCGCGGCCCCTGCCGATGAAGGTTCCTGTCGCCCCGCCCGCAGGGGCCGCCGCGCTGTGCCGGACCCTCCCCTTCGCCTGCGCGGGCGGGCAGGGGGCGGCGGTCCCCGCCACGGTGATGGCCGAAATCGCGCGGATCAACCGCGCCGCCAACCGCATCCCCGCGCTGACCGATCAGGCCCAATACGGGCGGGCCGAGGTCTGGGCGCTGCCCACCGCGCGGGGCGGCGATTGCGAGGATATCGTGCTGCTGAAGAAGCGCGCGCTTCTGCGGGCAGGCATCGCACCCGACCGTTTGCTGATCGCCACCGTGCTGGACCCGAACCGCGCGGGCCATGCCGTCCTGATCCTGCGGGCCGAGGCGGGGGATCTCGTCCTTGACAACCTGACCGACGCGATCCTGCGCTGGGACCGGACGGGCTATGCCTTCCTGCGCGTGCAGGACCCCGCCGCCCCCGACCGCTGGGTGACCAGCTTCGCGGGCGGCTTCCTCGGCTAGGGTCGGCCTGCCGGGATCAGGGTCCGCGCCCGCCCCCGGCGGTGCGGTGGCGCAGGCGCAGGGTCGCGGCGCGCCCCGTCGCAGCAGTGGCCGTGGGCGACATATCCGCCGACCCGCCCGATCGCAGCGCGAAAGAGCGGGGGTCATCGTCCCCGTCCCCGCCTGCGGGCGCGTCGTCGTCGATGCTTTCATCGGGATCGTCCGGCCCGTGGCCATCGCCGGCGTCCGCGTCTTTGCCGCGGTCACCGTCGTCTTCCCCGTCCTCGTCCCCGTCCCCGTCCTCGTCCGTGGTCGTGTCCCCGTCCGAGGTCGTGTCATCCCCCGTCCCGTCTTCGGGCAGGTCGTCTTCGGGCAGGTCGTCGTCTTCCTGTGCCATCGCGCCGGTCTCCTTGGTGCCATGCCGAGGGAAGCCGCAAGACGCGCGGATGTTCCCGCCCGCGCGTCACATCTGGCGTTTCGTCCAGTAAAGCCGGTTCGCCGCCGCCCGCGCCAGCATCTCGGGCCAGAGGCTCTTGCCCAGGGCCAGCGCCTCGGACAGGCGCCCGCCACGCAGCAGGCGCGCCGCCGTCGCCGCGCGGTGCCTGCGAAGGTCGCTGGCATTGGCGGGGGCGAAGCGCGGCGCGGCAGCCGTCAGCGCGCGCGCGATGAAACGGCAGTCCGACAGGTCCAGCTCGAACGGGCGGTAGCCTGCCAGTTCCACCAGTTTCGCCGCCACGGCGGTGGCAAGCCATGCGCCCTCGGCCCGTGACAAGCCACAGCGGCGCACCAGCACGGGCAGTTGCGCGGCGACGGGATCGTCGGGCGGGGCATCGCCCGCGCGCCAGCGGGGCAGCGTGATGTCGGGCTGCCCCGCCTGCCTGCGCTGGGCCGAAAGCGCGGCCAGTTGCGACCAGATCGCCAGCCGCCGCCCGTGCCGCACCGACGCGCCCGAGACGGACCCCGCATGGAAGCGGTAAGAGCCGAGGATGTCGGGCAGGTTGTCGAGCCGCCCGAGCGCGGCAAGCCGCCAGTAAAGGTCCGTATCCTCGGCCACCGGAAAGGCGCGGTAGCCGCCCACCGCCCGCAGCGCCGCGCGCGAGGTCATGAAGAAGGGCTGCGTCAGCGCGGGTTCGCGCGCGGGCAGCCAGAAGGGATCGGGCGGCGGGGCCTTGGCGGGGTTGTTCACATGGCCCGTTGGGCTGCCGTCCAGCGCGATTTCGCGTTGCGCGCCCGACAGGCCCACGGTATCGGGATGGTCGAGCAGATGGCCAAGCTGGTGGGCATGGCGGTCGGGATGGGACAGGTCATCGGCCTCCAGCCGCGCGACGAAGGGGGCCGTGCCCGCGTCGATGCCCGCATTCATCGCCGCCGCGATCCCCCCCTGCGGCTGGCGGATCAGCGTGACCCGCCCGTCCCGCGCGGCCAGCGCCGCGGCGATGCGGGGCGTGTCGTCGCTGCTGCCGTCATCGACCACGATCACCCGCAGGTCGGGCGCGCTTTGGGCCAGCACCGACCGGATCGCCGCGCCCAGCGTGGCTGCGGCATTGCGGGCGGGGATCACCACGTCGACGGGGGGAAACTGCATCCCCTAGGCCCCCGCCTGCAGCGCGCGGGGGGGCGCGGAGCGCGCGATGCGGGCGCGGATTTCCTGTTCCAGCCGGTCGATCTGCCACTCTGCATCCAGTTCCAGCCGCGCCGCATGCGCGCGCGCCGCCGCCGACAGCCGCGCGCGGCGCGGCGCGTCATGCCAGAGCGCGCGCAGCGCCGCCGCCCAGTCCGCCGCGCCTGCCTCCAGCGGCAGCAGGATGCCGCCCGGCCCCACCGCCTCGGGCAGGCCGCCGATGGCGGTGGCGATGGCGGGGATGCCCGACACCTGCGCCTCGGCCACGACGCGGCCGAAGGCTTCCTCCCAGCGCGAAGGCACGAGCATCAGTGCCGCCTCGGCATAGACGCCGCGCATGTCGGCGGTGCGCGGGCGGTAGTCGACATTGGGCAGCGATGCCGCGCGGGCGCGCATCCTGTCGTGTTCGGGGCCGTGCAGCGTCCATGCCTCGACGAAGAGGAAGGGGATCTCGGGGCAGACCTCGGCCACGGCCAGCGCGATGTCCACGCCCTCGGTGGGGTGGGGATTGACGAAGACGACCCGCGGCCCCGGCCCCGCCACGCGGTAGTGTGCGGCATCGACGACGGGATAGATCACCGCGGCCTCGATCCCGAAGGCGGCCCGCAGGCGCGCGCGGGTGAACTGCGAATTGGCGATGTGGCGCGTGGCGGGCGACAGGGCGTCGGGGCGGCCCCCCATCTCGTCGAATTCGACGTTGCGGTGGTGGATCAGGCCGGGCACGCCCGCGGCATCGAAGGCCTGCACGATGGCCGACACGCCGCCCCCCTGCGCCACGACCGCATCGGGGCGGAAGGACCGCGCCACCTCTGCCGCCACCGCCGCGCGGGCCGGATGCCAGGCGCGGTAGGCGGGATAGCCCGCCTGCCGGTCCTCTGCCACGGGATGGCGCGACATCTTCAGCCACAGGCGGTGGCGCAGGCCCAGCAGCCCCTCGCCCGTCAGCCCGCAGAGAAGCCGCACCTCGTGGCCGCGCGCGGCAAGGCGGCGGATCGTCTCGTCCGTGCTGGATTGCAGCCCGCCTGCGATCTGCGGCAGGTGCGGGTGGGCGGTCGCAAAGAGGACACGCAGGGGGCGGGCGGGGGGCATGGCACCTCGGGTCGGTTGATGGCGGTCGGTTGATGGGGGTCGGTTGATGGCGGTCCGGATCAAGCGCAACGGGGGCGTGGCGCATCTGTTCCCTCGTGCCGCCCGGGCGCGCCGGAGCGGCCCTGCCGCAGGGCACCCGCCGCCATGCGTGCCGCAGGCCGGAACCGTGCCGGCGAAGGCGACGCGCGGAACCCGCCCCGACCGGAGGGGTCCGCGTCCAAGGGTCGGCAGGGTCAAGCCGCATGCGGCAGGCGCCCTGTGCGCGGCCTGCCGGTCCCGCGCGGCGCCTAGCCTGCCTTGCGATCGCGGCCTTCGGCAGGGGGGGCGGGGTTGCGGGGGTCGGGCTTGCGGGGGTCCGGTGCGGGCGCGGGCCGGACCAGCGCCCCGCCCAGATAGCCCGCTTGCACAAGGACCATCAGCCCCAGCGTCTGCAGAAGCGTCGGCACGGGCAGGTCGGCCAGCCGCGCGCCAAGGCCGCACAGAAGCAGAAGGCAGAGCACGATCACCAGCCCCGCCACCCGCATCAGACGCGCGGTCACGGCACCGATGGCCACAGCCAAGAGACAGGCCAGAACGATGCCGGACATCCCGTTTCCCCGAAAGACCCCGCCCTAAAGACCCCGCCCTGTCGCGGGGACGGGCCATCATGCCTGCAGGGATGGCGCGGCGTCCATCCCGCCATCCTTCGCGTCAGGGTTGCATCGGTCGGTCGGCCATCCCTTCGTCGGCGCAGCGGAACAGGCCGCGCGGCGGCGCGTTCAGGGGCTGCGGGACAGGACAGGAAAGGGCGCATCCGTGGACCAGCAGAAAGACGCGGCACCGCAGGTTTCGGTCATCATCGCGGCATGGCGCGCCGCCGACCGCATCGGCACGGCCATCGCCTCGGCCCTGTCGCAGACGGGCGTCACGGTCGAGGTGGTGGTGGCCGACGACGCCTCGCCCGACGGGACGGCGGCGGTGATCGCGGCACTGGCCGAAGGGGACGGGCGCATCCGCCCGATCTACCTGCCCGCCAATGCCGGACCCGCCGCCGCGCGCAACCGCGCCATCGCCGCGGCGCGGGGGGAGTGGATCGCCGTGCTCGACGCCGATGACCGCATGGTGCCGCGCCGCCTGTCGCGGATGGTCGCGCTGGCGCGGGAAAAGGGGGCGGATTGCATCCTCGGCAATCTGGCCGAGGTGGACGCGGACGGGATGTCGCTGTCCGATCACCCCTTTGCCGTCACCCCCGAAGAGCCCGCGCCCGTCACCGCCGAAGGCTTCGTTGCCGCCAATCTGGCGCAGGCGGGGCCGCGGCGCTGGGGCTATCTGAAACCCCTGATCCGGCGGCAGGCACTGGCCGACCACGCCCTCGCCTATGACGAGACGCTCCGCAACGGCGAGGATTTCCACCTGATCCTGTCGCTTCTTTTGTCCGGCGCGCGCGTCTGGTTCAGCCCCGATCCCGATTACCTCTACACGCGGCGGGCGGGGTCGGTGTCGGACCGGATCGCGCTGTCGCATCTTGCCGCCCTTCTGGCCGCCGATGCGCGGGTGGCGGCGCGGCTGGCGCAGCGCCCCGCGCTGGCCGCGCTGATGCGGCGCAGGCAGGCGGAACTGTCGGACCTGATGACCGCCGAAACCGTCCTGCGCGCGATCAGGGCACGGCAGGCGGGGCAGGCACGGCGCGCGCTCGCCGCGCGGCCCCGCGCGCTGGGGCTGGTGCTGCGGCAGGCGGGCGAGGGGGCCTTGAGGCGCCTGTCGCGCCTGCGCGGCCGCCCGCGCGCGCGCCACAGGGATCAGTCCGGCCTGTCGCCATAGGCGCGGCGCGTGCCCGCAGGCAGGGCCGATCCCGCGGCGACCCCCAGATGGAACACCCCGCGCAGCCCCCAGAAGGCCATCCGCGCGGGCCGTCCCAGCGACAGGAGCGCCGCCGGAAGGCAGGCCGCCGCCTTGGCCAGCCCCGCCGCCGCCAGCCCCGCCCGCGACCGTGGCACCGCCCCCGCGTAATGCCGCCCCTCGGCAAAGCGGCGCTCCATCAGCCAGCCGAGGCGCAGCCGCGCGGGCGGCACCCGTTCGGTCACGATCGCCGCCTCGGCAATCGCCAGCCCGCGCCCCGCCTGACCGAGGCGAAAGAAGAAATCCGTATCCTCCCCCCCCGACCGCCCCAGTTCGGGGCGGAAGCGCAGCCCGTCGGGCAGGCGGGCCATGCGGATCAGCGCGTTGCAGGAATGGCCCGTCTCGACCCGCCCGTCGCGCATCTGCGGCAGGTTCGAATGGAAATCGCAGCCCCGCATCCAGCGCGGCGCATCCGCCGGATAGACCGCCAGCGCGGGGCCAAAGACGGCATCTGCCCCCGTCTCCTCGGCGCGGTGCAGAAGCCGCATGAGCCAGCCCTGCGCGGCCTCTTCGTCATCGTCGAGGAAAGCCAGCCAGTCCGCCCCCCGCGCCGCCGCCAGCCCCGCATTGCGCGCGACCGAGATGTTGCGCGCGGGCGCATGGACATAGTCCACCGGCACGGGCGACGCCGCCGCCGCCCCCGCGACCGTCGCCCGTGCCGAAGGCGCGTCGTCATTGTCCACCACCACGATCCTGAGCGTGACGCCCGCAGGCAGGTCCTGCCCCGCGACCGAGGCGATGGCCCGCGCCACGGCGGGGCGGCGGAAGGTGCAGATGCAGACATCGACATGCGGCATGGGCGCTTTCCCCCTCGGTCCGTCATGCGCCGGCGGCGTTGCGGTCGTTCCGGTCCGCCGCCGGAACGCCGCCGCCCCCGCCCGCGTTCCGCCCAAGCGATGCGAACGGGGGTGAACAGGGGCCGGAACCCGTCGCCGCCGCGCGTGTTCACTGGGCGGCACACCGAAGCAGACAGGACAGACCGTGATCGACACCTATCGCCGCATCTTCCAGCTTCTGTCGCCGCAGGAACGGCGCCGCTTCGCGCTTCTGGTCGTCCTCGTCATGGTGATGGGGCTGGTGGACGTCCTCGGCGTGGCATCGGTCCTGCCCTTCCTCGCCGTCGTCGCCAATCCCGAAGCGGTGGGCGAAAGCCGCTGGCTGTCATGGTTCTACGACCTGTCAGGGGCGCGGGACACGCAACAGTTCCTGATGGTCCTCGGGACGGCGGTGTTCCTCTTCGTGCTGGCGACCACGCTCTTTCGTGCCGCGACCTTCTATGTGCTGACGCGGTTCACCAAGATGCGGATCGTCAGCCTCGCCACGCGGCTGATGGAGGTCTATCTGAGCCAGCCCTACCAGTGGTTCCTGACCCGCCATTCCGCCGATCTGGGCAAGGCCATCCTGTCCGAGGTGATGATGGTCGTGAACGGCCCCGTCACGGCGGCGATGCGGCTTCTGGCCAACGGGGTGATGCTCGCGCTGCTGGTCGGGCTTCTCTTCGTGGTGGAGCCGGTGGCCGCGCTGGGCGCGGCGGCGCTGTTCGGCGGCACCTATGGCCTGATCTTCGCCGCGACGCGGATGAAGCTGACCCGCATGGGCAGGGGCCGGATCGAGGCCAACCGCGAACAGTACCAGATCGTGCAAGAGGCGATGGCCGGCATCAAGAACGTCAAGCTGATGGGGCTGGAGCAGAGCTATCTCGCGCGTTTCCGCAGGCCCTCGCACATCTCGGCCCGCCAGCAGGCGGGGCTGGCGCTCGTCTCGGAACTGCCGCGCCAGTTGCTCGAGGTGATCGCCTTCGGCGGCATGGTGCTGTTCGTGCTGTGGCTGCTCGCGCGGGGCGAGGGGATGATCGGCGACGTGCTGCCCGTCCTCGGCGTCTATGCCTTTGCCGCGGCGCGGATGTTTCCCACGATCCAGCAGCTGTTCGCAGCGATCTCGGAAATCCGCTTCGGCAAGCCCGCGCTCGACCAGCTGCATGGCGAACTGACGCGCCCGCGCGTGCAGGCGCTGCCCGATCCGCAGACGGTGCGCCCGATCCCCCTGACGCGCGACCTCGTGCTGCGGGATGTGCGCTTCGCCTTTCCCGGCGCGGCGCGGCCCGCGCTCGACGGGATCGGCCTGACCATCCCCGCGCGGACGACGGTGGGGATCGTCGGATCGACGGGGGCGGGCAAGACCACGCTGATCGACACGATCCTCGGCCTCCTCGCACCGCAGGAGGGGCAGCTCGTGGTGGACGGGCAGGTGATCGGCCCCGACCGGATGCGCGGCTGGCAGCGCTCGGTCGGCTATGTGCCGCAAGACATCTATCTGGTCGACGACACCATCGCCGCCAACATCGCCTTCGGCTGCCCGCCCGCGCGGATCGACATGGACGCCGTGCGCCGCGCGGCCGAGGTGGCGGAACTGCACGATTTCATCACCACCAGCCTGCCCGAGGGCTACCAGACGCAGGTGGGCGAACGCGGCGCGCGCCTGTCGGGCGGGCAGCGCCAGCGCATCGGCATCGCCCGCGCGCTCTATTCCGACCCCGACCTTCTGGTCTTCGACGAGGCGACGAGCGCGCTCGACACGCTGACCGAACGGGCGATCATGGCGGCACTCGGCCGTCTGGGCCATTCCAAGACCATCATCATCATCGCCCACCGGCTGAGCACCGTGCGCCAGTGCGACACGGTCTTCCTGCTCGAGTCGGGCCGCATCGTCGCGGCCGACCGCTACGAGGGGCTGGTGGCCACGAACGACCATTTCCGCGCCCTGCATGACGCCACCGCCTGAAAGGAGCCTCCATGCCCCCTCTGCGTGCCCGTGCCCGTTCCCTCGCGCTTGCCCTGCTCGTGTCGCTGCCTGCCCTGCCGCTGGGGGCGGCGATGCCCGAGCTCGGGCGCGACTGGCTGGTGTCGGACTGGCCCGCCGGCCAGACGAAGATCATGGACTGGTCGCCCCAGATGGTCCGCCGCGGCCCCGAGGGCGTTCATCTGATCCTCGACCGCAACCCGCACCACCTGTCGCGCGATCCCGCCAGCCGTCCCTGGCTGGGCGGAGAGATCCAGTCCCGCACCGCAGCCGTGACGGGCATCTGGCGCTGGCGCGTGCGCGTGCCCGAGATGGTCGACGGCGCGGTTTTCGGCATGTTCCTCTACCGTGCCAACCATGACCGCCATCCGTGGCGGGAATACGACCTCGAATTCGTGGGCGCGGGCACCACACGGCTCGAGATCAACATCCATTTCGAGGATGCCGCGGGCAATCGCGTCTCGCTGGCCGATACGCAGGGCGGGCCGGTGATCGTCGATCTGGGCTTCGACGCGGCGCAGGGTTTCCACGACTACGAGATCGAGGTGCGCCCCGGCCGCGCGATCTTCCGCGTCGATGGCCGCGTGGTGGGCGATTTCGACGCCGCCGACATGCCGCAGGGCATCTGGTCGGACGGGCCGCTGAAAAGCTTCGTCGACCTCTGGGCCGCCAGCCCCGGACAGGCGGGATGGACGGGGGCATGGCGCGATCCGGGCCGCCCGCTGGTCGCCACCGTCGCGGGGGCCGAACTGCCCGCGGACCCCGCGCCCGAGGGGACAACCGCACCCTGATCCCGCCTTTGTCCCGCAGGCGGCGATCTGCCTCTTCCCCTTTGCCCAAATATCCTGCGGGGGGTGCGGGGGGTGCAAAACCCCCCGCCGCCTGCCACAAGCGCGCGGCTGCGGCCCTCAGGGCGTGGCAAGCCGACCCAAGAGCGGCACCACCGTCCCGCCCCCGACCGCACCAGCGCCCGCGCCTTCGCCGGGCAAGGGCAGCCGCACCTCGAGGATGTCGCCCGGCTGTAGCGCCTCGCCGCGATCCACCTCGCGCACATCGAGCGTCGCGCCGTCGCGCCGCGTCAGTTCCAGCACCGGCGCGCCAAGGCCCTGATAGGTCACGAACCCCTCGCCATTGCCCACCGCTTCGGCATAAAGCGCGCTTTCGGTCTTCATCCGCAGGCGCAGGGTGGCGATCTCGGCCTCTTCCGCGCGCAGGCTGGTCAGGATGTCGCTCTTGCGGTCGTTCAGCACCGCCAGCCTGTCGCGCCCCGCCTCGTTCAGGCGCTGTTCGGCGGTCAGGCGGGCGGTTTCCAGCTCCAGCAGGCGCACTTCCTGATCGGCCACGCGGCTTTGCAGGTCCAGCCTGCGGCTGGCCACCGTCAGCCCGCGTTCGACAAGGTCGCGGGCATTGTCCAGTTCCTCGTTCGCAAGCGAAAGCTGTTCCTGCCGCAGGACGATCTGGTCGCCCAGACGGGCGATCTCGGCCTGAAGCAGCGCTTCCAGTTCGGCGATCTGCGACAGGGCGGCGGCGGTTTCGGCATCGCGCGCGGCCTTGATCTCGGCCTCGCGCGCCAGAAGCTCCGCCCCGCCCGCCGCTTCGGCCAGTTCGGGGGGCGGGGGGATGTCGTCCGCGCTGGCGAGTTCGGCCTCGAGCCGCGCCTTGGTGGCAAGGCGGCGGTGCAGGTCGATCCGCAACACCTCGTAAGACCCCAGCGCCGACAGGGCCGAGCGTTCGGATTGCAGAAAGGCCGTCTCGGCCCGCCGGAACCCGCCCGCAAGCCCGATCGCCTCGATCGCGTTCATGCCGGGCAGGAAGGCGATGGCCCCGGGGGTCTGCACCTCGCCCATCACATAGACGGGGCGGTATTCGACGATCTCGACCGCGGCATCCATCTCGCCGGGCAGGCCCAGCCGCGCCTCGAGCTGCGTCAGGATCGCGGCGGAAAGCTCTGCCGTGGTCAGCCCTTCGGCGCGGACGGGCCCCGCCATCGGGACCGAGAGCATGCCATCCGCCCCGACCAGATAGTCGCCGCCGACATCGGCCCATGCGGCATAGGTCCGCTCGACCGGATCCCATTGGCCGATGCGGATCAGAAGCCGCTCGCGCGGGCCGATGCGGTAGCCCCCGGCCGCCGGACCGGCAGCGGCGGTCGCGTCGGAGGCGGCGGGGGCGGGCCGTGGCGCGGGGGCTTCCTGCGCGAGGGAGGGCAGGGGCAGCGCAAGCAGGCCGCCCGCCAGCAGCGCCGCGATCAGGGTTCGGAATCTAGACATGCAAAAGCCGCTCCTCGTAATCGCCCGCGCGCAGGTAAAGCCGCGCGGCGCGGATGTCGGCCCCTGTCAGGACCGTGCTGATGACGGGGCGCAGGGCGTCGCGGTGGGTCTCCAGCGCCTCGGCCAGAAAGGCGGGCGTCACCGCGCCCCATGGCACCAGAAGCACGCTGCCATCGGCGATGGCCGCAAGCGTCGGGGAAAAGCCCGTGCCTGTCAGCGGGGGCAGGCAGATCAGGATCGTGGCGTAGCGCGCGCGCAGATCGGCGCCCGTTTCGGCCCGTGCGTCGCCCCCCGTTTCGGCGGTCCCTTCGGCGGCGCCCTTGCCCGCCGTGCCGCGATGGGCACTGCGCGCGCTGCGGGGCAGAAGGCCGCGCAGGTCCTGCGCCTTCCAGACCTCGACCCCTTTCAGGCTGTGCAGGCGCTGCACGATGCCCTGCGACAGCCCCCACGCATTGACTGCCAGCACCCCCCCGCCTTCGGACAGCGCCGCACAGAGCGACACCACCGCCTGCGGATCGCCCCCGCCTTCGACAGGCACCAGCGCCACGATGCGCCCCCGCGTGCCCTGTCCCAGCGCGCCGATGTCCGAGACGAGCCGCCCCAGCGTGCGCCGCGCCACTGCCGCGTCGCCCGCGCGGCCCCGCCCGCCCGTCGCGGGCAGCAGCCCCGCCACCGGCAGGCCCAGCCCGTCGCGCAGTTCGCCCGCCGTCCGCAGCCGCGCGGCCCCCGCTTCCCGCCAGAGCGCGATGGCCGCGCCCGCCATCGCGCCCAGGATCAGCCCCAGCGCCAGCAGCAGTTTCTTGCGCGGGCTGGCCGGTTCCAGCGGGGTTTCGGCGGGCGAGATGATGCGGACCGAGGCGATGGGGAAATTCTCTTGCTGCGCGGCCAGTTCGAAGCGTTGCAGATAGTCGCGGTAGACCGCGGAATAGGTTTCCGCGATGGCCTCGAGCTGGGCGAGTTGGCCCACCAGTTCCACATCCGCCGCATTCGAGAAGTTCTGCAGGTCCGCGCGGAGCGAGGCGACACGGCTGACCGCGATCTGGTGGTTGGCGGCGATGGCGCGGCCCGCGCGTTCCAGTTCCTCGCCGATGGCCTGTTCCATCAGGTCCATCTCGGTGGCAAGGCGCTGCGCCTGCGGGTGATCCTCGCCCGTCTGGCCCGCGATGGCGGTCCAGCGGCGGCGCGTGTCGAGGTAATCCGCCCGCATCAGCTGCAGCGCCGAATCCGACGGCGTCAGCGTTTCCAGCGCCGAGACGGCGATCACGTCGCCATCGGCCAGAAGCCTGCGGAAATTGTCGAGCCGCGCCCGCAACTGCGCCTCTTCGGCCGAGGCGGTGATCAGCGCCGAGGCGAGGTCGGACTGCTGCTGCTCGCTCAGCAGGCTGCCGTTGAACTGCACGAGGTTGTGCTGCGTGCGGAAGCTTTGCACGGCGGTTTCGGCCGCCAGCATCTGTTCGGCCACATGCTGGAGGCGCTGGTTGATCCATGCCCCCGCGCTGCCCGCCACCTCGGCCGAGGACCTGACCTGAAGCTGCATGTAGGCGTCCCCGTAGGCCCGTGCGATGCGCGCCGCGCGGGCTGGGTCGGTGTCGCTGTAGGTGAAGCGCAGCACGAAGCTGCGGCCCACCCGTTCCACCGCCACGTTCTGGCGCAGGAGTGCGGCCGCATATTCGCGCGCCGCGCGGTCGGGGTCGGAAGGCGCGCCCTGCACGCTGACGGAGGGCGAGAGCAGCGCCGATCCCCAGTCCGCCACACGGTCGATCGCCGCCGAAAGCCGCGCGGGAAGGTCCACGGGCGGGTTCATGAAGCCCCTATCCTCGTGCAGTGACAGGCGGTCCACGACATCCATCGCCAGCACCTGCGAGCCGAGGATCTCGATCTCGCTCTGCACGGCGGCGTCGGAGCGCTGGGCATTGGGCATGGCGGAAACCTGGTTGAGAAGCTCGTTGCGCTCCTCGTCCAGCAGGATCGTCTCCATCGCCGTGAAGCGGGGGACGGAGCCGATGATCAGCACCACCGCCAGCACCGCCCCCACAAGGGCCGCGATGCCCATGAGCGGGGCCTGACGGCGGATCGCGCGGCCGATGGCGCCCGTATCGATCATGCCCCTGTCGGTCATGCTGCGGTCCGTCATGCCCCTGTCGGTCACGCCCCCGTCCGAAAGCACCCTGTCGGACACGAGGCTTGCGCCCTGTGTCCCCGCTTGCCCCGATGCGGCCCGCCTTGCCCTGCCATGCAGGGGCGGCAGCGCCTGGCGCATGCGCTCGTCTGTCACCGGTCCGTTCATCCTGTCCCCCGCCGCTTCCTGTTCCGCCGCGCCGCTCACTCGGCCGCCTTCCGCATCGCCATCACGGCATGCAGGAAATCCTCGAACGCCTCGCCCAGATCGGGGTCGGCCAGCGCGAAGGCGACCGTCGCCTGCAGGAAGCCCGCCTTGGACCCGCAATCGAAGCGCTGCCCCGAAAAGCGGTAGGCGAATGTGCTGCGCCCCTGCGCGATTCCGGCGGCGATGGCATCGGTCAGCTGGATTTCGCCCCCCGCGCCGCGCGTGCCGCTGCCCAGATGGTCAAAGACCTCGGGCGTCAGAATGTAGCGGCCGATCACGGCAAGGTTCGACGGGGCCTCGGACGGGTCGGGCTTTTCCACGATGCCCCGCACGGGTGCCACGCGCCCCGCCGAAGGCATCACGTCGAGGATGCCGTAGGACCCCGTCTGTTCGGGCGCGACCTCCATCGCGGCGATCACGCTGCCGCCGGTTTCGGCATGCACGTCCACCATCTGCTTCAGGCAGGGCGTGGCCGATGTCACCACATCGTCGGGCAGCATCACGGCAAAGGGTTCGTCCCCGATCAGGTGGCGGGCGCACCAGACCGCATGGCCAAGGCCCAGCGGACGGGGCTGGCGGACCGAGGCGATCTGCCCGCAATCGAGCGTGGTGGCGCGCACCGCCTCGAGCAGCCGCGCCTTGCCCCGCTCGGCCAGCGAGGCTTCGAGGTCGGGGGCCGCGTCGAAGTAATCTTCAAGGTTCGTCTTTCCGCGCGAGGTGACGAAGATGAACTGTTCGATCCCCGCCGCGCGGGCCTCGTCCAGCGCGTACTGGATCAGCGGGCGATCGACGAGCGTGAGCAGCTCCTTCGGCACCGCCTTGGTCGCGGGCAGGAAGCGCGTGCCCAGTCCGGCCACGGGGAAGATGGCTTTCCTGACGGTGGATCCGGTCATGCGGGGTCTCCTTCTGGGCGTGGGGTGTCGGGGTGTGGCGGCGCGAAAGGCCACGGGTCCGCAGCGCTTCCTTCTGCGGGCCGGGTCATTTCGCATCCGCAGAGAAAGCGCCGGCGCGGGGGAACGGTTCCCGCAGCCAGAGGGGGGGCAGGGCGGTATCGCGGGCCGCGCGCGCATCGCGGTCGGCCGCGCGGTCGGCCATGGCCAGAAGCAGGAAGGGCACGAGGAAACTGCCCGCCGTGTAGGGCGTCAGGAAGTCGATCTCGACCATGGCGCGGACCGTGAACAGGATGCCGAGCGCGACCAGAAGCCCTGAAGCCCCGCCCGCGCCGCCCCCCATCACCGTCCGCAGGGGCAACAGCAGCAGCCCCAGAAGCCAGCCCCCCACCAGAACGAGGCCCAGCGGGCCGAGCGCCACGAAAGCCTCGACCGCCGTATTGTGGAAGTGGAAGCCGCTGAACGAGGAGATGTGGAACTGAAGCCAGAGCTCCTCGGCCTCGGCCCGTCCGGGCACCCAGAAGGCATAGTAGCCCAGCCCCGATGGCGCGACGGACTGGCCGTATTCGATCCCCCGCGCCCAGAGGTAGGTGCGGCCCGTCAGCGTGGTATCCTTGCCGAAGACGCCCAGCAGGCTGTCGAAAGCCCCCGCCTGCACCGCCAGCACGCCCCCCCCGACGATCAGCGCAAGCAGCACCGCCAGCGCGGCAAGGCGCGGGGCGGGCGCAAGGCGCGACAGCCACAGGGTCAGCCCGAAGCCCGCCAGCGCCAGCGCCAGCGTGATGATCGCGCCGGCCGATTCCGTCATCCGCAGCGTCACGGCGGCAAAGCCGAGGACGGGCAGCGCCAGCGCGGCGGCCATGCCCCTGCGCCGTTCCAGCACAAGGCAGGCCAGCGCGCCCAGAAGCGTCAGCGAGGCATAGAGGCCAAGCTGGTTCTTCGACTGGAAGGCCCCCGCAAAGGCAAAGGAGCCATCGACCACGTCATAGGAATAGCGCCCCTCCCAGTGCGAATAGGCCAGCACCAGCGTGCCGCCGAGCGCCAGCCCGCGCGCGAGGTTCGGCAGGCTGACCACCCGCGCCGCGATCAGGCCCGGAACGATCGTGGTGCCGTACTGGATCGCCGCGCGCAGGCTGGTTTCGGGGCGGTCCGACCAGATCGTGGACAGAAGCGCCAGCGCGGGCAGGGCAAGGATCGCCAGCAGCCGGTGCGGGGCCTGCCACAGCCGCAGATCGGGCGAGGCGAGAAGCGGCAGCCAGAGCGCATAGAAGGCCAGCACGCTGATGGGCCCGAAGATCAGCGAATAGGCAAAGACCCAGACCGACAGCGCCACCGCAGGCACGGCAAAGGCCCCGTTGCGGGCAGGGTCCGTCCATCCAAGCCTGTCGATCACCATCCGGTCGCCCCCGCCCTGTCCGGCGCGGTCCTGTCCGTCGGGCCCCTTCCGTCGGGCCCCCCGTCCGTCGGGCTCCCCGTCCTTCGGGCCCCCGTCCGTCGGGGTCCTGTCCGTCGAGGTCCTGTCCGCGCGCAGGGACAGCGCGGCGCGGCGCGGCCGGTTCCGCACTTGCGGGTTTTGCCTGACAGGTCGGGGCTTTCCCGACGGTGCGGAACAACGGGCGC
>JBEEOG010000192.1:0-3838 GCA_041191745.1 Pseudomonadota bacterium | reverse complement strand
ACGCGCGGGTCGCGCGCGGCCTCGTCCGTCAAGTCATGGCCGAAGACCGACGTATAGGCGGGCGCGTTCGACTTGGCCTTGGCCTGTTCGCCGGTCAGCGGGTCGAATTTCGACACGCCATGGTATTTGTCGGCGCTGTGTTCGGCGGGGGCGAAGCCCTTGCCCTTCACGGTGACGGCATGGATCAGCACCGGCCCCGTCGCCCGCGCGCGGGCCGCGCGCAGGGTCTGCAGCACCTGCCCCATGTCATGCCCGTCGATCGGGCCGACATAGGAAAAGCCCAGCTCCTCGAACAGGGTCCCGCCACCGGGCATGCCCGTCACCAGCTGCCGCGCGCGGCGCGCGCCGTCGCGCACGGGGCCGGGAAGGTGGCTCTCGAATTCCTCGGCCGCGGCCTTGAACAGGGCAAGCGGCCCCTTGGCCGCGATCTCGTTGAGGTATTTGGACAGCGCGCCCACCGGCGGGGCGATGGACATGTCGTTGTCATTGAGGATGACGAACAGGCGTTTGCCGAGGTGCCCCGCGTGGTTCATCGCCTCGTAGGCCATGCCCGCGGTGATGGAGCCATCCCCGATCACCGCCACGCAATCGCCCACGGGCTGGCCCATGTCGCGCCCCACGGCAAAGCCCAGCGCCGCGCTGATCGAGGTCGAGGAATGCGCCGCGCCGAAGGGGTCGTATTCGCTTTCCGACCGTTTGGTGAAACCCGACACGCCGCCCGCCTGCCTGAGCGTTCCCATCCGGTCGCGCCGCCCCGTCAGGATCTTGTGCGGATAGCACTGGTGGCCCACGTCCCAGATCAGCTTGTCGCGGGGGGTGTCGAAGACCGCATGGATCGCCACCGTCAGTTCCACGACACCGAGCGAGGACCCCAGATGCCCGCCCGTGCGGCTGACGACCTCGATCGTCTCGCGCCGCAGTTCATGGGCCAATCGGCCAAGCTCCGCGTCGCCCATCGTCTTGAGGTCGGCGGGGCATGCGACGCGGTCGAGATGCGGGGTCTGGGTCATCGTGGCCTCCGGTAAGGAAAAAAGTGCCGTATGGGTGAACCCACACGGCACCAGGTCCCTGTCGCCAACAGGAAGGGAACCGGGCTGTGGTTGCGCCCCGGATCCGGGCCGGCGTTTGGCCCGAACATCATGCAGGGCCGGACGGGCTGCCGCCCGGCCCCGGTCTTGGTCAGGCGAGGTCCGTCAGGACCGGCGCCTCGATCGTCAGGTTGCCCATCGGCGGGGGGGCTTCCTTGCTTTCCGGCGGCAGAAGCATGCTGATGCCCCACAGCCCCAGAAGGAAGGCCCCGATCACCGCGACAAACAGCGCGCCCCAGCCCGCACCGGCGAGCATCTGGTAGAGCGCCCAGGACCGAAGGGCCCTGCCCGGCTTTTCGTTGAAGTACTCATCGGACATGGCTGTTCCTCACTCCACCGGCGCGTAGCCGTGTTCCTGTGCCCAGACGTACCAGTTGTCCACGACCGTGCCCGTCAGCAGGATGCCGATACCGCCCGTGAGCGTGACCAGCACCGCGAACCACCAGGCCCAGCGGTGGATGCCTTCCATCGTGGCGTTGAAGCCCATGGTCCAGCGCCAGAAGAGGGCGGCGCGTTCCGAGGCCGTGCCACGGTCGACGATCTGTTCCAGCTCGCGGTCGCCGCCGAAGCGGGAGACGGCGAGGATGGTCGCCCCGTGCATCGCGAAGAGAAGCGCCGATCCGTAGAGGAAGACGATGCTCAGCGCGTGGAAGGGGTTGTAGAACAGGTTGCCGTAGGTCAGCGAGAAGTTGTTCGTCCAGTCGAGGTGGCTGAAGATGCCGTAGGGCACCGCCTCCGACCACGACCCCATGAAGATCGGGCGGATCAGGCCAAGGACAAGGAACAGCCAGATGGCGGACGCGAAGGCCCAGCTCACATGTTTGCCCATGCCCAGCGCCTGTGCGCGCAGATAGGTGCGGACCCACCAGGCGCAGACCGAGATCAGGAGGAAGAAGGACGCGATCAGCCACAGCCCGCCCTCGGCGATGGGGGCGAAGCCCAGACCGTATTCCGCGCTCGGCGGTTCCAGCGAGAACCAGAAGAGGTCGCGCAGGAAGACGGCCGGATTGAAGCCCGCCTGGTACCAGAACCACGCCCCGCAGAGCATGAACCAGACCGCGCCGGACATCAGCGAGATCACGCCCATCGTGCCGAGGTAGACCGGCCCGAGCTGCGCGTTGCCGAACCAGCCTGCCAGCGTCGAGAAGCTGGCACCCTTGGTGCGGTTGGACAGTTCCACCCCCTCGACCATGCCCATTTCGGGCGCGGCCTGGACCTGGACCTGCGTGAAGATGTTTTGGTACTCAGCCATTTACGCCTCCCGGAATGTCGGCCCACCACGGCAGCTGCAGCCACCAGTCCCACCAGACGACCCACTGGTCGAACCAGATGGTGCCCGAGATCACGATGCAGACCGCCGACCAGAAGCCCGCGTTCAGCGCCAGAAGCAGGCCGAGGCGGTGGATGCCCAGCGTGCCGACCGAATAGCCGATGAGGTCACGGAAATAGGTGTCCTCGTGGTCGGGCGTCCGCATCTCCTTGCCCTTTTCGGGATTGGCGGCGGACAGGATCAGCGCCCCGTGCAGGGACAGCGCAAGCGCCGTGGTGAAGAAGAAGCTCACCGCGATCATATGCGCCGGATTGTAGTGGAAGTTGCCGTATTGATAGCCCGTGTTCGACACCCAGTCGAGGTGCGTCCAGATGCCGTAGGGGAAGCCGTAGTTCCAGGCGCCCATCAGGATCGGACGGATCACGACAAGGGTCACATAGGCGAAGATCGCCACGCCGAAGGCAAAGGGCACATGGTATCCCATGCCCAGCTTGCGGCAGATCTCGACCTCGCGCAGCGCCCAGGACACGAAGGCCCCGATGGCGCAGATGGTGATCAGCTGCCAGAGCCCGCCCTGCATGAGCGGGGCCCAGCCCAGACCGTATTCGAGGGGCGGCGTGTCGATCGAGATGAGCCAGGGATTCCAGACCCCCTCCATCGCCGTCCCGTAGAAGATGAGGATCGTTCCGAGCGCCGCGAAGAAGAACGTCGTGACGCCGAAGAAGCCGACGTAGAAAGGTCCGACCCAGAAGTCGAACAGGTTCCCGCCGATGAGCGTGCCCCCCGGCACGCGATATTTCCGTTCGAAGCTGAGCAGTGCCATGCTTCCCTCTCCGCTTTTGTTGCGACCGGCGGTCTTTTCGTTGACAGGCCGTCGGATTGCCCGTTCGGGTCGCCGCGGGCGAAGGGTCAGGCCCCCCGCCCGCAGCCAGTGCCTTACGGCGTCACTCGGTCGCGGCCGCCGGAGCGGCGCCACCGGCGGCGGCAGCGGTCTGGAACCAGTTGATGCCGTTGCTCAGAACCACCAGGTGGATCATCGCAGCCAGCAGGAACAGGAACACGCCCTGCGCCACGAAGACGCGACGGGGATCGAAGATGAGCCAGATCTTGTAGAATTTGGACATTGCTTGATCCTCCTCAGAACCACGGGCGCCAGATGTACGTGGCGATATGAGCGACGACGGCAATGGACACGAAGAGCCACAGCCCGCTCATATACACCGAGTGCAGTTCCTGCGCCTGCTCGTCGGTAAGACCTGTGAAGCTCAGGTCAGATTTATCAGCCATACTATCCTCCGGATGGGCAGACTGACGCCGCATGCCCTGCGGCCAGGTTCACGGTCAGGCGGAATGCCTTTCCGAGTTCTCACCACCCCGCGATGGTCTGCGGGAGGGCGAAGCGGTGACGGGTCGGGCGCAACCCAGGAAGAAAACCGTCCTCGCGGCCTTAGGGCCGGAAGATGTTCGGTGTGATGGACCC
>JBEEOG010000191.1:0-4168 GCA_041191745.1 Pseudomonadota bacterium | reverse complement strand
CGCTTGCGGATCGAGGTGATGGATTCCACCTCTTCGATCGGGACGGGCTTGCCCAGCGGCTTGATGTCCAGCAGGTCGCGGATGTGGATGGGCGGGTTGGCGCGCATGGCTGCGGAATACTGCTTCCACAGGTCATAGCTGGCGCGGTCGCAGGCGGATTGCAGCATGTGCATCGTCTGCGCTTCCCAAGCGTGCTTTTCGCCCGAACGGCGGGCCTTGTAGAAGCCGCCGATGGGCAGGACGTCGGCACCGCCGAGCCAGCCCTTGGCGTGGACTTCTTCCAGCTTCTGTTCGATGCCGGTCAGGCCGATGCCCGAGATGCGCGAATGCATGCCGGGGAAGTATTCGGCGACCATGGCGCGCGAGAGGCCGACCGCTTCGAAGTTCAGGCCGCCGCGGTAGGAGGAGATGACCGAGATGCCCATCTTGGACATGATCTTGAGCAGGCCCGCGTCGATGGCGTCGCGGTAGCGGCGCATGGCGTCGGTCAGCGTGCCGTCCAGGAGGCCGCGCGAGATGCGGTCGGCGATGCTGTCCTGTGCGAGGTAGGCGTTCACGGTGGTCGCGCCGCAGCCGATGAGGACCGCGAAGTAATGCGGGTCGATGCATTCGGCGGAGCGGACGTTGACCGAGCAGAAGGTGCGCAGGCCCTTGCGCGTCAGCCAGGAATGGACGGCGGAGGTGGCCAGGATCATGGGCATCGGAACGCGGTCCGGTCCCTGATGCTGATCCGTCAGCACGAGGTGGCCAGCGCCGGAGCGGACGGCATCCTCGGCCTCGGCGCGGATGCGTTCGAGGCCTTGGCGCAGGTCGTCGAGGCCGGGCGAGACGGGGAAGGTGCAGTCGATGAAGGCGACCTGATCGCCGAATTGTTTGACCATCACGTCAAACTCGGCATTGGCGATGAAGGGGCTTTCCAGAACGAGGATTTCGGTCTGGCTGCTGTTTTCGTCCAGCACGTTGCGCAGGTTGCCGAAGCGGGTTTTCAGCGACATGACGCGCCCCTCGCGGAGAGAGTCGATGGGCGGGTTCGTGACCTGGCTGAAGTTCTGGCGGAAGAAATGCGACAGCGGGCGGTAGACCTTGGACAGGACCGCCGCGGGGGTGTCGTCGCCCATGGAGGCGACCATTTCCTTGCCATCTTCGGCCATGGGGGCGAGGACCTGTTCCAGCTCCTCGACCGTGTAGCCCGCGGCGATCTGGCGGCGGCGCAGGTCCGCGCCCGAAAAGAGCGGGGTTTCCGGCACGTCGCGCAGGAGGCTGTTGAGATCGACGATCTTTTCGATCCATTCGCCGTAGGGCTGGCTGGCGGCCAGTTTGTCCTTCATCTCGGCGTCGTGGTAGAGGCGGCCTTCGGCCATGTCGACGGCGATCATCTGGCCGGGGCCGAGGGCCCCTTTTTCGCGGATCGTGGTTTCATCGACGGGGACCATGCCCGCCTCGGACCCGGCGATCAGCATGCCGTCGCCGGTGATGACGTAGCGCATGGGGCGCAGGCCGTTGCGATCAAGGCCGCCGCAGACCCAGCGGCCATCGGTCATGGCCAGCGCGGCGGGGCCGTCCCACGGCTCCATCACGCTGTTGCAATAGGCATACATGTCCGCCCATGCCTGCGGCATGTCGGTCGTGGTCTTGGACCACGCTTCGGGGACCAGCATCGTCTTGGCCATGGGGGCGGAACGGCCGGACCGCACCAGCACCTCGAACACCGCATCGAGCGCGCCCGAATCCGACGTGCCCGACGGGATGATCGGCTTGATATCCTCGGCCATGTCGCCAAAGGCTGATGAGGCCATGCGGATCTCGTGGCTCTTCATCCAGTTGACGTTGCCCTTCAGCGTGTTGATCTCGCCGTTATGGGCCAGCATGCGGAAGGGCTGGGCCAGCCACCACTGCGGGAAGGTGTTGGTCGAATAGCGCTGGTGGTAGATGGCAAAGGACGATTCAAAGCGGTCGTCCATCAGGTCGGGGTAGAAGACCGCCACCTGTTCGGCCAGCATCATGCCCTTGTAGATGATCGACCGGCAGGACAGCGAACACAGATACAGGCCCTGGATCTGGGCCACGATGGCGGCTTTTTCGATCCGGCGGCGGATGATGTAAAGCTCGCGCTCAAACTGTTCCTGATCGATGTCCTTTTCGCAGCGGATCAGGATCTGTTCGATCTCGGGGCGGGTCGCGTTGGCCTTGTCGCCCAGCACTTCGGTGTTCACCGGAACGTGGCGCCAGCCGTAGATATAGTGGCCCATCCGCAGGACTTCGGTTTCCACGATGGTCCGGCAGCGTTCCTGCGCGCCGAAATCGGTGCGCGGCAGGAAGACCTGACCCACGGCGATCAGCTTGTTCGCGTCGGGTTCGTGGCCCGTGCGGCGGACCACGTCGTAGAAGAACTTGACGGGGATCTGCACATGGATGCCCGCGCCATCGCCGGTCTTGCCATCGGCATCAACCGCGCCGCGGTGCCAGACGGCCTTGAGCGCGTTGATCCCGTTTTCCACCACCTTGCGCGACGGCTTGCCGGAGATTGACACGACCAGACCCACGCCGCAGGACGAATGTTCGTCATCCGACTTGTAAAGGCCGTTCGCATCCAGCCAAGCGCGCTTCGCCTCTTCGGCCTTCACCCAGGCGTCGTCATAGATGGTCATGGCTAGGGGCCTCCTTGGCTCGGGTGGAGTGTTCGGGCAGGTGCGACATTACGGCGTCGCAGTCGAAAAGGGGTTCGGTCGTGGCGAAGCCGGGTTCGCCCGGAAAGACGAATTCGACGGGGCTGCCGTCGATGGGCAGGAAGTTTCCGTCCCCGCCGTTCCATTCCGAGGGGCCCGCGAAGAACATCCGCCATTCGGGATGGATGTATTCCTGCCCGCGCGATTGGCGCAGGATGGTTCCGGCCAGATCGGTTTCGGTGAACTGGAATTCGGTTTCCTGCAGGGTGATGCCGTCGATCACCCATGACTGGCCCGTCAGCCGGTCGAATCCGGTCACGCGGGTCTTCTCGCCCGTGTCATCCGACAGGCCGAAGGAAAAGGTGTCGGTGCCCGTCGCCAGCAATTCGGAAAAGGACTGCGGATCGGCGGGGTTCGCATCCAGCGTCTGGCGCACGGTCGGGTTCAGGTCGAAGGAT
The DNA here is from genome assembly GCA_041191745.1 of Pseudomonadota bacterium. GTDB lineage: Bacteria > Pseudomonadota > Alphaproteobacteria > Rhodobacterales > Rhodobacteraceae > Paragemmobacter. The sequence goes on along the minus strand of JBEEOG010000191.1, from coordinate 1,044 downwards.
TCGACCCATTCCGCTTCGCGGTTGATGCGGGACATGAAGAAGATGCCGTCCTGATCGAAATCTGCACGCCACTGGTCGCCCGGCGCATCGGCGGCGCAGCGGTAATGGTTCGACACGCGGCACTGCTTGGCCTGCACGGTCATGAAGACCTGACAGCCCGCAGGCGGTTCGAACACCTTCGCCGCCGCCGGAGTGGCGGCGAGCGCAAGGGCAAGGGGCAGGATGGCTTTCATGGCCCCGTCCCCCTCACTCCGCCGCGACGGCGGCGGGTTGCGCCAGATAGGCAAGGATCGCATCCGCCGCCTCGCGCCCGTCGCGGATCGCCCAGACGACGAGCGATGCGCCGCGCACGATGTCGCCCACGGCATAGACGCCGGGCAGGCTGGTCGCGTGGCTGCGGAAATCGGCCTTGATCGTGCCCCAGCGGGTGACGGCCAGTTCCGGCACGCCCCAGAGCGTCGGGATCTCTTCGGGCTCGAAGCCCAGCGCCTGCACCACCAGATCGGCGGGTTCGATGTAGTCGGCGCCGTCGATGATCTCGGGCGATTGGCGGCCCGTCGCATCGGGCGCGCCAAGGCGCATGCGCTGGACCATCACGCCATCGACCACATCGCCGCCGGTGAACCCTTTGGGCGCAGAGAGCCAGACGAATTCCACGCCCTCTTCTTCCGCGTTCTGCACCTCGCGCTGCGAGCCGGGCATGTTGGCGCGGTCGCGGCGGTAGAGGCACTTGACCGACGTCGCCCCCTGACGGATCGCCGTGCGCACGCAGTCCATCGCCGTGTCGCCGCCGCCGATGACGACGACGCGCTTGCCCGCGGCGTTCATCTCGCCGCTGTCGAATTCCGGCACGTCATCGCCGAAGGACAGGCGGTTCGACACGGTGAGGTAATCCAGCGCCTTGACGATGCCCTTGGCCCCCACGCCGGGGGCGGAAATGTCGCGCGCCTTGTAGACGCCGGTCGCGATCAGCACGGCGTCATGCTGGCCGCGGATCGCGTCAAAGCTGATGTCCACGCCCACGGTGCAGTTCAGCACGAATTG
>JBEEOG010000190.1:0-2895 GCA_041191745.1 Pseudomonadota bacterium | reverse complement strand
CGAGGCGACCGAGACGGCAAAGACCGTCATCCTGCGCGGCATCGGCGCGCTTTGACTTGGCGCTTGGCCGAAGTCGGGCTATCCTGACCGTCAAAGTTCCAGTGCGGCGAGTTGACCATGGCCAGAGGCGTCCCCCCGATCAGCCGCGCGACGGCGCTTCTTGTCGAGGAGGTGCCGCGCAGCAGGCTCACCTCCATCTGCGATGTGGGCGCGAACCCCGTGGTCGTGCCGCCCTATGCGGGGCTTCTGAAGGCGGGCGCCTGCCGCGTGACGGGGTTCGAACCCAACCGCGACGCCTTTGCCCGCCTGATGGAGACGAAGGGCGCGAACGAAAGCTACCACAACGTCGCGGTGGGCGACGGGGGCGAGGTGGATTACCACCTCTATACCGTCTCGTCGCTCAGCTCCGTCTTCCCCCCCCATATGGCGGGGCTGCGGGCGATCGGCGCGTCGCGCTGGGGGCGGGTCGAGGCGGTCGAGAAGATGAAAACCGTCACGCTCGACAAGCTCAAGGGGCTGGAGCCGTTCGACTGCCTGAAGATCGACATCCAGGGTGGCGAGCTGGCGGTGTTCCGCAATGCCCGCAAGGCGATGGCCGAGTGCATCTGCGTGATCGTCGAGGCGCGCTACCTGCAGATCTACGAGAACGAACCGATGCTGGGCGGCATCGATGCCGAACTGCGCGCGCAGGGCTTCATGCTGCACCGCTTCATCTGGAACAAGGCCAAGCCCATGCCCAGCTCGCAGGGCGGCCGCCTTCTGCGCGGACGGCACAACGACCAGCTGGTCGATGGCGATGCGGTCTATCTGCGCCACCCCGGCCTGATCGCGGGATGGAGCGACGACCAGCTTGCCCATGGCGCGATCCTTGGCTCCACGCTCTTCGAAAGCCACAGCTTCGTGCTCTACTGTCTGGACGAACTGGTGCGGCGCGGGCGGATCGGGGCCAGCCTTCCCGCACGCTATGTGGACCGCCTACCGGCGGAGTTGCGGGTGGAGGGCGACAAGACCCGCGTGTCGGAACGGGTGCTGCGCCGCCAGAAGGCCCGGGCGGACCGCGCCGCCGCGGACGGGATGCCCGAAGCCCCTGACCGGGCCGCCGAATAGTTTCCCGTTCCACAGCTAGTCAGCCTGCCGTGGCTCTGCTATCCCTCCTCCCCGCCTTGGGGGAAAGGGAAACGCATGGATATCGCAACGCTGGAGGCCGAAGCCGCGCGGCTGGTGCTGCCCGCCTTCACCGAAGAGACGGCCCTGCAACTGGGCCTCACGCTCGTGGCCATGGCGCGGGCGGAGCGCCTGCCCGTGGTCATCGACATCCGCACGGCGGACCGCACGCTGTTCCATGCCGCCCTGCCAGGCAGCGCGCCGCTGAACGACCTCTGGGCGCGGCGCAAGTCGAACACGGCGCTGAAGTTCCAGATGCCCTCGCTTCTGGCGCAGAAGCGGATGGAGGCGAAGGGCGAACCCCTGTCCAAGCACGGGCTGGACAGCGCCGAACATGCCGTCGAAGGCGGGGCCGTGACGATCCGTGTCGCGGGTGCGGGGGTGGTGGCCTGTGTCACCGTCTCGGGCCTGCCGCAGGTCGAGGATCACAGGCTGGCGGTGCGCGGGCTGGAACGGCTGCTCGCGGGGCGCTGAGGCTGCTGCCACGTTCCGCTCACGTTTCCGTGAAGGCCGCCTAGCGGAGCGGCCTGCGCCCCCTAAATCAGGGGGACGCGAACAAGGGGACATGCCATGAATTTCAAGGGACTGACACGCACGCTGGCGCTGGTGATGGGGATGATCGTCGCCGTGCCCTATCTGATGATCATCGCGCTGGAATAAGCGGCCGCGCCGGGCGCGGGATCGGGCGCGGGATCGGGCGGGCAGGGTTTGCATCCTGCCCGCATTTGCGCCAAGGTCGGGCGAGATTGCCCGCAGACCCCGCTTCATGCCCCGACCCCGCACACGCATCCAGCAGAAGAATTCCGAAGCCATCCTTGCGGCGGCGCTGGATGTCTTTTCCGCCCATGGCTTTCGCGGCGCGACGCTGGACCAGATCGCCGAGGTGGCGGGCCTGTCCAAACCCAACCTGCTTTACTACTTCGCCTCGAAGGACGAGATCCACACCTCGCTCCTGACGGGGCTTCTGGACACATGGCTCGATCCGCTGCGCGAAATGGATGCGGCGGGCGATCCGGTCACGGAAATCCTCGGCTATGTGCGGCGCAAGATCGAGTTGTCGCGCGATTACCCGCGCGAAAGCCGCCTGTTCGCCAACGAGATCCTGCAGGGCGGCCCGCGCATCCGCGCCGCGATCGAGGGCGAGCTGAAGGCGCTGGTCGAGGAGAAATCCACCGTCCTGCAGGGCTGGATGGATCAGGGCCGCATCGCCCGCCTGCCGCCCGCGCATCTGATCTTTTCCATCTGGGCGCTGACCCAGCATTATGCCGATTTCGACATGCAGGTCCGCGCCGTGCTGGGGCCGGACCATGACCCCTTTGCAGAGGCGGGGGATTATCTGGAAACGCTGTTCCGCAAGCTTCTGGCGGTCTGAGGATCGGGGCGGAAGCCGAAGAATTTTTGGAGAAAATTCTTCTTCGCTAGGGCCGCTGCACGGCGGCATGCGCGACTGTCGCCGTTAACCCGCGCTTAACCGTCTTGCGCCAGTCTGCTGTCATGGACCTGTCGCACCGCCCCTTGCCCCCGCCCCCCCGCAATGCCCACTGGGCAGAGGCGGTCTTTGCCGCCAAGGCCGTCGGGCGCGGCGGCATCGTGCGCCGCTCCGTCGCCTCGGTGGAGCGCGAGTTCGGGCGCGCCGCGTTCGAGGCCGAGGTGCGCCGCCGCGGGTTCCATCTGGTGGAGATCGGGGGCCAGTTCATCGTGCTGTGCAACAGCGGCCAGATGCGCGTGATC
>JBEEOG010000189.1:0-4773 GCA_041191745.1 Pseudomonadota bacterium | reverse complement strand
GAGGCGGCGGGGCTCGAGCCGGCCGCGCTGGAACGGCTGGCGGGTTTCGCGGGCGCGCTCTGGTGGGGCGACGAGGGGCGGGCGCGCGCGCATGCGCAGGCCCTGTCGCGCCGCGCGGGGCCGATCCTGCCCCTGATCACCGACGCCCCCGATGCGGGGCATGCGCGGCTGGAACGCCATGTCTGCATCGACACCACCGCATCGGGCGGCAACGCGCAGCTTCTGGCGGCGACCGGCGGGACCTGAACGGCGCGGGCCGCGCGCGGCCCGCATTCCATGACCCGCGCCGCCGCCTTGCGGCTCTGGCGCGGGCAGGGGGGGCGCTCGCGCCCCCCGTCGCCCGCCGTGGCGGGCGCCTCCCCCCGAGGATATTTCGGCAGAGAAAACAGGCGCAGGTCCTTGGCCCGTTTTCTCTGTCCAAATATCCTCAGGGGGTGAATTGGCCGCAGGCCAAGAGGGGGCGCGAGCGCCCCCTGCCTCGCGCGGCCCGCGGCGGGCGGGCCGTCTGGCCTGCGGGCGCTTGACCGTTGGGGCCGGATCGGGAAGGCTGGTGCGCATGTTTCCGATCCGTGATCACAATCCTTCGGGGCGCACCCCCTTCGTCACCCGTGGCCTGATCGCGGTGAATGTGGCGGTCTTCCTGCTCTACTGGTACGGGCTTGGCACAGACGCGCAGATCGGGCGGTTCTTCATGGCCTGGGGCCTCGTGCCCGCGCGGATCGGCTTCGGCGAGGGATACGAGACCTTCCTCACCTCGATGTTCCTGCACGGGGGGTGGATGCACCTGCTGGGCAACATGCTGTTTCTGCACATCTTCGGCGACAATCTGGAAGACGAGATGGGGCATGGCCGGTTCCTCGGCTTCTATCTGCTGTCCGGACGGGCGGCGGCGGGGCTGCAATATGCGGCGGATCCAGAGTCCATGATCCCGATGGTCGGGGCCTCGGGCGCGATCGCGGGGGTGATGGGGGGCTATCTTCTGCTGTTTCCCAAGGCGAAGGTGGATGTGCTCTTCATCATCGTCATCCTGATCCGCATCATCCCCGTGCCCGCCTTCCTGATGCTGGGGCTGTGGTTCGGGATGCAGCTTCTGGGCGGCTTTTCCACTCCGACCGATACGGGGGGCGTGGCCTACTGGGCCCATGCGGGGGGCTTCGTCGCGGGGCTGGCGCTGGCGGTTCCGCTCTGGCAGCGGCTGGGGGGGATGGCCTTCTGGAGCCGCACGCGCGGCCTGCCGCCCCATCCCGAGGCGACCTATGCCCTGTCGCGCAGTCCGATCCCGCGCGTGCCGCGCCGGCGCGGCGGGCCGTGGGGGTGATCCCGCCTGCGGGCGGGGATCAGCCGCGCAGCGTTTTCTGCAAGGGTTCGAAGAGCGCCTCGTTCGCGCAGAGGATGCTGCCCGACACCATCGCCTCCTGATCGGCGCGCACGCCCGAGACGAAGCCGCCCGCCTCGCGCACCAGAAGGTAGCCCGCCGCCATGTCCCACAGGTTCAGCTCGCGCTCCCAGTAGCCGTCGTAGCGCCCCGCCGCGACATAGGCGAGGTCGAGCGACGCCGCCCCCCAGCGCCGCACGCCCGCGCAGGCGGGCATCAGGCGGGCAAGGTCCTGCATCGTGGCGGGCAGGGTGGTCTTGGCCCCGAAGGGCACGCCCGTGGCGAAGACCGCCTCGACCATGTGGCGCCGGCCCGAGACGCGGATGCGCTTGTCGTTCATCCACGCGCCCGCGCCCTTTTCGGCCCAGAAAAGCTCGTCCTTCGCGGCGTCATAGACCACGCCCGAGACGATCTCGCCCTTGTGTTCCAGCGCGATGGAGATGGCCCAGTGCGGCAGGCCGTGCAGGAAGTTGGTCGTCCCGTCCAGCGGATCGACGATCCAGCGGCGGGTCGGGTCCTGACCTTCGGTCACGCCCGTCTCCTCGCCCAGCCAGCCATAGGTGGGCCGCCCGCCGAGGAGCTCTTCCTTGATGATCCGTTCCGCCTCGCGGTCGGCTTTCGACACGAAGTCGCCCGGACCCTTGGCCGAGACCTGAAGGTTCTCCACCTCGCGGAAATCCTTGACGAGCGCGCGGCCCGCCTTGCGGGCGGCCTTGATCATCAGGTTGAGGTTCGCGCTGCCTTGCATGGGCCTGGGCTCCGGCGGAGGGGATCAAGTGGCGGGCATTACACAAGCGGGGGGCGGAAGGAAAGGGGGTAGGCGGCAATGGGGGGCGCGGAATTTCCGATCATTAAGGTCGGCAATTGCTGGTGCGCGGCCTGCAAGCGCCTGATCGCGGAATTTCCCCGCCTCTGGCCCCGCGCCCCGCAGCCCCGCCCAACAGTGCCTGCCGCCATGATCCCCGATTTCGTCCGCTCCCTTGCCCGTCATGGCGATGCGCCCTGCGTGATCCGGCTTGGCCAGCCCGACATCAGCCATGCCGATCTGGCCGCGCGGGCGGGGCGCTTCGGGCGGCGGCTTGGGGCGGTCATGGCGGCGGCATCGGTCGTGCTGGTGCTGGCCGCGTGGGATGGCGGCAACTGGCAGGGGTCGTGGATCAACTACGGCTCGGTCCGGGCGCTGCTCGGGCTTCTCGTTTTCGTGCCGCGCCTGACCCTGCCGCGCCCCGTGGCGGGCGCGGTCCCGACGCTGGCCGCGTCAAGCGATCTGGTCTACCTGACCCACCGCCTTGTGCCCGCCCCCGCCTTGCCCCCTTGGGCGTTTTCCACCCTATCGATCGCGGGCGGGATCGCGTCGGGGATCGCGCTGGCGCGGCCGGCCGGCAGTCCGCATCAGGCGCGCTGCAACTTGACCGGTTCCGACCGGCCCAGCCGCAGGAAATGCGCCATGAAGGGCTTGGTCGCATCCTCGTCGCGCGTGGCGGCGTAAAGCCGTTTCGTGATCGTGGCGGGGCCAAGCGGGCGGGTGACGTAATCGGCATTGGTCCGCACCTCGCGCAGCACCCAGTCGGGCAGGACCGACACGCCGCGGTTCGATCCCACCAGCATCAGGATCACGGCGGTCAGTTCCACGGGCCGCTGGCCGCGCGGTTCCACCTTGGCGGGCGTCAGAAGCTCGGTGAAGACATCCAGCTTGTCGCGGCTGACCGGATAGGTGATCAGCGTCTGGTTGCGGAAATCCTCGGCCCCGATCCAGTCCTTCTCCGCCAGCGGGTTCTGGCGCGAGGCGACGAAGGTCGGGTGATAGTCGAAGAGCGGGTTGAACACCACGCCGGGGATCGTGACGGGGTCGGAGGAGATCACCAGATCCACCTCCTCGCGCAGAAGCGCGGGCAGGGCGTCGAAGGCCAGCCCCGCGCGGATGTCCACATCCACCTCGGGCCAGGCGTGGCGGAACTGTTCAAGCACGGGGAAGAGCCAGTCGAAACAGGCATGGCATTCGATGGCGATGTGAAGCCGCCCCGTCTTGCCCGAACGCAGCGCGCGGAACTCCTCCTCCAAGGCGTCGATCTCGGGGATCACGCGTTCGGCCAGCCGCAGCATCCTGAGGCCCGCCGCCGACAGGCGCATGGGCTTGGAGCGGCGGACGAAGAGCTCCATCCCCGCCTGATCCTCCAGCCCCTTGACCTGATGGGACAGGGCCGATTGCGTCATGTTCAGCATCTCCGCCGCGCGGGCGAGGCCGCCTGCCTGATGAATCGCGCGGATCGTGCGGAGATGGCGGAATTCCAGATACATTATGCGCCGTCTTCATGTTGAACTTGAGTATTATGAATTTGTCTCACATGCCGCTTCGTGGGACAAGGGGGCATCCAAGGAGTGGTCCGATGTCCCAAGCGCCCCGCATCTCGTTCGAATTCTTCCCGCCCCAGACGCTGGATGCGTCCTTCCGGCTGTGGGAGACGGTCAACGCCCTGCAGGCGCTGAAGCCGGGCTTCGTGTCGGTGACCTATGGCGCGGGCGGCACCACGCGCAAACTGACGCATGAAGCCGTGGCCACCATCCACCGCAACTACGGGCTGAACGTCGCCGCGCACCTGACCTGCGTCGATGCGACCCGCGCCGAGACGATGGAGATCGCCGAAAGCTATGCCGCCGCGGGTGTCACGGAAATCGTGGCCCTGCGCGGCGACGCGCCCAAGGGGGCGGACCGCTTCACCCCCCATCCCGAAGGATTCGCCCATTCGGCCGAGCTGGTCGAGGCACTGGCAAGGACCGGCAAGTTCAAGATCCGCGTCGGTGCCTATCCCGAACCCCATCCCGACGCGAAGGACAGCTTCGCCGATGTCGAATGGCTGAAGCGCAAGATCGATGCGGGTGCCTCCAGCGCCATCACCCAGTTCTTCTTCGAGGCCGACACCTTCTTCCGCTTCCGCGATGCCTGCGTGAAGGCGGGGATCACCGCCCCGATCATCCCGGGCATCCTGCCCATCACCAGCTGGGAAGGGGCCAAGAAATTCGCCGCCCGCTGCGGCGCGCATGTCCCCGCCCGTCTGGACGAGGCCTTTACCACCGCCGCCCGCGACGGGCGCGAGGAGCTGCTGTCGCTGACGCAATGCACCACGCTGTGCACCCGCCTGATCGAGGGCGGGGTGGAAGACCTGCATTTCTACACCCTCAACCGCCCGCACCTGACGCGCGAGGTTGTCCGCGCGCTGGGCATCCAGCCGGAAATCGCGCTGGAAAAGGTGGCGTAACGACCCTGTTCCGCGCCCCCGTTGTGGCCAACTGGGTGCCCGCCTGCCGCAAGGCGCCTTCTGCACGCTCCCGCAGGAGGGGTCCGCAAGGACGGGGCGGGCACCGGTCTTTTCCCGCCTCCCCCCCCCCACACACACACA
>JBEEOG010000188.1:0-8034 GCA_041191745.1 Pseudomonadota bacterium | reverse complement strand
CACAGGAAACTGTTCGACCGCGACCCGCGGCTGCCGGTCTTTACCGACAAGGTTCGCGTCAAGCGCGAGATCGCGCTTCTGCTGGGGGCCGACTGGATCAATCCGCTGATCTGGGAGGGCGCAACGGCGGCGGACCTGCCCTTCGACACGCTGCCTGCGGGCTATGTGCTGAAGGCGAACCACGGCGCCAACATGAACCTCATCGTCCGGCCCGGGCGGCCCGTGGACCGCGCGGCCGTCAAGCGGCTTGCCGCGCACTGGCTGGACACCGATTTCGGGCATCTGCATCGGGAATGGGCCTATACGCAGATCCCGCGCCGCCTGCTGGTCGAACCCCTGCTGGGCGACGGCAAGCCGCTGGTCGATTACAAGTTCTATGTCTTCGGCGGCAAGGTCGGCTTCATCGACGTCAAGCTTGGCCGTGGCGAGGGCGAGCGCGAGACGAGCGCCATCATGGACAGCGCATGGCAGCGTCTGCCCTTTCGCTATGGCCCCCATCCGGCCCATCCCGCCGATCCGCTGCCGCCCGTGTCCTTGTCCTGCATGGTCTCGGCGGCCGAGCAGCTGGGCGGGATGTTTCCCTTTGTCCGCGTCGATCTTTACGACGTGAACGGGCGCCCCTATTTCGGCGAGCTGACCTTTTACCCCAGCGCGGGCCTGTCGCGTTTCGTGCCCGCGCAGTTCGACGCGGTCTTTGGCGGCATGATTCCGGCCAGCGCCTTTTCCCACGCCCCTGCACGGGTGTCGCGGCGCAAAGCCGCATCCTGACCGCGTCACGCAGGGCCGCGCCGCGCCGCCCGCCAGACGCCTTGCACGCAACGGTTGCACCACGACGGTGTGCGGCAAGACCGCGCAACTTATGGTCACAAGCGGCGATCCGGCGTTTCCAAGGAACGTAGACATGGTCAAAAGGATAGACTATGGCCTAGCGCAGGCTTGGCTTCGTATCGTTCAGGCGGTATCTGCCGATCAGGGTCGGTCTTTCGGCACAGGGGCTTCCTGCGGGATGCCCCGGACAGGAATTGTGCAGCCCTTTGGGTGCGAATGGAGTACAGACAGGTTAACATGCCCCGTTTCGTGCCCTTTGTCGTCATGCTTCTGTCGCTGTCCGCCTGTGCCGATGCGTCGATGGATTTTCCGGTCAGCAAATCGGCACAGGCCGAACTTGACGGCGTGCGCGTCGTCACGCTGGACCGAACCTTTTCCGGCAAGGTCGAGCCGGTGCAGAACGGCTTCGTCGCCACCAGCCTGCCGCGGGCACCTTCGGGCGAATACCGCATCGGTTCGGGCGACCTGATCTCGATCTTCGTCTTCGACCAGCCCGAACTGGCCATTCCGACCGGTGCGGATACGATGACGACGGGCTTTCTCGTCCGCTCGGACGGCAACCTGACCTTCCCCTTCATCGGCACGGTCGAGGCGCGGGGCCGCACGGTCGAGGAGCTGCGGCTCGAACTGGTCGAACGGCTGGCCGAATTCTTCCCCGATCCGCAGGTCGATGTGCGGGTGGCCAGCTTCAACTCGCAAAAGGTCGTCATCGGGGGCGAGGTCGCGACGCCGCGGACGCAATTCGTGCAGACCGCGCCGCTGACGCTTCTGGAGGCGATCAACGCCGCAGGCGGGCTGACCGAAGAGGCCGACACGCGCGCCATCACGGTGCGCCGCGGCGGGCGCAGCTACCGTGTCGATCTGGAAGGCTACCTGTCGGGCACGCTGACGCAGAACAATCCGGTGCTTGCGGGCGGCGATGTCGTCTCGGTCCCGAAGAAGCCCGTCCGCGAAGCCTATCTGCTGGGCGAGATCGCACGGCCCGCCACGGTCGATCTGACCGAAGCCCCGCTGTCGCTGACGCAGGCCCTGTCGCGTCAGGGCGGCCTGAACAACCTGCGCGCCGATGCGCGGGGGGTCTTTGTCTTCCGCATGGTGGACGGGCAGATGACGGTCTTCCAGCTCGATACGCGGTCGCCCGAGGGTTATCTGATCGGGACGCGCTTCGCCCTGCGGCCGGCCGATGTGGTCTATGTCACGCGCGCGCCGATCCAGCGCTGGAACGACACGATCAGCCGCCTGCTGCCGACCCTGTCCGCGGGCGAGGCGGTTCAGGACCTCTGATGGCAGGGCACGCAGCTTTCCGGTCGGTTCTGGTTGTCTGCATCGGAAACATCTGCCGGTCGCCTGTCGGCGAGCGGGTGCTTGCCGCGGGCCTGCCAGGGCTGCGGATCGGATCCGCCGGTCTGCACGCGATGACGGGCCAGCCCGCCGACACGGTGACGGCCGAAGCCGCAGGCCGGCAGGGGGTCGATCTCGGCGGGCATGTCGCGCGGATGCTGACACCGGCGCTGGGCAGCGAGCATGACCTGCTTCTGGTGATGGAACGGTCCCACCGGCACGAGATTGCCGAGCGTTTCCCGCAACTTCTGGGCCGGACGATGCTGTTCGGGCAGTGGATCGGCAGTGGTACGGACATTTCCGATCCCTACCGCAGGCCATCCGTGATACATGAACAGACCGTCTCGCTGATCCGGCAGGCGGGGGCTGAATGGGTGTCCCGTCTCGGCGGGAAGGCAGGTTGAGATGATGATGCAGAAGCCCGACATGTCCGCAGCCGATACCGGCGATGACGAGATCGATCTGGGCGACCTGCTTGCCACGCTCTGGGCAGGCAAGCGGTCCATCGCCGCGACGGTGGCCTGCTGCATCGGGCTTGCGCTGTCCTATGTCTGGCTGACGCCGCCGACCTTCGAGGCGAATGCGATGCTGCAGATCCAGGAAGGGCAGAACACGCTGGCGCTGCCGTCCTCGGTCGGCGAACTCTTGGGCAACGAAGGGTCGAGCACCCTTGCCGAACTCGAGATCATCCGCTCGCGTCAGGTGCTGGGCCGTGCGGCGGCGGAACTGAACCTCGACTGGGTGGCCGCACCCGTCCTTGCCCCCGTGATCGGCCATGCGATGGCGACGCGCGACCTGCCATGGCCGGAATGGGATGTGCTTTCGGCCTATGCCCGCAGGGGCGATGCCATCGCGCTGTCCTATCTCGAGGTGCCGCCCGACTGGCTGGGCGAGGCGATGGCGGTCGAAAAGACCGCGGACGGAGCCTTTGCCATCACGCTTCCCGACGAGACGCAGCTTCAAGGGCAGGTCGGAACGCTTCTGACCGATCAGGAGCGGGGCTTTGCCATCCTGATCTCGCGCCTCGACGGGGCGGTCGGACGGGAATACAGCGTGACCCACCTGACCGAACTGGCCGCCATCTCGCGCCTGTCCTCGCAGCTGACCGTGTCCGAGCGCGGGCGGCAGACGGGCATCGTCGCGGTCAGCCTGCGCGGCGGGGACCGCGAGGATACGGCGACCTGGCTGAATGCCGTGATCCGCGCCTATGCCGAACAGAACGTGACCCAGAGCGCGGCCGAAGCGCGCAAGGGCCTCGAATTCGTCGAAAGCCAGATCCCTGCCTTCGAGACCGCCGTGGCCGAGGCCGAGAAGGCGCTGAACGATTACCGCGCCGCGCAGAACTCCGTCGATCTGGAGTTCGAGACGCAGAGCCTGCTGACCGAGACGACCGATATCGAGGCGCAGCTGCGCCAGCTCGATCTCGAGGAGCAGGAACTGAAAGAGAAATACACGCCCAACCATCCGGTCTATCGCCAGCTTCTGGACCAGCGCGACGCGCTCGGCGCGCGCCTTGCGGAGTTGCAGTCCGGCATCACGAGCCTGCCCGAGACGCAGCGCGAGGTGGTCAACCTGACGCGCAACCTCGAACTCGCGCAGGCGAGCTATGTCGAACTGGTCAACCGCGCGCAGGAATTGCGGGTGCTGAGCGCAAGCCAGATCGGATCGGTGCGGATCGTGGACGACGCCGCCACGATGCTGAACGCGGTCGCGCCGCGGCGGACGCAGATCCTCGCGCTGGCGGGGGTGCTCGGGGTGCTTCTGGGGATCGGCATCGTGCTGCTGCGGAACTGGATGCGCCGCGGCATCGACAGCGTGACCGAGATCGAGCGTCTCGGCCTGCCGGTCTTTGCCACGGTCAACAACTACATCGGCCCCCTGAAGGCCAGCGGCAACCGCCTGCCGCTGATCGCGCGCGACGACCCCGACGACATCACGGTCGAGGCGCTGCGGTCGCTGCGGACCAGCCTGCATTTCGGCATGCTGGACGCGAGTTCCAAGTCCATCGCCGTGACCAGCGCGGCACCCGGCGCGGGCAAATCCTTCCTCTGCGCGAATCTGGGTGTCGTGGCCGCGCAGGCCGGACAGAAGGTCTGCCTTGTCGATGCCGACATGCGGCGCGGCACGCTGCGGAAATACTTCGACGGCCCGAAAAAGGCCGCCGGACTGGCCGATTACCTGTCGGACGGGGCAGGGCTCGACGCGGTTTTGCGCGACAGCGGGGTCCCCAACCTCTCGCTCGTCCTGACCGGACGGTTCCCGCCCAATCCGTCGGAACTTCTGATGCGCGACAGGCTGGCCGAGCTGGTGGCGGAACTGGATGGCCGCTTTGATCTGGTGATCTTCGACGCGCCGCCCCTGCTTGCCGTGACCGATGCCGCGATCCTTGGCCGCAAGGTCGGCTCGATGATCGGGGTCGCGCGTCACCTCATCACGCCGGTGGACGAGCTGGACGCCGTACGCAAGACGCTCGATACGACGGGGGTGGCCCTGAAGGGGATCATCTTCAACGGCTACGACCCGCGCCGCGCGAAGGGTGGCCGCCGTGGCTATGGCTACGGCTACGGCTATGCGAATCGCTACACCTACAAGCGGTCGACTCAGGCAGACTGAGTCGCGCACGGATGCAGACCTTGGTCTGTAAGAGGAACGTTCTTGCGAATATTTTCTTAATGTAGGTAAAGACACGCTCGAATTTGCGAGTAAAAGTGCTGGAAGGCGCAGGCATTTTAGCCTTCTGGATCGGAGCCGTATGATTTCGTTTGGGAAACCGATTAACCTTTGCTTAGTATCCAAACCGTTGCAGCGCTTTGGGGTAGCGGTCGTGCGACGGATTCATCCGGAACCCGCATGGGGCCGGAAGAACGGTCCTTTTTGTGTGTGGTGTGGTCCGTGATGATTGCCTTTGACGCTGCCATGAGGGCGCAACGCCACCGGACGGGTATGGTTCCGTCCCTGCTTGCCAGACTTGTGACGTTGGGACGTCGCCAGAAACGGGCGGTCCAGATGCTGGCCGACAGCGTTCTGGTCGTCGCCAGTTTCGGCCTTGCGATGGCGCTTCGCTTCGAAAGCTTCGCCTTCGCCGCCGATCCTGCGGTCTGGCTGCTTGTGCTGCTCTGCGCGCCTGCCACGATCTGGGCCTTCTGGGCGATGGGGCTGTACCGGTCGATCCTGCGCTTCATCAGCGGTCAGGTCCTGCGCGCGATCGGCTGCGGCGTGATCTTTTCCGCCGTGGTCATGCTCGTCGCCTCGTCCCTGTTTTCGGTGGCGGTTCCGCGATCCGTGCCCGGCATCTATGCGCTGCTGCTGTTCGTCTCGGCAGGGGGCCTGCGGTTCGTGATGCGGGCCATGCTGCAGTCGATGGTCCAGAGCACGCGCATTCCCGTGGCCATCTACGGCGCGGGCGAGGCGGGGCGTCAACTGAAGGACGCCTTGCAGAATGGCGGGGACTATCAGCCCTTGGCCTTCTTCGACGATGACCCCGCGCTGCATGGCAGCGTGATCGGGGGGCGCAAGGTCTTTGCGCCTGACCGGATCGCGCAGGTCGTGCGCGACACGGGGGTGACGACGATCCTTCTTGCCGTTCCCAGCGCCTCGCGCCTGCGCCGCCGCGAGATCGTCGAGGAAGTCGGCAAACTGGGTCTGCAGATCAAGACGATCCCGGGCATCGCCGACATCGTGTCGGGCCGCGCCACGGTCAGCGAGTTGCGTCAGGTCAGCCCCGAGGACCTGCTTGGGCGCGACATCGTTCCGCCGCGCGCGGATCTGATGCAGCGCAACATCACCGGCAAGGTGGTGATGGTGACGGGGGCAGGCGGGTCGATCGGAAGCGAGCTCTGCCGCCAGATCGTCCAGTTCGCGCCCGCGCAGATCGTCGTCTTCGAACTGTCGGAATTCGCCCTCTATTCCATCACCAACGAATTGCGCGAGATGCTGGCCCCGTTCGGGCGCGAGGATACGGTGAAGGGTGTCCTCGGATCGGTGCAGAACGCCCGCCGCGTGCAGGCGGTGATGCAGAGCTTCGGGGTGCAGACGGTCTACCACGCGGCCGCCTACAAGCATGTGGTCCTTGTCGAAGAGAATGTGGTCGAAGGCATCCGCAACAATGTCTTCGGCACGCAGGTCGTGGCCGAAGCCGCGGCCGCGACGGGGGTGGAGAACTTCATCCTGATCTCGACCGACAAGGCGGTGCGTCCCACCAATTTCATGGGGGCTTCGAAGCGGATGGCGGAACTTGTCTGCCAGGCGCTGGCGCAGCGGGGCGGACGGACGACCTTTTCGATGGTGCGCTTCGGAAACGTCCTCGGCTCATCGGGATCGGTGCTGCCGCGCTTCCGCGCGCAGATCGAGAAGGGCGGGCCCGTGACGGTGACCCATCCCGAGATCACGCGCTACTTCATGACGATCCCCGAAGCCGCGCAACTGGTGATCCAGGCGGGCGCGATGGCGCGCGGCGGGGATGTCTTCGTGCTGGACATGGGCGAGCCGGTCCGGATCCTCGACCTTGCCAAAAGCATGATCCGCCTCCACGGCCTGAAGCCCTACATCCAAGGCGAGGACGGGGCGGACGGGGACCGCAAGGGCGACATCGCGATCCGGTTTGTCGGGCTTGGCAAGGGAGAAAAGCTCTACGAGGAACTGCTGATCGGCAACAGCCCGATGCCGACCGAACATCCGCGCATCATGACGGCGCGGGAGGTGGCCTTGGCACCGATCGACCTCACACTCTTGCTGCGCGATCTCGAAAAGGCCTGCAACGCATTCGATCTGGACGAGGTATCGCGGATTTTTGGCGACGCGCCGCTCGATTTCCGCCCGCGTCCCGGCGTGTGCCATGACCTGACCCGGCTTGCGCGCGACGACCTCGAGCTGTCGGCAAAGCCCCTGATGCGTGTCGCACGCTGATCCTTTCACCGATGACGCGGATCTTGGCGACATGTCACCCTGTGCCTTTTGCCTGTCTTGGGCATCACCCCCTGCATCGCTGCCAGAGCGGCAGGTTGTCCCTCGCGGCTGACCGGAACGACCCGAAACCCAGACTTTCCCATCAGGTTGCATTATGAATTCATCGACGAAATGGCAGGGCCCCGACCGGCTGCTGCAACGCCTTTCCCAGAAACAGGCGGTGATCGGCATTCTGGGCATGGGCTATGTTGGGCAGCCCCTCGCCCTGCGCTATTCGCAGCTGGGCTTCAGGGTGATCGGCTTCGACATCGATCAGGAAAAGGTCGCCCAGCTGAACGCGGGCCGGTCGCATATCGAACATATCAGCGATGCGGATATCGCGCGGGCCAATGCGGCCGGCATGGAATGCACGGCGGACTTCAGCCGCGCTGCCGAGGCGGATGCGCTGATCCTGTGCGTTCCGACGCCCCTGAACAAGTACCGTGAACCGGACCTGAGTTTCGTGATCCAGACGACGGACTCCATCGTGCCCTATCTGCGCGTCGGGCAGGTCGTCTCGCTCGAAAGCACGACCTATCCCGGCACGACGGAAGAGGAGTTGCTGCCGCGCGTCACATCGGGCGGCCTCGTTGTCGGAAAGGACATCTTCCTCGTCTATTCGCCCGAGCGCGAGGACCCCGGCAATCCCAACTTCACCACCAACACGATTCCGAAGGTCGTCGGCGGACATACGCCCGCCTGTCTGGAAGTGGGCAAGGCGCTCTATGGCGGCGCGATCGACCGGATCGTGCCGGTCAGTTCCACCAAGGTCGCGGAAATGACCAAGCTTCTGGAGAATATCCACCGCGCCGTGAACATCGGTCTCGTGAACGAGATGAAGATCGTTGCCGACCGGATGGGCATCGACATTTTCGAAGTCATCGATGCGGCGGCGACAAAGCCCTTTGGTTTCACGCCCTA
>JBEEOG010000187.1:0-2751 GCA_041191745.1 Pseudomonadota bacterium | reverse complement strand
GCTGGAAAAGGTTCTTCGGATCACCGAGGAAAGCTTTGTGACGGCGGGCGACGGTTTGGCGCGCGCGGTGGATATCCTGCGCGGGACCGAGGCGCTGTTTGCCCGGCTGGACGTGACGCTGGGCGATGAGACGAGCCGCCAGCTGGCCTCGCTGATCTCCGAGACCTTCGCCAATGTCGAAGTGATCCGCGCCGACTTTGATGATTTCACCCGGCAGAGCGATGCGTTGCGTGTTGCCGTGCGCGGCGTGCGGCTGGAAGTGAACGAACTGGACCGGGTCGTCCGCACGATTTCGAACGTGTCGATCAACGCGCGCATCCAGGGCAATGGGCTGCTTCCGCCACGACCGCAGGTCAATTCCTTCATCGAACGGCTGGCCTCCATGGCGTCCGAGGCGGAGGGTATCCTGCAGGAGGTCAAGGATGCGATGGTCGGGATCGGCCATGACACGGCGGCCATCGACAGCGCGCTGCTGGAGTTGCGGCAGGAACTGATGCTGCGCGTGCTGCCGACCCTGTCGCGCTTTGCCGCCATCGCGCAAAAGGTGCAGGATGGCCGGGCGGAGATGACGGCGATGAGCGCGGACCTGTCGGGCCGGATGCGCGGCGTCTTTGCCGAGGTGTCGCGCCTGATCATGGCGTTGCAGGTCGGGGATTCCACCCGCCAACGGTTGGAACGCGTGCGCGAGGTCACAGGCGAGGCCTCGGTGGCTGAGCCCGAATTGGAAGCGGTGCTGACCGATCTGGCGCGGGCGCTGGCGGACGCGGCCTGCGGCGACGCGCTGTCCGAGGTGGGGGTGTCACTGGCGTCGCTGGCCGAGGTGCGGCGGAATGCAGATCAGGCGATGCAGGCGGCGCGGCTGTTCTATTTCTCGCAGGCCGGGCGCGGGCGGGACGGCAATGGCGGCGGGGATGCCGAGGCGCTGGAGGCCGCGCTGGCCCGTGTGCGGCGGCATCTGGTCGAGATGCGCGCGCGGGCCGAGGCGTTGCGGGGTCGGCTGGACGTCATCCTGCGTCACGAGGCGACGATCCGCCAGATCGCCCAGCAGGTGCGGCTTTCGGGTCTGAACGCGGTCCTCATCTGCGCCAAACTGGGCGAGGAGGGGCGGTCGCTGCGGGAACTGGCGCAGTGGCTGCGGACGCTGACGGATGAAAGCGATGCGATCGTGCAGCGTCTGCAGGTCAAGCTGGACGAGACGCGCCATCTGGCCAGCGAGGCGGGTCAGGCGGCGGTGGACCGGCTGGAAACCGCGCTGTCGGGCTTCATCGGGGATGCCGAGCAGCTGAACGGCGCGATGGTTCAGATCGACTCGGTGGTCGAGGACACGGCGCGCGGTTTCGATGCGGCCGGGCGGGAACTGCCGTTGCGGCTGGGTCAGGCGGCGGGGCGGCTTGAAACGTTCCGCGCGGCGCTGGCCGAGGTGGCGGAGCTGTCGCTGATACTTGGGCTGCGGCGGCTGGCCATGCCCGAAGCGGCGCCGTTCGACGAGGGCACGCCGGGGGCGGCGGTTCTGGCGGGCCTGCGATCGCGCTATACCATGCAGCAGGAGCGCGCGATCCATGACGGGATCGTGGGCGCGGGCAAGACGGTTTCGGTGGCTGCGCCGCAGACGGTGGCGGTGGAAGAGGACTCGCTGGACGACATCCTGTTCTGATCGATCTTGCGATCCGGGCAGAGTGGCTGTCCTGCCTGCTGTTGGGCCGGGATCGAGAAAAGACGTCCTTGACCCCGATCAAGGCGACGGAAACTCTGGCGCGGCACGTTCAACCTGATGTGCCAGCCTGCCGGAGGGTCCAATGCTGCAGTTCACGTTCGCAATTCCATACGCCTTTGCTGCGCTGCTTGGCGTGGCGGGGGTGCTTTATCGGATGGGCCTGCAGCAATCGGGGACCTTGCGTCCGGTGGCATACGGTCTGGCGCTGGTGCCGGTTCCGGCGCGCATGGGAAAGACGAGGGTGTGACATGGCGGTTGCGGGATATTCGCGGGTCCAGATCGGACTGCACTGGGTGGTGGCGGCACTGATCGCCGTCAATCTGGTTTTCGAAGACTGGATCAAGACGGGTTGGCGCGCGATCGAGACAGGCGGCGCGCCGGTCTATGACGCGGGGGCGCTGGCCCATATCGGGGTTGGGGTTGCGGTGCTTCTGCTGGCGCTCTGGCGGCTTGGGCTGCGGTTCACGCGTGGCGTGCCGGACCTGCCTGCGGGGATGTCGGGGCGGGACCGTCTGGTCTCGCATCTGGGGCACGGGCTGCTCTACGCGCTCATGATCGGGGTGCCCGTCGTGGGGCTTCTGGCGTGGTTCGGCGCGTCGGAGGATCTGGCGGAGCTGCATGAACTGGGCAAGCCGGCCTTCCTTCTGCTGATCGCGGGCCATGTGGCGGCGGCGCTGTGGCACCAGTTCGTGCGGAAGGACGGTCTGCTGCAGAGGATGCGTCGCGCGGGCTGACGCGCCGTGTCAGGCGTTCAGGAAGACGCGGACGGTATCCTCGAACTCTCGCGGCTTTTCGGCGTGGAGCCAATGCCCCGCGCCGGGCAGGCGGGCAAAGCGCGCGGTCGGGAAATGCGCGCGGATCGTGTCGCGGTGTTCGGGCCGGACGTAGTGGCTTTCCGATCCGGTCAGGAACAGCGCGGGGCGGGGAAACTGTCCTTCTGTCCCGGGCCAGCCGACGATCTTGGGCATCTCGGCTTCCAGCACGTCGAAGTTCAGCCGCCACCGGGGACCGCCTGCTGCCTTGAGGTCCAGCGATTG
>JBEEOG010000186.1:0-6542 GCA_041191745.1 Pseudomonadota bacterium | reverse complement strand
GCGACTGCGCCTGCGTGGCCTTTGAGGCCTTGGCCTTGAAGCGGTCGACGAAGGCCTGCAGATGGGCGCGGCGGGCGTCCTGCTTCTTGGCCTCGGCGGCCAGCAGGGCGCGGCGTTCGGCCATCTGGCGGGCGAACTGGTCGTAGCCGCCCTGCCAGTAGGTCAGCTTGCGGTTGTCCAGATGCAGGATGCCCTGCACGGCGCGGTTCAGAAGCCCGCGGTCATGGCTGATGATGAGGACGGTATGGGGGTATTTCTGCAGGTAGCTTTCCAGCCACAGCGCCCCTTCGAGGTCGAGGTAGTTGGTCGGTTCGTCCAGCAGCAGCAGGTCGGGCTGGGCGAACAGCACCCCCGCCAGCGCCACCCGCATCCGCCACCCGCCCGAGAAATCCGAACAGGGGCGCAGCTGCGCCGCGGCATCGAAGCCCAGCCCCTTGAGGATGGCCGAGGCGCGGCCCTCGGCGCTCCAGGCGTCGATATCGGCAAGGCGGCTCTGCACCTCGGCGATGCGGTGGGGGTCGGTCGCGGTCGCGGCCTCGTCCATCAGCGCCGCGCGTTCGGTATCGGCGGCCAGCACCGTGTCGATCAGCGAGGTGGCGGAGGACGGCACCTCTTGCGCGACGCCGCCGATGCGGGCGCGCGCGGGCAGCGAAATCTCGCCCCCTTCCAGCGCCAGCTCGCCCCGG
The DNA here is from genome assembly GCA_041191745.1 of Pseudomonadota bacterium. Taxonomy (GTDB): domain Bacteria; phylum Pseudomonadota; class Alphaproteobacteria; order Rhodobacterales; family Rhodobacteraceae; genus Paragemmobacter. The sequence continues at coordinate 5,856 of JBEEOG010000186.1, read as the reverse complement.
ATCAGGCGGAAGAGCGTGGTCTTGCCCGCGCCGTTGCGCCCGACGAGGCCCACCTTGTGGCCGGTGGGAATGGTGGCCGAGGCCCCTTCGAACAGGGGACGGCCTTCGACGGAATAGCTTAAGGAGTCGATGCGCAGCATGGCGCAGGGCTTGCCCCAAGGCAGGGCCTGCGTCAACGCATCATCGCGCGCTCAGCCGCCCCATGTCCGGCGCAGGACCGAAAGCCAGTTGTCCCAGGCGAGCTTGCGGATCAGCCCCTCGTCATAGCCGTGCTGGCGCATCGCATCGAGAAGCCGCGGCAGGCCCGCGACATCGCCGATGCCTTCGGGCATGGTCGCCCCGTCGAAATCCGACCCCAGCCCGACATGATCCTCGCCCAGCCGCGCGATCAGATGGTCGAGGTGGCGGATGATCGGCCCCCAGCCCATGCGCGGATCGCGCCGCCCGTCGGGGCGCAGGAAGACGGTGGCAAGGTTCAGCCCCACCATCCCCTTGGACGCGGCGATCATGTCCAGTTGCCGGTCGGTCAGGTTGCGGCTCGATGGCGTCACGGCATGGGCGTTGGAATGGGTGGCGACCAGCGGGGCATCCGACAGGCGGGCCACATCGTCGAAGCCCTTCTCGTTTAGATGCGACAGGTCGATCAGGATCCGCAGGCTGTTGCAGGTCTCGACCAGACGCCGCCCCGCCGCCGTCAGGCCGCCGCCCGTATCGGGGCCTGCGGGAAAGGCGAAGGGCACGCCCTCGCCAAAGATCGTGGGCCGGCTCCAGACCGGGCCGAGCGAGCGCAGGCCCATCGCGTGGAAGCTGTGAAGCGCGTCGCAGCCCTCGTCGATCGCCTCGGCCCCTTCCATGTGCATGACGGCAGAGATGACGCCGTCGGCACGCGCGGCCTTGATCTCGGCCGCGCTGCGGCACAGGCGCAGCGCGCCGTCCGAGGCGCGTTCCAGCCACAGAAGATGCCCCGCCATGGCCAGCGCCATGGGCTGCGCGACGGTCAGCGGCACGGGGGGCGGCAGGGGCAGCGCATAGGGCGGGCTGTCCATCTGGCGCTCCACCTCGGCCACGTCATCGGCGAGGGGGCTGGGGATGTAGATGGCGAACATCCCCCCCGCGAAGCCCCCCGCCCGCATGCGCGGCAGGTCGAGATGCCCCGTCCGGTCGCTGCCCTTCCAGATCATCCCGCGCCGTTCGGGGGCGAGGAACAGCCGCAGGAGCAGGTCGTTGTGGCCGTCGAAGACGGGGATCATGGGGCACCCTTCACCTTTGCGCTGGCGCAATGCTGCCATGGCCGCGCGTCGGAGGAAAGGGTGGCGGGGCGCACGGGGTCAGGCAGGGCGCAGGCCGCGCACCCGCCGCAGGCGCAGCGCATTGCCCAGCACGAAGACCGACGAAAGCGCCATCGCCCCCGCCGCCAGCACGGGCGACAGCTGCGGCCCGCCAAAGGGCACCAGCGCCCCCGCCGCGACGGGGATGAGTGCGGCATTGTAGCCGAAGGCCCAGATCAGGTTCTGCCGGATGTTGGCCATCGTGGCGCGGCTGATCCGGCGGGCATTGACGACGCCCAAGGGATCGCCCGTCATCAGCACGACATCCCCCGCCTCGATCGCCACATCGGTGCCCGTGCCCATGGCAAGGCCCACATCGGCGGCGGCGAGCGCGGGGGCGTCGTTGATCCCGTCGCCCACGAAGGCCACGCCCGCGCCAAGCGCGGCCACCACCGCGCCCTTGCCTTCGGGCAGCACGCCCGCGCGGACATCCGCGATGCCCAGCCGCGCGGCGATGGCGCGGGCGGTCACCTCGTTGTCGCCCGTGACCATGACGGTCGCAAGCCCTTCCCCTGCCAGTGCGGCCAGCGCCGCGCGGCTTGTGGGCTTGACGGGATCGGCCACGGCAAGAAGCCCCGCCACGCGCCCGTCCCGCGCGACGAAGAGCAGGCTTTTTCCTTCCGCGGCAAGTGCTTCGGCGCGCATCTTCAGGTCATCCGGCACGTCGCCCATCATCCGCGCATTGCCCACCGCGACCGTCGCCCCGCCCACCTGCGCCGTGGCCCCGAAACCCGCGCGCGCGGCAAAGCCCGCGGCCTGCGGCACGGCCAGCCCGCGCGCCCGCGCCTCGGCCAGCACGGCGGCGGCGAGCGGGTGTTCGGACGCGGCCTCCACCGCCGCGGCATCGGCGAGCAGGGCATCATCACCGATCACGTCGGTCACCTGCGGGCGGCCCGCGGTCAGGGTGCCGGTCTTGTCGAAGGCCACGATCCTGACCGCGGCCAGCCGCTGCAGCGCCTCGCCCTTGCGGAAGAGGATGCCCAGTTCCGCCGCCCGCCCCGTGCCGACAAGGATCGATACCGGCGTGGCCAGCCCCATCGCGCAGGGGCAGGCGATGATCAGGACCGACACGCCCGCCACCAGCGCCTCGGCCAGACCGGGGCCGAGCGCGAGCCAGAGCAGCACCGTCAGCGCCGCGATCCCCATCACCACCGGCACGAACCAGAGCGTGACGCGGTCCACCATCGCCTGCACGGGCAGTTTCGATCCCTGCGCCTCTTCGACCATGGCCACGATGCGGGCAAGGACCGTGGCGGCGCCGACCTCGGTCACCTCCATCACCACGGCCCCCGCGCCGTTGACGGTGCCGCCCGTCAGCCGGTCGCCGCCGCGCTTTTCCACGGGAAGCGGCTCGCCCGTCAGCATGGATTCGTCAAAGGCGGAAGTGCCCGACACCACGGTGCCATCGGTGGGCACGCGTTCGCCCGGGCGGACGAGGACGCGCTGGCCGGGGGTCAGGCGGGCCACGTCCACCTCGGTCCCGTCCTCCAGCCGCGCGGTTTTCGGCTGCAGGCGGATCAGGCGGGCGATGGCGGCCCCTGCCCGCCCGCGCGCCCGCGCCTCCAGCGTGCGGCCGAGCAGGATCAGGACGACGATCACAGCGGCGGCTTCGAAATAGACCGCGCGCGCGGCGTCCGGGATCAGCGCGGGGGCAAAGGTGACAAGGGTGGAATAGACCCACGCCGCCCCCGTGCCGACCGCGACAAGGCTGTTCATGTCGGGCGCGCCCCGCATCAGCGCGGGCAGGCCCTTCAGAAAGAAGCGCCGGCCAGGGAACAGCAGGACCAGCGTCGCCAGCACGAACTGCATCAGCCACAGGTTCTGCGTGCCGAAGGTCGCGCCCAGCCAGTGATGCAGCGCGGGGATCAGGTGGCCCCCCATCTCGGTGACGAAGACCGGCAGGGTCAGCACGCCCGCGACCAGCGTCTGCCGCGCCAGCGTGCGGCCCTCGTCGGGGGCGGGCTTGGCCTCCTCCAGCGGTGCGGCGGCAAAGCCCGCGCGCGCCACGGCGGCGGCCAGCATGGCGGGGGTCGCCTGCGCTCCCTCCCACAGCGTCACCGTCGCGCGGCGGGTGGCGAGGTTGGCCTGCGCGGCCACGACGCCATCCTGCGCGCGCAGGACGCGTTCCACCCGCCCCGTGCAGGAGGCGCAGGTCATCCCTTCGACCCCCAGCGCCACCGTCACCTGCCGCGCCGGATAGCCCGCCTGCGCCAGCGCCGCCGCCATGCCTTCGCGGGTGGCGGGGGCGTGAAAGCGGATGTCGGCGGTTTCGGTGGACAGGTTCACCGCCGCGCTTTCGACGCCCGGCAGCGCGCGCAGCACACGCTCGGCCCGCGCCACGCAGGAGGCGCAGCTCATCCCGTCCAGCCGGAAGCGGGCGGCGTGGCGGACGCTGGGGCGGTCGGCGGGGGCGGGGCGGGTGGTCTGCACGGGATTTCTCCTTGCACTGTCCCTTACGTCCCCCCCGCGCGGGCAAAGGTCAAGACCCGCCGCCCCGCCCCTGCGCCACGGGCATGGGCGAAGTGTCGCAAGGCCCCGCAGAGCGGCTTGCTTTCCGCCCCGCCAAGGCGCCCTGATACGGGGGCAAAGGAGAACGCCATGACCACGCTTTCGATCCCCGACATGACCTGCGGCCATTGCCGCGCCTCTGTCACCGAAGCGCTGTCCCGCGTGGCGGGCGCCACGGCGGTCGAGGTGGACCTGACCGCGCGCACCGCCCGCGTGGACGGCCCCGCCGATGCCGGCGCGCTGATCCGCGCGCTCGATGCGATCGGCTTTCCGGCACGCCTGACCACGCCATCCTGACCGCGCGGGCGGGGGGCCGGCTGTTGCCCGTTTTCCACAATCCGCCGCTCCGGCCTTGAAAGCGACCCGATTTCGCCTTGCAGCGACCATTGCGGGACGCCAAATGACACCTACGAGCGCCAGAAAACCGGAGAGCAGTCAGATGGCCAAGAAACCTTCGACCCAGCAGCAGGGCGGCACGCCGCAGCCGTCGCAGCAGCAGGGCCAAAGCCAGGGCGGCAGCCAGCAGCAACAGGGCCAGACGCCCGTGTTCCGCGACTGGGCCTCGATCTGAGGTGAAGCCGCTTCCCTGAAACGGGGCCAGCCGCTAGGCTGGCCCCGTTTCATTTCAGGCCCCCATGATGCCCACCCCCGTTTCCACGATCCCCAACCTCGGCCCCGCGACGGAAGCGGCCTTTGCCCGCGCGGGCGTCCACTCGGCCGAGGAATTGCGCGCCCTCGGGCCGGACGAGGGCTATCGCAGGCTGCTCGCCGCGGGGACAGCGCCGCATTTCATCGGTTACTATGTGCTGGTCATGGGATTGCAGGGCCGCCCGTGGAACGATTGCCGCGGCGAGGAGAAAAAGGCCCTGCGCGCCCGTTTCGACGCGCTGAAGGCGGAGATGGCGGAAGCGACGAAGACCCGCGGCAAGCCTTCGGCGCTGGAAGCCGCGCTCGACGCGCTTGGCGTGATCGAACGCCGCCGCTAGCCCGCCGCGGGGCTTTCGGCCTTTTTCTGCCAGCGCCCCGTCTCTTCCGACCAGTATTGCGCGGGGATGCCCGCGCCGGTCAGCGCCTTCCACTTGCCGCGCGCGGCCTGCAGCGCATCGGGATCGCCCCCATCGAACAGCAGCCAGACCCGCTCCAGCGCCTGCGCCTCGGCCAGCGAGACATCCGCCCCGCCGATCAGGAACAGCCCCTGCGCGGCATTGGCGATCGCGCCCGTGCCCAGAAGAACGGGCTGGTCCGCGTCATGCGGCCCGCCCTCCATCCCGTGTGGCAGGAAGCTTTCGGGCGGTTCGGACCAGAGCGACAGGTCGATCCGCTCCAGCGCCGCGCGGTCGGTGCCGCGGATCATCACCCGCCAGCCCTGCCCCCGCGCGCGGTCGAGGAGCGCGGCCAGCGTCTCCTCCACCCCCGACCGCGTCAGGTGATAGAACATCACGATGCCCATTCAGGCGCCCATCGCCCCGCGCGTCACTTCGTTTCGAACCGGTCGCGGATCAGGCGGTTCAGCGACATCACCCCCCAGCCCGTCGCGCCCTTGGGGGCAAGGACCGAGTCCGCCTTCAGAAGCGCCGTGCCCGCGATGTCCAGATGGCACCACGGCATCCCCGGCTTGATGAAGCGCTGCAGGAACTGCGCCGCCGTGATCGCGCCCCCGTCGCGCCCGCCGACGTTCATCATATCGGCGATGCGCGATTTCAGCTTGGCGTCATAGGCCTCGCCCATCGGCATGCGCCACGCGCCCTCGCCCTCGGCCCGCGCGGCGTGCAGGACCGCATCCGCCAGCGCGTCGTCATTCGAGAAGAGGCCCGCATGTTCATGCCCCAGCGCGATGATGATCGCGCCCGTCAGCGTGGCAAGGTTGACGATCCCCGCAGGCTTGAACCGTTCCTGCGCGTACCACAGCACATCGGCAAGGACGAGGCGGCCTTCGGCATCGGTGTTGATGACCTCGATCGTGTCGCCCTTCATCGACCGCACGACATCGCCCGGGCGCTGCGCCCGCCCGTCGGGCATG
>JBEEOG010000185.1:0-9664 GCA_041191745.1 Pseudomonadota bacterium | reverse complement strand
GCCCAGTCGGGCAGCGCGGTGTAGTGCAGGTGGTGCGGACCGGCCCAGATATACAGGAAGATCAGCGCCCAGAAGTGGATGATCGACAGCTTGTAGCTGTAGACGGGGCGTTCGGCCTGCTTGGGCACGAAGTAGTACATCATGCCCAGAAAGCCCGCCGTCAGGAAGAAGCCCACGGCGTTGTGCCCGTACCACCACTGCACCATCGCATCCTGCACGCCCGAGAAGACCTGCACCGACTGCGACGAGAAGATCGAGACGGGGATGGCAAGGTTGTTGCCGATGTGAAGCATCGCCACCGTCAGGATCATCGACAGCAGGAACCAGTTGGCCACATAGATGTGGGGCTCCTTGCGCTTGATCAGCGTGCCCATGAACACCAGAAGGAAGGCCACCCAGACCACGGCGATCCACCAGTCGATGTACCAGACCGTCTCGGCGTATTCCTTGCCCTGCGTGCCGCCGAGGACATAGCTGGTCGCGGCCAGCACGATCATCAGCTGCCAGCCCCAGAACACGAACCAGCCGAGGTTCCCGCCCCAGAGCCGCGTCGCGCAGGTGCGCTGGACGATGTAGAAGGCCGACATGATCAGCGCGTTGCCGCCAAAGGCGAAGATCACGGCGCTGGTATGCAGCGGGCGCAGCCGCCCGAAGTTCAGGATGCCCTGTGCCCATTCGAAATTGAGCGCCGGAAAGGCAAGCTGGAAGGCGATGACCACGCCGACGAGGAAACCGACCACGCCCCAGAAGGCGGTGGCGATCACCCCGGCGCGCACGACGCCGTCCATGTATTCATTGGCATTGACGGCCTTCGGTTCCCCCATGCTGCGGAGGGTCCAGAGGAACGTCAGGCCGGCGGCGAGCATCACCACGAGCGCGTTGACCTCGTAGGCCAGATCGCGGGCGTAGCTGGCGGCGAGCGCGGCGCAGACCGCGATCACCCCAAGCACGACCAGTTTCACGTAATCCCACATTTCTTGTGTCCCTTCGTCTCTTGGTCCGGCCGAATCCCCTGCAGGCAGACGAGGGACGGACACTTTGCGACTGGTTCGCTTTTGCGGCGGTCGCGGCAAAGGCGCCTTGATCCATGTCAACAGTCGCGCGGCCCGCGCTTGACCAAGGTCAATGTCCCTGCGGGAGAATGGTGGCAGGGTTGTGCAACCTGATCCCAAGGAGGAACGGCCGATGTCCTACAAGACCATCCTGACCGTCGTGACACGCGCCGACCGCGCGACGGCGGCCATCGCGGCGGGCGCGCGCCTTTGCGCGCTGCATGACGCGCATCTCGATATCCTCGCGCTGGGGGTGGACCGGACGCAGGTGGGATATTCCTATGTCGGTTCGGGCGCGGTGGTGCTGCAGGCGGCGCTGGACCGTGCCGAACAGGATGCCCGCGATGTCGAATCGGCCTGCAAGGCCGCCATCGCCGCCGAAGGGGCCGCCCTGCGCTGGACGATGGAGACGGCGGTGGCCCAGCTTGGCGGGTTGACCGATCTTGTGGCGCAGCGCGCGCGCTTTGCCGATCTGGTCGTGCTGCCCCGCCCCTATGGCCACGATCAGGGCGCCGAGGCCGAGGCGACGGTCGAGGCCGCGCTGTTCGAGGGGCGCGCCCCCGTGCTGGTGGTGCCCGACAGCGGCGTCGGCCAGTCCGGCGCGCCCCGCCGCGTCGTCATCGCCTGGAACCAGAGCGCCGAGGCGATGACCGCCGTGCGCCGTGCCCTGCCGCTGCTGACGGCGGCCGACACGGTGAACATCGCGGTGATCGACCCGCCGACGCATGGCCCCGAACGGTCGGACCCGGGCGGGATGCTGTGCCAGATGCTGGTGCGCCACGGCGCGCGGGCCGAGGTGGCCGTGCTGGCCAAGACCCTGCCGCGGATTTCCGACATCCTTGCCCGCCATGTGCGCGACATGGATGCCGACATGCTGGTGATGGGGGCCTATGGCCATTCCCGCTTCCGCGAGGCGATCCTTGGCGGGGCGACGCGCAACATGCTGGAACAGGCCGACGTGCCGGTCCTGATGGCGCATTGACAGGCTGCGCTGCCGTCGGCCCCCGCGCCGCATGCCGCGGCGCGGGGGCATGGGGCGGGGGCATGGGGCGGCGTCAGCCCCTGCGGAAGCCCGCCTCGGCCATCAGCCGGTCGGATGCGGTTTCCACCACGGTCTCGATCTCGGCCATGAAGTCGGACACGCCCTTGCCGGCCGGAATGGGCGGCAGGAATTCCACCACCGCCAGACCAGGCTGTCGCAGGATGCCGTGGCGCGGCCAGAAGACGCCGACATTCGTCGCCGCCGGAATGCAGACCGTGTCCATCTGCGCGTAAAGAAGGCCCGTCCCCACCTTGTAGGGCAGGCTCGCCCCCGGTGCGACGCGGGTGCCCTGCGGATAGATGATCAGCTGCCCCGGCACCGCCGCGCCTTCGGCGACCATGCGCTTCATCTCGGCGATGGCGCGGCCCTTCTTGCCGCGGTCCACGGGGATGCAGCCGATCCGCCATGCGTAGAAGCCGAGCATGGGGGCCCATCTCAGCTCTTTCTTCATGATGAATTTCGGGCGCGGCACGACCGAGCAGATCAGGATGATGTCGAAGAAGCTCTGGTGTTTCGACGCGATCAGCACCTCGCCCGTGGGCACCTCGCCGCGGATTTCGGAATGCAGGCCGCACAGGATGCGGGCCGAGAAGCGCACCCAGCGGCAATAGGCATTGATCCCCGCCCATGCCCCTTTGCGGTCGAGGATGGCGGGAACCAGATAGACCACGGCCAGAACGACCATTGCCACATACATCTGGAAGATGAAGATCAGGGACAGAACCCAGCGGAGAACGATCATGTCAGCTCGCGCAGTTTGCGGAAGGCGGCGGCGCGGGTCGCAAGCAGCGCGACGATGGCGGCCACGGGGGGAAGGGCAAGGGGCAGAAGCCAGCCCCAGCCGGTGAAGCCGAGGCCGGTCAGGAAACCGCCCGCCTCGTCCACGGGGGGCAGGAGGAGGACGCCGACGGTGCCCACGAAGGCCCCCGCCGCCGATCCTGCCAGCGCGCGGACGGTGAAGCGGCGCACGAAGGCGGCGGCGATGTAGTCATCCTGCGCGCCCACCAGCCGCAGCACGCGGATCACCTGCGCGTTCGCCGCAAGCGAGGCATTGGCCGCCAGCGTGATCATCGCCGCCGTGGCCGCCGCGATCAGGACGATCGACAGCCCCCCCAGCAGATTGAGCCGCGCCGCCGCCACCGCCAGCGGGCGGCGCCAGCGGGTATGGTCGTCCAGCACCGCGCCCGGGGCCTCGGCCGACAGCCGCTGGCGCAGGCCTTCGGAATCGTAGCCTTCGGGGGTTTCGGTCACCTCGATCAGGCGGGGGATGGGCAGCGCGTCGACGGGCAGGTCCGGCCCGAACCACGGGGCCAGCAGCGCCCGCTGCTCGGCATCCGTCAGCGCGCGGGCCGACGCGATGCCGGGCGTCGTTTCCAGCACGCCCAGCACGGCGGCGGTCTGCACGTCCAGCTGGTCGGCGGGGGCCGAGATGCGGATCGTCGCGGTCTGGGCCAGCGCCACCGCCCAGCGGTCGGCCAGACGGCCCGAGGCGAGGGACAAGGCCAGCGCGAAGACGGCCAGAAAGGTCATCGCCGCGGCGGTGAAGACGGTCAGCCATGCCGTCGGCCCCGACGGCGGCACCACCCTGTCGGCCTGACGGTCCGGCGCGACCCAGACCCGCATACGTTCCAGTGCCTTCACAGATCGGCCCCTGCCAGTTGCACGCGACGGTTGCGGATACGCAGCACCCGCGCGGCCACCAGCGCCTTGGCCTGACGGATCAGGTTCAGGTCATGCGTGGCGACGAGGATCGTCTTGCCCATCCGGTTCAGTTCCGCAAGCAGTGTCAGCAGGCGCAGCGACATCTCCCAGTCCAGATTGCCGGTCGGTTCGTCGGCAAGGATGACATCGGGGCCCATGATGATGGCCCGCGCCAGCGCCGCGCGCTGCCGTTCGCCGCCCGACAGCGACGGCGGCGGCGCGTCGGCCAGCGTGCCAAGGCCCACCCACGCCAGCAGGTCGGCCAGATCGCCCGGATTGCCCTGCCGCCCCGAAACCGTCAGCGGCAGCGCCACATTCGCCGCGACCGGCAGATGGTCGAGGAACTGCACATCCTGATGCACGACCCCGATCCGCCGGCGCACCAGCGCGACATCGTCGCGCGTCAGGCTGCGGACATCGCGGTCGAAGATCGTCACATGCCCCGCCGTGGGCAGCAGTTCGGCATAGGCCAGCTTCAGCAGCGTCGTCTTGCCCGAGCCCGAGGGACCCGTCAGGAAATGGAACGATCCGGGCGCAAGGCGCAGCGTCACCTCGGACAGAAGCTCTCCGCCACCATAGTTGTAGGCGACGTTCTCGAACGCGATCACGGTGCTGCAACTCCCCTTGCCTGCGCGCGCAGCATTGCCCAAGGTGGGGGCGGTTGCAATCGGCGGCGGTCGGGCGCAATCGGGTGTGGGGAACGGAAGGGTGAAGCAGCGGTCAGGCTCTGCCTGCCGTCGCTGTTTTTCAGAGTGGGGAACATGGGATGCGCCTGATCTGTCCGAATTGCGACGCGATCTACGAGGTGGATGACTCCGCGATCCCCGACGGCGGACGGGATGTGCAATGCTCCAACTGCGGGCACGCATGGTTCCAGTTGCCCGAATGGGCCGAAGCCGAAACCGCCGACGAGGCAGCGCTGTTCGGCGCGCAGGACCCCGAACCCGCGCCCGCCGCCGCGGCAGAGCCCGATCCGACGCCCGAGATCATGCCCGAAATGCAGCGCCGCACGCTGGACGAGGATGTCCTTGCCGTCCTGCGCGAAGAGGCCGAGCGCGAGGCCGCCGCCCGCCGCGCCGAAGCCCCCGCGATGGAAACGCAGGTCGAGATGGAGATGACCCCGCCGCCCGCCCCGCCCGCCGGCGGGCTGGTGGCCGGTGCCGCGCGGCGCATCGCGCAGATGAAGGGGCTGGACCCCGACGCCCGCCCCGTGCCCCCGCCCCGCCCCGGGTCGCGGCGCGACCTGCTGCCCGATATCGAAGAGATCAATTCCAGCCTGAAGCCCGCCGAAACCGACGACGCCGATCCCGACGGCCCCGAACCCGTCGCCGCGCGGAGCGGCGGCTTCCGGTCCGGTTTCACCTTCATGCTGCTGGTCGCGGCGGCGGTCGTGCTTGGCTATGTCATGGCCCCGCGTCTTGCCGAACAGATCCCCGCCGCCGCGCCCGCGCTGGACAGCTATGTCGCGGGGGTCGATGCGGTGCGGCTCTGGCTGGACGGGATGCTGCGCGCGGCCACCGATGCCGTCCGCGGGCTGAGCGGTCAGGACCCCCCCGCAGGCTGACCGCGGCGGCAAGCCCCGCCGTCAGAACATGTCGAGCAGGCGGCGCAGGTAATCGCGTTCCTCTTCGGGGCGAAGCTGTTCGCCGGACCGGCGGCGGATTTCATCGAGCAGGTCCTGCGCGCGGCGATAGACATCCTCGCCCTGCAGCATGTTGCGGTCCGATCCGATGCGCGCGCTTTCGCCCGGTTCGCGGCCGAGCGGGTCGCGCTGGCCGTTCGGATCGGCCTGACCGAATTCCTGCCCCGGCTGGCCTTCGCCGGGCTGGCGCTGGTCCTGCGCCATCGCCTCGCCCAGATCGCGCATGCCTTCGCGCAGCGCCTCCATCGCCTCGGCCTGCCGGTCGAGCGCCTGCGGCAGGTCGCCGTCGCGCAGCGCCTGTTCGGCCTCGCGCATGGCGCGTCCGGCGCGGTCCAGTTCCTGACGGCCGTTCTCGCCCTCTTCGGTGCCGTCACCGGGCAGGGGGCCCTGCTGCAGCTGGCCCAGACGGTTTCGCAATTCGCGCTGGCGGTCGGCAAAGCTGCCCTGACCCTGACCCTGCGCCTCGCCCTGTCCTTCGCCCTGACCCTGCTGTTGCTGGCCCTGCTGGCCCTGACCCTGCTGCTGGCCGGGCTGTTGCCCTTCGTTGCCCTCCTGCCCGTCCTGCAGGTCGCGGAACGCCTCGTCCGACAGGCCCTGCTGGTCGCGCAGCGTTTCCTGCAGGTCGCGCATCGCCTGCTGGCCGGGGCTGCCCTGCCCCTGCCCGCCCTGACCCTGCACCACCTGCATGTTTTCCATCATCTGGCGCAGCATCTCCATCAGTTCCTGCGCCTCGGCCATGCGGCCCTCTTCCATCAGGCGCTGCAACTCGTCCAGCATCTCTTGCAGCTGGTCGCCCGACATCTGCATGCCTTCCATCTGCTGCGACATCTGCTGGTCGGGATTGCGCTGCGCCTCTTCGGCCAGTTCGCGCATATACTCGTCCAGCGCCTCGCGCATTTCCTGCATCAGCTGGTCGATCTCGTCCTGCGAGGCGCCGTTCCGCATCGCCTCTTCCAGACGGTCCTGCGCGCGGCGCAGCGCCTCGAGCTTGGAGGCAAGATCGCCCTCCTCCACCAGAAGCGCGATCTGCCACAGCTCTTCGGCCATCACGTCGCGGGCGTCGGGGGTCAGGCTGGCCGCCTGCGTCTGCAGGTCGCGCATCAGGACGCGCAGGCGCAGATAGGCGCGTTCGTTGCGGATGAAGCCGTCGGGGCGGTGCGTCACGGCCTTCATGATCTGCGCGGCGCGCGGCGCGTTGGCACGGTTCCACAGAAGGTCGCGGCGCAACTCGATCAGGCTGGCGGCCAGCGGATCGAAGAACCGCTTGCCCGGCAATTCGACATGCAGGGGTTCGGCCTGCCCCGTCTGGCCCGCCGCATCGGTGACGGCAAAGGTCATCGTCACGGGCAGGTTGGCGAAGGGATGCTGCGACAGGTCGTCCACCAGCACCTCGGTAAAGTCGCTGCGGTCGCCCGTGATCGGCATCGGCAGGTCGAGCACCACCGCCTCGCGCGGTTCGGGATCGACGGTCAGGCCGTGGATGCGTTCGACCGCGGGCAGGTCCAGCGCGATGGTCACCTGCCCCGCCACCACGCCGAAATCGTCGCGGGCGGTGAATTCCTGCTTCAGGCTGCCATCCGCCTCGCGCGCCAGATCGGCCGAGGGGATCACCTCGGGCGTGGTGTCGGGCAGAAGGGCGATCTGCCATTCCCGCCCGCCTTCGCCATCGATCCGCACGCTGCCCGCGCGGGTGACGGTAAAGTCATGCGCGGGGTCCGAGGCGGGAACAACCTCGGTCCGGCCGCTGACGGTTTCGGCCAGCGTCAGGCTTCCGACCTCTCCGTACAGGCGGAATTGCAGGCGCGTGCCGAGCGGCAGTTCCAGCCGCGCGTCGGTGATGTCGTTCAGGTAGAGCGTGGGCTTGCCGGTATAGGCGGGCGGCTGCGCCCAGCCTTCCCATGTCGGCCCCGCGGCCACGTCCTGCCCCGCCCCGGGCGCCATCGCCGCGACCGAGGTGACGCGCCAGAGCGAGCCGAACATCAGCGCCATGACCAGCGCCGTCAGCGCCACATAGCGCAGGGCAAAGGGGTCGCGGCTGGCAAGGCGCAGGTCGGGTTCCACCGCGCGGGCCTCTGCCGCGCGGGCGGCCATGCGGGCCTTGTGCGCCTGCCAGACGGCCAGCGAGGCCGGATCGTCCGTGCCCGTCGCCTGCGTGTCCGACAGTGCGGCGATGGGCTGGCCGGGCAGGCGGGAATCGAGCCGCGCCAGCGCCTCTGCCGCGGTCGGGCGGCGAAAGGCGCGCAGGCCGCGCCATGCCGTGACCACCGCGGCAAGGCCCGCCAGCACCATGCCGGACCACACGGCTTCGATCGGCAGGGTATCCTGCAGGCCGAAGGACAGGACCGACAGCACCAGCAGAAGCACGGTCCAGAGCGGCCAGAAGGCGCGGCACAGCCGTTCCGCCCAAAGCCCCAGAAGCGTCAGCCGCAGGGGTCGGGACAGGAAGGCAAGCGATGGCTTCGGGGTGTCGTTCATGCGCCTCCGCCGCGGGTCAGCGGCGGGTGCCGCATCACAACCAAGAGGGGATGGTATCGCGGTTCAGGATTTCGTCAAAGGACGGTCTGGCGCGAATGACAGCGAAGTGATCCCCCTTCACCAGCACCTCGGGCACGAGGGGCCGCGTGTTGTATTCCGACGCCATCACCGCGCCATAGGCCCCGGCCGAGCGGAAGGCGACCAGATCGCCCTCGCCCACCCCCGCGACGGGGCGGTGGCGGGCAAAGGTGTCGCCGGTTTCGCAGACGGGGCCCACGATGTCGAATTCCCGCGCCTCGGCCCCCGCAGGGGCTTCCAGCACCGGCACGATGTCGTGATGCGCGCCATACATCGACGGGCGCGCCAGATCGTTCATCGCGGCGTCGAGGATCAGGAAATCCCGCCCCTCGCCATGCTTGACGTAGATCACCTGCGCCACCAGCAGCCCCGCATTGCCCGAAATCAGCCGGCCCGGTTCGATCTCCACCTCGCAGCCCAGATCGCCCACGGTGCGCTTGACCATCGCGCCGTAATCGGTGGGCAGCGGCGGCGCCTCGTTCGAGCGGGTATAGGGGATGCCCAGACCCCCGCCCAGATCGAGACGGCGGATGTCGTGCCCTTCGGCGCGCAGCTGGCGGGTCAGGTCGGCCACCTTGGTGAAGGCCAGTTCGAAGGGTTCCAGCTCGGTCAGCTGGCTGCCGATATGGACATCGATCCCGATGACCTCGATCCCGGGCAGGCGGGCGGCTTCGGCATAGACCTCGGAGGCGCGGGCGATGGGGATGCCGAACTTGTTCTCCTTCTTTCCCGTGGCGATCTTCTCATGCGTCTTGGCATCCACGTCGGGATTGACGCGCACGGTGATCGGGGCGCGCAGGCCGAGCGAGGTTGCCACCTCGGACAGCGCCCGCATCTCGGGTTCGCTTTCGACGTTGAACTGGCGGATGCCGCCGGTGAGCGCGAGCCGCATCTCCTCGCGCGTCTTGCCGACGCCGGAAAAGACGATGCGCTCTCCCGGCACGCCCGCCGCCCGCGCACGGCGGTATTCCCCGCCCGAGACGACATCCATCCCCGCCCCCAGATCGCCCAGAAGCTTCAGCACCGCCACGTTGGACAGCGACTTGATGGCGAAGCAGACAAGATGGGGCAGGGGCGAAAGCGCCTCGGTGAACAGGCGGTAATGCCGTTCGAGGGTGGCTGCGGAATAGACGTAGAAGGGCGTGCCCACCTGCGCCGCGATATCGGGGATCGCCACGCCTTCGGCATGCAGGATGCCGTTTCTGTACAGGAAGTGGTCCATCGCAGCCGTCCTCGCCCATGCGCCCGTCCGCGCGGTGCTATAGCGGGTCGGGCGGGGGCTGTCACGCGGCGAGACGCGACCCGCCCTGCGCGCGCCTCGCCCGCGGGGGGCGGCGCGCGCGGGGCAGGCGGACGGCAAGCCGTTGGTCCCGCCATACGCCCGGACGGCGCGGGGAGGGGCGACGGGCGGGGCGTCGGGGGGGGGCTGCCCCCCTCACCCTACCCTCTCCCCCGTCGGGGAGAGGGGGCGCGGGGCGGGCGGGTGGCTAGCGAGTGTTCCGGCCATAGGCTCATGTGGCGCGGGGGGGGGTGGCGCACGGCATGGCGTCGGGAGGCGCCCTCCCTCACTCCACCCTCTCCCCCGTCGGGGAGAGAGGGCGCGGGGCGGGCGGATGGCTGGCGGGTGGTCCGGAAATAGGTCGATTTGGCACGGAGAGGTGGCGCACGGCCTGG
>JBEEOG010000184.1:0-20946 GCA_041191745.1 Pseudomonadota bacterium | reverse complement strand
CGCCGGGGGCGGAAATGTCGCGCGCCTTGTAGACGCCGGTCGCGATCAGCACGGCGTCATGCTGGCCGCGGATCGCGTCAAAGCTGATGTCCACGCCCACGGTGCAGTTCAGCACGAATTGAACGCCCGCCGCTTCCAGCTGTTCGATGCGTTGCATGACCACGGGCTTTTCCAGCTTGAAGCCGGGGATGCCATAGGTCAGCAGCCCGCCCGCGCGGTCGTAGCGGTCATAGACGGTGACCTGCACGCCACGGCGGCGCAGCGCATCGGCGGCGGCAAGGCCGCCCGGGCCTGCGCCGATGATGCCCACCGACTCGGTCTTTTCCTCGTGCGGCAGGATCGGCTTGACCCAGCCGTTTTCCCACGCGGTGTCGGTGATGTATTTCTCGATCGACCCGATGGTGACGGTGCCGTGGCCCGACTGTTCGATCACGCAGTTGCCTTCACAGAGCCGGTCCTGCGGGCAGATGCGGCCGCAGATTTCGGGGAAGGTGTTGGTGGCCTGCGAAATCTCGTAGGCCTCTTGCAGGCGGCCCTCGGCGGTCAGGCGCAGCCAGTCGGGGATGTTGTTGTGCAGCGGGCAATGCGACTGGCAGTAGGGCACGCCGCACTGGCTGCAGCGCCCCGCCTGTTCGGCGGCCTTTTCGGCGGCGTATTCGCGGTAGATTTCGTGGAAGTCCTGCGCCCGCAGGTTGGCCGGCCGCTTTTCGGGCGTCTCCTTGCCGACGGAGACGAATTTCAGCATGCGGTCTTTTGCCATGAGGGCACCTCCCACGGGGGTTTTACTCGGGTGCGCCTTCTTACTTTGCCCTCGCGGGCATGAAAAGTCAGTATAGGTTACCTAATTGCCGCTTTCCGGCAGGATGGGTCAAAAATGTTGCCTGAATTCCCCGAAAATAGGTCAGCACGCGTTACTTATACCCTCAGAACCCCAGCAGAAGCGCGACAAGGGCCAGCGACCCGACGATGATTCGCCACCAGCCGAACACCGCGAAGCCGTGGCGCGAGACGAAATCCAGCACCCAGCGCACCACCAGAACGGCGGTGACGAAGGCCACGGCAAAGCCCACGGCGATATCCCACCACGCGCCGAAATCCAGCATGTCGCGGGTCTTGTAGATGTCATAGGCAAAGGCGCCCGCCATCGTGGGCATCGACAGGAAGAACGAGAATTCCGCCGCCGCGCGCTTGCCCACGCCCAGCATCAGCGCGCCGACGATGGTCGCGCCCGACCGGCTGACACCGGGGATCATGGCAAGGCACTGGATGAAGCCGATGGCCAGCGCCTTTCGCAGGGGCAGGGCGGTCGCGTCCTCATGCACGGGCGGCGGGGCCATGCGGTCCACGAACAGCAGCACGATCCCGCCGAGGATCAGCATGACCGCGATCAGAAGGGGTGTTTCGAACAGCACCGTCTTGATGATGTCATGCGCCAGCACCCCGATCACCACCGCCGGAAAGAACGCGAGCAGGACCGAGACCACGAAACGCGCCGAGGACGGGTCGCTGTGGATGGTCGATGCCACGCGCCACAGTTTCGCGGCATAGACGGTCAGGATCGCCAGCACCGCGCCTAGCTGGATCACCACCTCGAAGGTCTTGCCCGCCGACTGGAAGCCGAGGAAATGGCCCGCCAGCAGCAGGTGGCCGGTCGAGGAGACGGGGATGAACTCCGTCAGCCCTTCCAGCAGGCCCAGAAGGGCGGCGATCAGCGTATTGTCCAAAGACCCCTCAGACCTTCCGCAGGTTCTTGGCCGATTCCTTGATGGCCGCGTACTGGCCCGACGGGCGGTAGCGCCACAGGTATTCGGGAAGCACGGCATCCAGCGCGGTGGGGGTGATGCCCAGATCGGCCAGCCCCTTTGCCCCGCTTGCCACCACGTTGTCGCGCTTCAGGTTCCGCACCTGATCGCGGGTGATCAGCCCGTTCTGGAACAGCCCCAGCGTCACGGCCTGCAGCGTGTCGAAGGCGGTGCCCATGATCGTCGCGGCGAAGAACGGCACGTTCACCACCAGACGGCGGCGGCGGATCACGCCGAGCATCCGCTTCATCAGCCCGCCGAAGGTATCGACATCCGGCCCGCCCAGTTCGTAGACACCCGCCGCCGCAGCACCCGTCGCGCCCAGAACCGCGGCCTGCGCCACGTCATCGACATAGACGGGCTGGAAGCGCGTGTTCGCGCCCACCACGGGCAGCACGGGGGCCAGCCGCGCCATCGCGGCGAAGCGGTTGAAGAAGCCGTCCTCGGGCCCGAAGATGATCGACGGGCGCAGGATCACGGCCTGCGGAAAGGCGGCAAGGATCGCGGCCTCTCCTTCCGCCTTGGTGCGGGCATAGTCGCTGTCGGAGGCTGCATCCGCCCCGATGGCCGACAGATGGACAAGCTGCGCCACCCCTTCCTCGGCCGCGATGCGGGCGATGCGGGCGGCACCCTGCGCCTGCACGCTGTCAAACGTGTTCTTGCCCGATTTCGCAAGGATGCCGACGCAGTTCACCACCGCATCCGCGCCCTTCATCACCGCGCGCACGGAGGCGTCATCGCGGATGTTGCACAGCACGGGTTCCACCTGCCCGACCACGCCGTAGGGCTTGACGAAGATCGCCTCGTTCGGGCGGCGGACGGCGACGCGGACGCGCCAGCCCTCTTTCGCCATGCGCCGCGCGATGTAGCGACCGACGAATCCCGAACCGCCGTAGATGGTGACGAGCTTGCCCATGGTGACCGAGCCTCCTGATACGTTGGCGGGTGATTACACCCAACGGGCGCGCAGGCCAAGCGCCAGAAGCGCCGCAGCGCGGGCGGGCGAAAAATTCGCGCCAAGGGCCGTTGACACTCCCCCGACGCTTCTTTACATCGCCCTCCATCGACTTGGGCCCAGATGGCGGAATTGGTAGACGCACTGGTTTCAGGTACCAGCGCCGCAAGGCGTGGAGGTTCGAGTCCTCTTCTGGGCACCATGTCGATCTTGCTGAAGGGCGCGGGGAAACCCGCGCCCTTTGCCATTCTCACCCTGCCGTTGTTGACCGCAGGGGGGCGGGCCGATAATGCCACCTGAAAGAGATCGTCCGAAAGGCACTGACGTGGCCATCTTCCTGCACCAGAACGACCTTCCCGATGGGCTGAAATTCGGCCCCGTGGTCGCCATCGACACGGAAACGATGGGGCTCGATCCGCGCCGCGACCGGCTTTGCCTTGTGCAGCTGTCGGACGGGAACGGCGACGCGCATCTGGTGCAGATCGCGCGGGGGCAGCGGTCCGCGCCGAACCTCGAACGGCTGCTGACCGATCCGGCCACGCTGAAGCTGTTCCATTTCGGCCGCTTCGACATCGCCGCGCTGAAACAGGCTTTCGGCGTCACGACCGCGCCCGTCTGGTGCACCAAGATCGCGTCCAAGCTGATCCGCACCTTCACCGACCGGCACGGGCTGAAATACCTGCTCTTGGAACTGGTGGGGGTGGATGTCTCCAAGCAGCAGCAGACCAGCGACTGGGGGGCCGAGGTGCTGACCGACGCGCAGAAGGAATATGCCGCGTCGGATGTCCTCTACCTCCACCCGCTGAAAGAGGCGCTCGAGGCGCGGCTGATCCGCGAAGGGCGGCTTGACCTCGCGCAGCGCTGCTTCGACTTCCTGCCCGCGCGGGCAGAGCTTGACCTGCTTGGATGGGAAGAGCCGAATGACATCTTCCACCACTGATTTCGCCGCCACGGGCCGCCGCGTCCTGCTGCGGGAATCCGAGGCGCTGGCCGCGCTGGCCGGAACGCTGGACGGGGCCTTTGCCGATGCCGTGCGGACGATCATGCAGGCCGAGGGGCGGGTGATCGTGTCGGGCATGGGCAAATCCGGCCATATCGCCCGCAAGATCGCCGCCACCTTCGCCAGCACCGGCACGCCCGCCCAGTTCGTCCATCCGGCCGAGGCGAGCCACGGCGATCTGGGCATGGTGATGAAGGGCGACGTGGCGCTTGTCCTGTCGAATTCGGGCGAGACGCCCGAGATCGCCGACATCATCGCCCATACCCGCCGCTTCGGCATCCCGCTGATCGGCATGGCCAGCCGCGCCGACAGCACGCTGATGCGCGCCGCCGACGTGGCGCTGCTCTTGCCCCCCGTGGCCGAGGCCTGCGATCAAGGCATCGTGCCCACCACATCAACCACCATGATGCTGGGTCTTGGCGACGCGCTGGCCATCGCGCTGATGGAACACCGCCGCTTCACGCCCGAACATTTCCGCCTGTTCCATCCCGGCGGCAAGCTGGGCGCGCGGCTGTCCAAGGTGGCCGACCTGATGCATGACGACCCCCCGCTGGTCGATGCCGAAAGCCCGATGGGCGAGGCGCTTCTGACCATGTCGCGCCGCGGTTTCGGCGTGGTGGGTGTCACCGATGCCACGGGCGCGCTGGCGGGGATCATCACCGACGGCGACCTGCGGCGGCATCTGGACGGGCTGATGGGTCTGACCGCGGGACAGGTGATGACCGCCAACCCCCGCACGATCGGCCCCGAGGCGCTGGCCGAAACCGCCGTGCGGGTGATGAACGAACGGAAGATCACCTGCCTCTTCGTGGTCGATCCCGAAGGCAGCCGCAACGCGCGCGGCATCCTGCACATCCATGACTGCCTGCGCGCCGGGGTGGCGTGATGGTCCGCGCCGACCGCGACCTGTGGACGCGCACCGTCGGCTGGCTGAAGGTCCTGTTGCCGCTGGGCGCGCTGGTGATCCTGTCGCTGACGTTCCTTCTGGCGCGCAACATCAACCCCGAAGACGCCATCCCCTATGCCGAGGTGGATGTGGAGGAACGGCTGCGCGAACCGCGCATGACGGCGCCTGTCTATTCCGGTACCACCGATGACGGCGCATCGCTGCGCGTGACGGGGGACGAGGCACGCCCCGAAGACCCCGCCACCGGTCAGGGGGCCACGGGGCGCACGGTCTTCGGCACGCTGGAAACGCCCGATGGCGCGCGGACGGACCTTGCCGCGCGGATGGCCGAGATGGACCTGTCGCAGCAATCGGTCCTGTTTTCTGGCGACGTGCTTCTGCGCCACGCGCAGGGCTACTCGGTCCAAAGCGACGAAATGGTCGCGCGGCTGGACCGGACGGATGTGCGTAGCCTTGGCCCTGTGGTCGCCGAAGGCCCGCCGGGCCAGATCACCGCCGACGAAATGGTGCTGACGCAAGACGCCTCCCGTCCGGATGGATACGTTCTGGTTTTCAACGGAAGCGTGAAGTTGATATACCAGCCGGAACGGTAGCCCTTTTCACCATGCGGATGATCATGCACAAGGCCTGTTTCCCGTTCGTCGCGCTGGCCTTTGCCGCCCTTGCCGCGCCGGCCACCGCACCGGCCCTTGCACAAGAGGGCGGCACGACCGTGCAGATGGCACCCGGCCTGCGGCAGGACACCTCGGCCCCGGTCGAGGTGGAGGCGGACCGCCTTTCCGTCGATCAGGCGGCGGGCACGGCGGTCTTTTCCGGCAATGTCCGCGTGGTGCAGGGTGGCTTGCGGATCAAGTCCGCCGAGGCGACGCTGGAATACACCGACGACCGCGCCGATGTGGAACGCGTGGTGATGACGGGCGGCGTGACCATGACGAACGGCACGGATACCGCGCAGGGCCAGCGCGCCGTCTATACCATCGCCACGGGCGAGGTGGTTGTGACGGGCGACGTGCTGCTGACGCAGGGGGCCACCACGATCAGCGGCAGCGAACTGGTCTACAACCTCGACACCGGCCTTGGCGTGATGACGGGGCGGGTGCAGACGGTCTTCGTTCCCGGAAAGGCCACGCCATGACCGGCGACGGCGCGGCCCGCGCGACGCCCGTGCTGACCGTGACCGAAGGGTCGGCGGGTCTGGTGATCCGCAACCTGCGAAAAAGCTACAAGAAGCGCCCCGTGATCCGCGATGTCTCCATGCACCTCCAGCGGGGCGAGGTGGTGGCGCTTCTGGGCCCGAACGGATCGGGCAAGACGACCAGCTTCTACGCCATCGCGGGGCTGGTGACGCCCGAAGGCGGGCAGGTCCTGATCGACGGGCGCGACGTGACCGCGCTGCCCATGTATCGCCGCGCGCGGCTGGGCATCGGCTATCTGCCGCAGGAAGTGTCGATCTTCCGCGGCCTGTCGGTCGAGGACAACATCCTGTCCGTGCTGGAAATCACGGTGGATGACCACCACAAGCGGCGCGAGCGGCTGGAGGAGTTGCTGTCGGAATTCTCGGTCACGCATCTGCGCCGCGCCCCCGCGCTGGCCCTGTCGGGCGGCGAGCGGCGGCGGGTCGAGATCGCGCGCTGTCTGGCGGCGGACCCGAAATACCTGCTTCTCGACGAACCCTTCGCTGGTGTGGACCCGATCGCCGTGGGCGACATCCGCGGCCTTGTCCATGCCCTGAAGGATCGCGGCATCGGCGTGCTGATCACCGACCACAACGTGCGCGAGACGCTGCAGATCGTGGACCGCGCCTATATCCTGCATGACGGCAAGGTGCTGATGAGCGGCACCACCGACGAGGTGGTGCGCGACGAGATGGTCCGCCGCGTCTATCTGGGCCAGAACTTCCGCATCGGCTGAAGCCTGCCGCGGCCGCCCCGCATCGCCGCGACGATTCTGTTGACAGGCCGCCTGCCCTGTCACCAAATGCAGGGAATGCGTGCGATATCCGCCCTTCCTGTTCCGAACGCCGCCGCCGCCCCTCGCGCCGGCCACCTTGCGGGAACGGTCCGGCGGTCCCAGATCGAAATCATGGCGGCCCCGATCCCCGGTCAAAGGGGACGTGGCCGATTTTTGCGGAGGACGGCACCATGCGTTACCAGATCAGCGGGAAACAGATCGAGATGGGAGAGGCCCTTCAGACCCATGTGAAGGCCGAACTGGGCGAGGTGATCGAGAAATACGCCCAGCGCCCGACCGAAGCCGTCGTCGTCTTTTCCCGCGTGGCGCATGAATTCCATTGCGAGGCCACGATCCATCTGTCCACCGGCCTGAACGCGCAGGCCAAGGGCCATGCGCCCGAGATCTACGCCGCCTTCGAAAGCTGCCGCGAGAAGATGGACAAGCAGTTGCGCCGCCACAAGCGCCGCCTGCGCGACCACCATCACGACCGGAAAGGGCCGGTTGAATTCGGCGCAGGCTCCGCCTATATCCTCGCGCCAATCGAGGAAGCCGAGGACGACGATCAGGACGGAACCAGCGCACCCATCGTCATCGCCGAGATGGAGACGAAGATCCCTTCGATCACCGTGGGCGAGGCCGTGATGCAGATGGAACTGGCCGGTCAGAAGATGCTCGTCTTCCGCAACGAAGGACATGGTGGCGTGAATGTCGTGTACCGTCGGGATGACGGGAACATCGGCTGGATCGATCCGCGCAACAGCAAGTGATCCGGCCCAAGGCGGCTGGCGGGACGACGTAAGGTTTCATGGAACTTTCCAAGCTACTCACGCCGGGGGCCGTCAGGGTCGTCGGGCAACTGACAAGCAAGAAGCGGCTGTTCCAGGAACTCGGGGAACTCGCCGCTTCGGCCTATGGCCTGTCGGCCGCCACCGCGGTCGACGGGTTGCAGGAACGCGAAAGCCTTGGCCCCACCGGCGTGGGCCATGGCATCGCGCTGCCCCATGCGCGGCTCGAGGACCTCGACCGGATCGTCGGGGTCTTCATCCGCGTGGAAAAGCCGCTGGATTATGACAGCGTGGACCGCCAGCCCGTCGATCTGGTCTTCGGCCTGTTCGCGCCCAAGGATTCGGGCGTGGACCATCTGAAGGCGCTGGCGCTGGTCAGCCGCACCATGCGCGACCAGAACGTGGTGTCGAAGCTGCGCGCCAACAGCGATCCGGCCAAGCTTTACGCCATCCTGACCGAAGCCCGCGCCCCGCAGGCGGCCTAGGGCTTCAGGTCGCGGTAGCCAAAGGCGATGTAGTCGCGCAGATAGGCGTCGCGCGCGGCGCCTTGCACCTCGTCATCGCTGACGGCCGACAGGGGCACCTGCCCCACGGGCGCCGCAGGGGGCTGGGCGGGCGGTGTCACACCCGCCTCGGCACAGAGCCAGTCCAGACCCTCGGCCAGCCGTTCCTCGCGCAGGACGGCATCGGGGGGCTGGAACTGCGAGAACCCCTGCAGCACCGCCGATTGCGTGGCCCAGAGCGCATCGACCTTGGTCGCCGTCTGCCCGCCGAGGTTTTTCTTCACAAAGCGCAGGAAGGCGAGGAAGGCGTCGCGGTGCGACCGCAGGTCGGGGAAGTTCCCGCCCGCGTCGGGCAGCATGACCCCGTGCTGGCGGGTCAGCATGGCGCGGAAATCGGTCTGCGCCGATCCCAGCACATGGTCGCAGAACACGGCATGGGCGCGGGCCAGCGGGTGGCGCACCACGGTGAAGCTGCGGTGGCGCGGATGGGCGCGCTTCCACTGGCGCAGGGTCTTCTGCACGAAGTCGCGCTCCAGCCCGCCCAGTTGCGCCAGCCAGTCCGTCACCCGCCCCACGGGCCCGCCGCGGACGGGCATGAAAAGCAGCGGTGCCGCCCGTGCCGCGACGAAGCCCGGAATGGCGGGCGGGCGGCGGGGTTCGAAATTCGGCGTGCGCGACAGGTTGAACCGGTCAAGACGGGCCAGCGCGGCCTCCATCGCGGCGAAGTTCTGGACCTTGTCCTCGGGGTCTTCGGGGTTCTGCTTCTTCAGCGTCTGGTCGGTCGCCTCCAGCCGCGCCGCCACCCCCAGCCAGCGGGCAAGGCCGTTGATCACCTCGACATTCTGGATGTCCTCGTAATCCACCCAGAAGGCCGCCTGCCCCGTCACCTGCAGCCGGTTCATGATGCGGATCTGCTGGGCCTGCACCGCCTCCAGATGGCGTTCGAATTCCGGCCCGTCGAAGCGCGCCTGCGCGGTCTTGATGCCCTTGGGCCCCGTCAGCTTCCACTGGCCCGTCGCCATGGCGATCTTGAGGCTGATGTAGCTTTCGGCGGGGTTGCGCGTCAGCACGATCTTGGCGCAGCGCGGATCGTCCATCACCGCGTCGAAGACGCGCGGATCGTGGTCGTGGAAATAGCGGAAGCCCGACAGGCCGGGCGTCTGTTCGCGCAGTCGGCGCAGCATCAGCCAGGGGTCTGCCTCGCGTTCGCGGATGTTCACCTCGAACAGTTCGAAGACGTCCTTCCGCCCGATGAAATGGGGGTTGAACACCTCGCCATGGCAGGTGACACCCGCCAGCGCGTTCAGGTTGGCTTCAAGGAAATTGGAGCCTGTCCGCATCTCGGCGAACATGACGAAGCTGTCGAAACGGGGCTGGGGCACGGGTTACTTGACCAGATAGGGGCGGCGGGGGCGATCCTGCGGCGTGCGGGCATCGCCCGTCGATGCGAAATCGCCCATCAGCATGGGCTGCATCCCCTGATTGCGCAAGTTCTGCAGGAATTGCGGGAAACCCGACAGATCGGTCAGCTTGGGTGCCTCGGTCAGGCGGCGCAGGCTGCGGGGGCTGATCTCGTCCACCAGCGTCTGCAAGGGCTCCATCGGGTTTTCCACGAATTCCGCCAGCGTCCATGTCCGCACCCGCGCCTTGGTGGACGGCAGGCGCAGCGTGGCGACGAATTCGCCTTCGATCTTCTGCAGGCGGGCGGCTTCCTTGCGGATGTCGCCGAAATTGCGGTTCGACCGGAAGAGCGGCAGCGCCCATGCCCCCGTGATCACCGAGATCTGCGCGTTCGGGTCCAGCGTCATCAGCCATGCGACCTTCTGGTTGTCGGCGGGGCCGAACTGGAAGCATTGCCGTTCGCCCCGCGTCGCCCAGACGAGGTTGGTCAGGAAACTGCGCGGGTTGTAATCCCGCAGCGCCGCGCTGTCCGAGATGGCGCCGTTATAGATCGCCTCGCCGCCTGCGAATTCCACGCGGTCGGGCGCGAAGAGGTGGCCATGCACCCGCGTTCCGGTGACCTTGGACAGCCACGCCTCGAAATTCTCGAACACGTCCGAGAAGCCCTGAAAGACGGAATAGGGCGCGCCGGTCTTGCCGTTTTCCCAATCCTCGTTCGGGAAGCGGCTTTGCATGTAAAGCCCCGCCCGTCCCTTGGTGCGGCGTTCCACGGCCTTGGCGAAGAGGCGGTCGATCTTGCCGGGATTCGGCTCTCCCCCGGCCTGCAGGGACGGGTCGTCGTTCAGGAAGGTCTTGTAAAGCTTCGTGGCCCGCGGCCAGATCTTGCGCGCGACAAAGCAGTCCGACCGCCGCAGAAGCTGCAGGTGGTCGTCATAGAAGATGTGCGGCTTGCCCTGGAAATCGAACTTGGCCAGCGTCAGCGACCGGCTTTCCACATTGGACGACACCTGCCGCACCAGCGTCTGGAAATAGCTTTCGTCGGGAATCCAGACGCGGCGGAAATAGGCATCCCATGCGGGGCGTTCCGGCCCTTCGAGGATGGCCGAAAGCGTCTGCCGCGTCAGGCACCACCACTGGCTGCCCAGATGCGGCACGACCCCCTTGGGAAGCTGGCGGCGCACGCCAAGCTGGCGCTGGATGCCGACGTAGAGATCGAACAGGAAGCGCTGCTTGCGCCACGAGAAGGGGAAGCGCAGCGTGAACCGTTCGTAGTCGAGGCCCCCGATCGTCCAGCCCACATCCTCGGTCGTGACGCTCTCGATGAAATCGGTGCGCGGCCGTTCGTCGAGATAGGCCACAAGCTCGTTCACCGGACGCAGCGGCAGGCAGGACCCGGAGGCGAGGTAGACATGCCGCACCCCCGCGAATTCGGCCAGCATCATCTCGGTCGCGGCCTGCGTGGCGGCCACGATGCCCCATGTTCCCCATTCGCAGGCGAAGCGTTCCGAAAAGCGGACATTCTTCAGATCGTCCAGGTCGGCGCGCATGCGTTCGTAGTTCCACGCCTCCACCCGCCGGTCCACGTGGATGACCACGGGGCAATCGCGTTCCGCCCAGTGCCGCGCCACCTGTGCCGCGCGTTCCAGCGCGGTATGGCACAGCATCACGAAGCCAAGCGTGCTCATGCCCAGTTCCCCTTGGACATGAGGCCCAGAATCTCCAGCTGGCGCCAGTTGATGTACTTCTCGCTCCACCGGCACCAGAGGTCGGGGTGCTTTTCCAGCCCCGCGCGGTAGGCGCGGTATTCGTGGCTGTTGGCATAGTGCTGGCGGCGTTCCATCTCTTCCTCGGCCTTGGCGGGGAAGGTGTCGAGGAACTTGGCATGCAGAAGACAGCCGCTGGCCTTTTCGCCCCCCCATTCGTCATAGACGAGGTTCAGCCCCCGCGGCAGCAGCATGTGGGTGGACGAGACATAGACGAAGTCGCGGTGCCAGCGCACCAGCGGGATCTTGTTCAGCGCCGGCGCGCGTTCGGGCACCGTGGCAAAGAAGGTCCGGGCGCGCGGACCGCCCTGTATCCACAGGTTGCCGAAGCGGCGGTTGCGGCTGATCGTGTAGTTGCCGCTGTCGAAATACTGCGCGATCTCGAACGGGTCCTGCCCTTCCTGATAGGGCTGCGCGTCGATCGGCCCTTTGGGATACATGTCCAGAAGCATGGCCGAGAAGGACTTGATCGAGGACGCGTCCAGCCAGTCGGTCAGCGCGCGCAGGGGCCGCGTGTCGCAGAAGGGATAGACGAAAAATTCGTCGGGATCGACGCAGAGCGTCCAGTGCCCGTGGCCGTATTTCATCAGCAGCCAGTTCATCCAGTCCATGCCAAAGCGCGCGCGCTTGTAGCTGGCATCGGTCTGCCACAGCGACACGTCGGGCTGTTGCGACAGGTATTCGCGCGATCCGTCATCGCTGCCGTTGTCCACGATGACGAAGTGGTTCACCCCGAGGTCGCGGTAATAGCTCAGGAAGAACGGCAGCCGGATGCGTTCGTTCCTGAGCGTGCAGAACAGCAGGATGTGGTCGGGCCGGATCTGGCTGGTGCGGTTGGCAAGCGGGCGCAACTCGCGGCGCTTGAGGAAGGCACGCAGACGCCAGCGCTTACGCGAAAGGCGCAAGGCATATGTGCTGAAGATGCCCAACCGTTACTCTTCCCGAAAAACCCGTCACTCGTGTTTACGGCAGATACCGGCTCTGGCTTAAGACCGCGTTGAAATGTTCGTCCCACGAGGGAAACGACACATGCCCACCCGAACCCGTGCCACCCGATCCGCCTGCAAGCCCGCTTATTGTTTCCAGCCAAGCATAACTATCGGATGGGTCTAGGTAAACGGGGTATTCGGATAGCACCTCGCGCAGGACCGGAAGGTTGGAACAGACCACCGGCGTGCCAAGGGCTGCGGCTTCCAGCGGGGGCAGGCCGTATCCTTCGGCGCGGGTCGGAAACAAAAGCGCCCGCGCCCCCGCCAGCAGCGCCGCAACCGCCCCGTCGGGCAGGCCGTGCAGGACGGTGATCCCCGCGGGCCGCGCGTCCAGCCGCGCCAGCAGCGCAGGATCGGCCCAGCCGCGGTTGCCGAGGATGAAGAGATGCGGGATCGCCCCGCCGCCCTGCGCCAGCCCTGCCCAGACATCCAGCAGAAGCGCGTGGTTCTTGCGCGGCTCGATCGTGCCCAAGGCGACGAAATAGGGCCCGGCCGTCGCCAGACCGGCGGGCAGGGCGGCGGGGTCGGGGTGCGGGGGCGTGATGCCCAGCGGTGCCACGATGGCGGGCGGCACGCGGCCAAGGCGGGCAAGCTGCGCCTCGGTCGTCCGGCGGGTGGCCTGGGTCAGGTGGATGACGCAGGCGGCGTGATCGGCCACCGCGCGCAGCTTGGCGGCAAAGGCGGCGGCCGTGCCCGCGCGGCTGAATTCGGGATGGTCGAGCGGGATCGTGTCATGCACCATCACCACCGCCCGCAACCCCGCCCGCGCCACGCCCCGCAGGGTGCGCGCGGTCAGGTTGGTATGGCCGAGGTTCAGGTAAAGCCCCCCGTCGGGCAGGTGCCGCCGCAGGGCGCGCGCAAGGAAGGGCTGCGCGATCCGCGCCCGCGCGACGCGGCGCAGCGTCGCCTCGGCCCGCCCGCGCGCGGGATCGCCCCGCCGTGTCAGCCGTCCGGTCAGGTCGTCCGGTCCCGTCCCCGCCCGCCCGGGGGCCAGATCAGAGACGAGCGCCGCGCCCCGGCGGTCCAGAAGCAGATAGCCCAGCCGCGTGCGGACCAGCCCGAAAAGCGGATCGGGCCGCGACAACAGGTGGTCGAGCCACGCCCGCTCCACCCGGTCGATGCCGGTCAGCGCGCCCTTGTCCTGCCGCGACACCAGCCGCGTCAGATCGACCAGATGCGCGGCGGGCGCTGCGATCACGGGGGGCCGCCCTTACTGGGCAGCCTTCTGCATGGCAACCATGTCGTTCAGATAGGCGCCGAATTCGTCGCGCAGGTCGGGGCGCGACAGGCCAAAGGCCACGGTCGCCTGCAGGAAGCCCGCCTTCGATCCGCAGTCGTAGCGCTGGCCACGGAAGCGGTAGCCATAGACGCTGCCCGACTGCACCTCTTCGGCGATGGCGTCGGTCAGCTGGATTTCGCCGCCCGCGCCCTGCTTCATCTTGTTCAGGTTCACCATCACCTTGGGCGACAGGATATAGCGCCCGATCACGGCAAGGTTCGACGGCGCGGTGCCGGCCTTCGGCTTTTCCACCATGCCCTTGGCCTTGACGATAGCGCCCATGTCGTCACCGATGTCGAGCACGCCATAGGACGAGGTCTTTTCGGGCGCCACCTCCATCGCGGCGACCATGTTGCCGCCGGTCTGGGCATAGGCTTCGACCATCTGGGCTAGGCAGGGCTTTTCGGCGGCGATCACGTCATCGGGCAGCAGGACGGCGAAGGGTTCGTTGCCGATCAGGCGGCGCGCGCACCAGACGGCATGGCCCAGCCCCATCGGGCGGTTCTGCCGGATATAGGCGATGGCGCCGGAATCCATGTTGGTTTCCTTCAGGATCTCCAGCAACTCGTCCTTGCCCGATTTCCTCAGCGCGCTTTCCAGTTCGGGCGCGCTGTCGAAGTAATCCTCCAGCGCGGATTTCCCGCGCGAGGTCACGAAGATGAATTCCTTGATGCCCGCGGCGCGCGCCTCGTCGATCGCGTACTGGATCAGGGGGCGGTCGACCAGCGTCATGATCTCTTTCGGGATCGACTTGGTTGCCGGCAGGAAACGGGTTCCCAGACCCGCGACGGGAAAGACGGCCTTCGTGACCTTCTTCGGTTTCATTTTCACACCTACTCGTTCCGTCCCGTCTTTTGCGGGACGCGCCACCTTCAACCGACGCGCCGCCGGATGCGTGTCCGGCGATCCTTTTGCGAATCATACCAGCGCGGGCGAGGGATTGGAACGGACGAAGCGCAGTCCGCCGTTCATTTCAAGGGCCTGTATGGCGCGATGCGCTCTGCCTCGGCGCGGGTCCGCGCATCCTGCGTCCAGCGTGTGATGCGCGGCGCGCCGCGGTCCGACTGGCCCCAGAGCCCCCCCGTCTGCTCCCACCACCCGCCATCGGTGAAGCCGTGCCGGTGCGCGCGCGCGCCATGGGCGAACAGAAGCAGCGTCACGACCCGCCCCGCGGCGACGGCGGCGGCGGCATCCGAGCGCAGGCGGTCGGCATCCGCGCTGCGACCCGACAGCAGCATCCCCGCCCGTGGCCCCGTCTCGGGAAGCGGCAGGAACGGCGGCGGTGCCGCCGTCAAGGCGGAAGGCGGGAAAAGCGCGCGTGACAGCCCGTCCTGCCAACCTTCGGCCAGCGAGGCCATCAGGCGGCGCAGGTCGCGCGGCTCGATCCGCCCCGCGACCATGTGGCCAACGGCCCGCCGCCATTCCCGCGCCCGCAGCGCCGGCCATCCCGCCCCGGTCCCGCCCGCATGGCGGCGCAGGAACAGCGCGGTGGAGGCCGCGATTTCATGCAGCGTGACAGGCACGCGGTCGGTGCGGCGATAGGGTCCGGCGGCAAAGCCGTGATGCACCTGCGCGTCGGGAACCAGCGCCGTCGCGCCCTGCCCCGCGATCCGCAGCGCAAGATCGGTTTCGTCGTGAAAGAAGCGGAAGGCCGGATCGAACCCCCCTGCCCCCGCCAGCACGTCGCGGCGGAAGGCGCAGTTTGTGCCCTGCGGCTTGATCGTGCGGTCTGGCGATCCGGCGCGCACCAGCGTGGCGCTGGCGGCCAGCGGGTGGTCCTCGCCGAAGCGGTCCACCTCGGCCCCCTGCCACTGGTAGGAAATGCCGTTCCGTCCGCGCACGAAACCCGTCGCCGCGATCACGGCAGGATCGGCAAAGGGCGCCACCAGCCGCGACAGCCATGTCGGTTCGGCCACGGCATCATCGTCGATGAACGCCACCACATCCCCCGCCGCCAGCCCGATGCCGAGGTTCCGCGCGGCCGAGATGTTGGCCTGATCGAACCCCGCCCGCTTGATGGCCAAGCCTTCGGTCGCGGCGATCCCCGCGGGATCGGCGACCACCACCACTTCGAAAGCCGGATGGTCCTGCTGGCGAAGCGCGGTCAGGCAGCGCCGCAGAAGCGCGGGGCGGTGGCGGCTGACGATGACGACACTCGCACGCACCCCGCTTTGCCCCTAGCCCATCGCGGCCATCATCGCCTCGATCACCGGCACGTCGCTGGGGTTGTTCAGCTCCCAGAACTGGCGGCCCTTGGCGGCGACTTCCACGCACAGCACCTGCCGCCCGTTTTCAAGGAAGCGCAGCTGCTCCAGCCCCTCCAGCCGTTCCAGCGGCCCCGTCTCCCATGACGGATAGGCCGCCAGCGCGGCGGGACGGTAGGCATAGACGCCGACATGGTGGAAGACGGGGGTGGGTTCGTCATCGCCATAGGTCTTGCCGGTGAAGGGGATCACCTCTTTCGAGAAATAGAGCCCCCGCCCGCCCGCGCCGAAGACGGCGGTCGTGCCGCCCACGCGGCCGTTGCGGCGGTCTTCCAGCAGTTTCGCCAGCATCGCGCCTTCGCAGCGCAGGACGGGGGTGGCGATCTCTGCCGACGGATTGCCGCGCAGGCCCGCGACGAGGTCTTCGATGAACCATGCGGGCGTCAGCGGCGCGTCGCCCTGCAGGTTCACCACGATGTCGTAACCGGGCAGCTTGGCGGCCACCTCGGCGCAGCGTTCGGTCCCGTTCTGGCAGGCGGAGGAGGTCATCACCACCTCCGCCCCGAAGCCCGCGGCATGGTCGGCGATGCGGTCGTCGTCGGTGGCCACGACCACGCGGTCGATGCCCGCGACGGACATCGCGGCCTCCCACGACCGGCGGATCAGGGTCTTTTCCCCGTCGGGGCCACGCAGCGCGACAAGCGGCTTGCCGGGATAGCGGGTGCTGGCATAGCGGGCGGGAATGGCGATCAGGACTGTCACTTCTTCAACTCCACCCCCGGGGCGTAGGCGATGAAGAAGGGGTTGTCCCAGCCCGGCTTGCCATAGGCCAGCGGCGAATGGTCGTCAAAACGCACCACATGCCCGCCCGCGCCGCGCAGCACGGCATCGCCCGCCGCCGTATCCCATTCCATCGTGCGGCCAAGGCGGGGGTAAAGATCGGCCTCGCCCGTCGCCACGAGGCAGAACTTCAACGACGATCCCGCGCTGCGGCTGTCCCTGACGGAATACTTCGAAATGTAATCATCCGTCGCCTGATCGCGGTGCGATTTCGACGCCACGACCATCAGCGCCGCATTGTCGGGGCGCGCGACGGACAGGGCCCTGACCGGCCCCGCCACATCCTTGTCGAAGGGCCCCGTCTCTTCCACCGCGCGGCCATCGGCCTGCGTGTAGAACAGCCGCCCCTGCGCGGGGGCATAGACCACGCCCCGCAGCGGCACGCCGTCCTGCACATAGGCGATATTGACCGTGAAATCCCCGCGGCGCTGGACGAATTCCTTTGTGCCGTCAAGGGGATCGACGATCAGGAAGGTCCGCGCCGTCAGCGCGTGCGATGCCGCCTGTTCTTCGGTGATCAGCACCACATCGGGAAATTCCGCCCGCAATCCGGCGGAAATCAGGGCATCCGCCCGCTCGTCGGCTTCGGTCACGGGCGAGGCATCGCCCTTCGCCTTCACCTCGAAATCCGGGCCGTCATAGACCTGCATGATCTGGTCCCCCGCTTGCAGGGCAAGCTTGCGGATCACGGTGACGAGGCGGTCGAAATCCATGTTCACTCCATCTTGCGGCACAGTTCCGCCGCAGTTGATCGCATATACTGGCCGCCTTATCATGGCGCAGGCAGGAGACGACACAAATTCCTGCGCTTGTGCGGCCCTGCGCGGCCATTGGGACGAGGACAGCCTGTGCGTTTGAAGGCGGATGTAAAGGCGGGCCGGACGGCCCCCGCGACCACCCTGTTGGAGCTGATCTTCCACTCGGCCGTGCACAACGTCCGCAAGGCGCATGGCAATGCGGTGATGGGGCTGCTGCTGGCCCTCGTGCAGAACATCCTGATGATCGTGTCGTTCTATGTGATGTTCACCCTGATGGGGATGCGGGGCATGGCGATCCGCGGGGATTACCTGCTGTACCTGATGTCCGGCATCTTCATGTTCATGACCCACAACAAGGCGATGGGCGCGGTGCTGAAGGCCGAGGGCCCGACCTCGCCCATGATGAAGCACGCGCCGATGAACACCATCGTCGCCATCATGGGCTCGGCGCTGAGCGCGCTGTACCTGCAGGTCTTCTCGGCGGGGATCGTGCTGTATTTCTACCACGCGATCATGCACCCGCTGACCATCGACCAGCCGGTGCAGACGATGGGGATGCTGCTGCTCAGCTGGGCGACGGGGGTGGCGATCGGGATGGTGTTCCGCGCGGCGAATCCGTGGAACCCCCGCTTTGTGGGAATCGTCTCGGGCATCTACATGCGGATGAACATGATCACGTCGGGCAAGATGTTCGTGGCCAATGCCATGCCCACGGCGATCCTTGCCTTTTTCGACTGGAACCCGCTGTTCCACACGATCGACCAGGGCCGCGGCTACATCTTCCTGAACTACAACCCGCGCTACAGCAGTCTCGACTATCCGATCCTCGTGATGATGGTCTGCATCATGATCGGCCTGATGGGAGAGTTCTACACCAAGATGCATGCCTCGGCGTCCTGGGGGGCGGGCAAGTGACGCGGTCTTCCGTGGCCTGATGCGGCGAATCCCGTCAGGCCCGCGCTTGCAGGCCCCTTGACCCCCCCTTATATACGCCGTGATGCCGACGGGGCGGGCCGCCCTGCCGGATGCACTTGGGATCGGGGCCGGATGCCGCCAAAGGGTCCAGCCTCACAACATCGCCGAACGAAAGGTAGCATATCATGGCCAAAGTCATCGGGATTGACCTCGGGACCACGAACTCCTGCGTCGCCATCATGGACGGCTCGCAGCCCCGCGTGATCGAGAACTCCGAAGGGGCGCGCACCACGCCCTCCATCGTCGCCTTCACCGAATCCGAACGCCTCGTGGGCCAGCCCGCCAAGCGGCAGGCCGTCACCAACGCCTCGAACACCGTCTTTGCCGTCAAGCGCCTGATCGGCCGCCGCCACGATGACCCCGCGATCCAGAAGGATCTGAAGAACCTGCCCTACAAGGTGGTGAACGGCGGCAACGGCGACGCATGGGTCGAAGTGCGGGGCGAGAAGTATTCGCCGTCGCAGGTGTCGGCCTTCATCCTTCAGAAGATGAAGGAAACCGCCGAATCCTATCTGGGCGAAACCGTCACGCAGGCCGTGATCACGGTGCCCGCCTATTTCAATGACGCCCAGCGTCAGGCCACCAAGGACGCGGGCAAGATCGCGGGCCTCGAGGTTCTGCGGATCATCAACGAACCGACCGCCGCCGCGCTGGCCTATGGCCTCGACAAGAAGGAATCGAAGACCATCGCCGTCTATGACCTCGGCGGCGGCACCTTCGACATCACCATCCTCGAGATCGACGACGGCCTGTTCGAGGTGAAGTCCACGAACGGCGACACCTTCCTCGGTGGCGAAGATTTCGACATGCGGATCGTCACCTATCTGGCGGACGAGTTCAAAAAGGAACACGGCGTCGACCTGACGCTGGACAAGATGGCGCTGCAGCGCCTGAAGGAAGCGGCCGAAAAGGCCAAGATTGAGCTGTCCTCCAGCCAGCAGACCGAAATCAACCAGCCCTTCATCAGCATGGACAAGAACACGGGCCAGCCGCTGCACCTGGTGGTGAAGCTGACCCGCGCCAAGCTGGAATCGCTGGTGGACGACCTGATCAAGAAGTCGATCAAGCCCTGTCAGGCCGCGCTCAAGGATGCGGGCCTGTCCACGTCGGATATCGACGAGGTGGTGCTGGTCGGCGGCATGACCCGCATGCCCAAGGTCATCGAAGAGGTGACCAAGTTCTTCGGCAAGGAACCCCACAAGGGCGTGAACCCTGACGAGGTCGTGGCCGCCGGTGCCGCCATCCAGGCGGGCGTGCTGCAGGGCGACGTGAAGGACGTGGTCCTGCTGGACGTGACGCCCCTCAGCCTCGGCATCGAAACGCTGGGCGGTGTCTTCACCCGCCTGATCGACCGCAACACCACGATCCCGACGAAGAAGAGCCAGATCTTCTCGACCGCCGAGGACAACCAGAACGCCGTCACCCTGCGCGTCTTCCAGGGCGAGCGCGAGATGGCCGCCGACAACAAGATGCTGGGCCAGTTCAACCTTGAAAACATCCCGCCCGCCCCGCGCGGCATGCCCCAGATCGAGGTCACCTTCGACATCGACGCCAACGGCATCGTGACGGTCAAGGCCAAGGACAAGGGCACCAACCGCGAACAGGCGATCACCATCCAGGCCTCGGGCGGGCTGTCGGACGAGGATATCGAAAAGATGGTCCGCGACGCCGAAGCCAATGCCGAAGCCGACCGCCAGCGCCGCGAGCTTGTGGAAACCAAGAATCAGGCCGAAAGCCTGCTCCATTCCACCAAGAAATCGCTGTCGGAACATGGGGACAAGGTGGATCCGTCCACCGTCGAGGCGATCGAACTGGCGATGGGTGCGCTGGAAGACACGCTCAAGACCGACAATGCCGACAAGATCAAGGGCGGCATCCAGAACCTGACCGAAGCCGCGATGAAGCTGGGCGAGGCGATCTACAAGGCCAGCCAGTCCGAGGCCGAGGGCAAGGAAGCCGACAGCCCCCGCGATGTGGATGATGACATCGTGGATGCCGATTTCGAAGATCTTGGCGAAGGCAAGCGGAAGTAAGACCGCGTGAATCGGAAAGGGGGCGGTCCGGAAACGGTCCGCCCCCGCCCGGTTCTGAGAGGGGATTTGCCAGATGGCAAAGCGTGACTATTACGACATCCTCGGGGTTTCGCGCGGCGCTTCGGCCGAGGAGCTGAAGAAGGCCTATCGCCAGAAGGCGAAGGAACTGCACCCCGACCGCAACTCCGACAACCCCAACGCCGAAGCCCAGTTCAAGGAAGTGAACGAGGCGTATGACGTGCTGAAGGATGCCGACAAGAAAGCCGCCTATGACCGCTACGGTCACGCGGCCTTCGAAGGCGGCATGGGGGGCGGGCGCGGGGGTGGCGGCTATGGCGGGAACGCCGACTTCGCATCCGCCTTTTCCGACGTGTTCGAAGATCTCTTCGGCGATTTCATGGGCGGCAGCCGTGGCGGCGGGGCGCGGTCGCGTGCGCAACGCGGATCGGACCTGCGCTACAACCTGCGCGTCTCTCTCGAAGAGGCGCATCAGGGCGTGCAGAAGACGATCAACGTGCCCACCTCGGTCGCCTGCGACACCTGCCGCGGCACGGGGGCCGAGGGCGGGGCAGAGCCCGTCACCTGCCCGACCTGTTCGGGCATGGGCAAGGTGCGCGCGCAGCAGGGGTTCTTCACCGTGGAACGCACCTGCCCCACCTGCAACGGGATGGGCCAGATCGTGAAGAATCCCTGCCGGTCTTGCGGCGGCGCGGGACGGGTGGAAAAGGAACGCGCGCTGTCGGTGAACATTCCGGCAGGCGTGGAAACCGGCACCCGCATCCGTCTGGCGGGCGAGGGC
>JBEEOG010000183.1:0-5781 GCA_041191745.1 Pseudomonadota bacterium | reverse complement strand
CGTTTTCTCTGCCCAAATATCCGCGGGGGAGTCCTGCGCCCATGGCGCAGGACGGGGGCAGCCGCCCCCCTGCTTTTTCCCGCGCGATGGCGCGGGAAAAAGCGCCTGGCGTGCGGGCCGGAACGGCCCGCGCCGCAAAGCGAAAGGGCGCGGCGTTGCCGCCGCGCCCCCTTCGCATCCCCTTTCGGGCGAGCTTACTTGACCGCCTTGGCCAGCTTGTCGGCCAGATCCGTCTTCTCCCACGAGAAGCCGCCATCCTTTTCCGGCGCGCGGCCGAAATGGCCATAGGCCGAGGTGCGGGCATAGATCGGCTTGTTCAGCCCCAGATGCTCGCGGATGCCGCGCGGCGTCAGGTCCATGCAGTCCATCACCGCCCGCTCGATCGCGGCGGCCTCGACCTGCCCCGTGCCATGGGTGTCGACATAGATCGACAGCGGCTTTGCCACCCCGATCGCATAGGACACCTGCAGCGTGCAGCGCTCGGCCAGACCGGCCGCGACCACGTTCTTGGCCAGATAGCGCGCGGCGTAAGCCGCCGAACGGTCCACCTTGGTCGGATCCTTGCCCGAGAAGGCACCGCCGCCATGCGGGGCCGCGCCGCCATAGGTGTCCACGATGATCTTGCGGCCCGTCAGGCCCGCATCGCCATCGGGGCCCCCGATCACGAAGGTCCCCGTCGGGTTCACCCACCATTCCGTCTTGTCGGTGATCCAACCCGAAGGCAGGACTTCGCGGATATAGGGCTCCACGATCGCGCGGATGTGCTTGGAGGTCTGGCTCTTCTTCTCGTGCTGGGTGGACAGCACGATCGAGGTCACCTCGACGGGCTTCCCGTCCTCGTAGCGCAGCGAGATCTGGCTCTTCGCGTCGGGGCGCAGGGTCGGCTCCTTGCCGGACTTCCGCACCTCGGCCAGCTTGCGAAGGATCGCATGGGAATACTGGATCGGCGCGGGCATCAGTTCCGGCGTTTCCTTGCAGGCATAGCCGAACATGATGCCCTGATCGCCTGCCCCGTCCTTGTCCACGCCCTGCGCGATATGGGCGGACTGTTCGTGCAGGTAGTTGTGGACCTTGATCGTCTCCCAGTGGAACTTCTTCTGCTCGTAGCCGATGTCCTTGACACAGGCGCGGACGATGGGGTCGATCTGGCCCATCATCTCTTTCAGCTTCTTGGGATCGGACAGACCCACCTCGCCGCCGACGACGACGCGTTTGGTGGTGGCGAACGTCTCGCAAGCGACACGGGCATTGGGTTCGATGGCGATGAAGGCGTCGAGGACGGCATCCGAGATCCGGTCACAGACCTTGTCGGGATGCCCCTCCGACACGGACTCGGAGGTAAACACGTAATTCTTGCGGGACATGGGAAGTGCTCCATTGGGGTTTGATCCCCGCCACGCCAGGAAGCCGTTGTGGCGGTTCAGGAGGACACGCCTAGCGGCGGTCAGGCATGCGGTCAAGCAACCTTGATCCTGCGCCGCAGCATCGTTGCAGCCGCGACACCCGCAAGACACAGCAGGACCGGCCATTCGCCCCAGCGGGCATAGGGCGTGGGGGCAAGGGACGCGGGCAGGGCCGCATCCAGCCGGTCGGCCACACCCATCGGCAGGGCCTCCACGACGCGCCCGCGCGCATCGATCACCGCCGTCACCCCCGTATTGGCCACGCGCACGAGCGGCAGCCCCTGCTCCACCGCGCGCAGGCGGGCCAGCGCGAAATGCTGGAACGGCCCCGTCAGGACCCCGAACCACGCATCGTTGGTGATCTGCAGGATCCAGTCCGCCCGCTCTCCGGTCGCGCGCAGGATCGCGGGAAAGACCGCCTCGTAGCAGATCAGCGGCTGCACCCGCCCCAGGTCCGGCCCGAGGTCGAGGATCGCCGGCGCCCTGCCCGCGCTGTAGCCCCCGCCCACCTGCGCCGCAAAGGCGCGCAGGCTGAAAAGGTCATAGGCCAGATCGCCGAAGGGGATGTATTCGCCGAAGGGGACAAGGTGGAACTTGTCATAGACCGCCAGCCGCTCGGCCTGCGGCCCGAGGACGACAAGGCTGTTCCAGATCCGCCAGCTTCCATCCGGCGCATCCTCGACCCGCTGAACGCCCAGCGCCACAGGTGATCCGCGCCCCGCTTGGGCGATCATGTCAGCCACCTGCGGATAATCCTCGAGGATATAGGGCACCGCCGTTTCCGGCCAGACCGTCAGGTCCACGCGCGGCCCTTCGGCGGTCAGGGCCAACTGTCGGTCGAAATAGAGCCGCGCCCGTTCGGGATCCCATTTCAGGTGCTGTTCGGCATTGGGCTGGATCAGGCGCAGCGTCACGTCGCGCGGCGCGGGGTCCGGCTGGTCCAGCCGCCACGCGCCATAGCCGAAGGCCGCCCCCACCAACGCCAGCGCCGCGACAAAGGGCAGGGGCCGCAGGCTGGCCAGCCCCGCCGCCGCCAGCAGCGTGAAAAGCGTCAGCCCGTTCTGCCCCGCGAGCGCCGCAAGCTGTGCGGGCGCCCAGCCGATCCAGATATGGCCCGGCAGCGCCCAAGGAAACCCCGTCAGCACGACGCCCCGCGCCATCTCGGCCAGCGTCAGCGCCACCGCGAAGCCCGCCGCGCCAAGGCGCAGCCGCCCCGCGACCCAGCCCGCCGCCCCCCAGAAGAGCGCAAGCCCCCCCGACAGGCCCAGCACGGCAAAGGGGATCAGCCAGCCATGCCGCAGGGGATCGATCAGGAAGGGCTCGACGATCCAGTTCAGCGCGGCGGCGAAATGCCCCGCCCCCGCCGCCCATGCGATCCAGCCCGCGCCCTGCCCGGCCCTCTGCCCGGCCCCCTGCCCCGCCCGTGCGACCTGCCAGACCAGCGCGGCATAGGCGGGCAGCGCCAGCCACCACCAGCCCAAGGGCGCCTGACCCGCCGCCGCAAGCACGCCCGTCAGCGCGGCAAGGCCAAGGGCGCGACGCCCCGGCCAGCCGCGCCCAAGGCTCCGCAGCGCTGCCCTCACTCCGCCTCGCCGACCGGCACGGGGGGGACGGCCACCGCACCGGGCAGCCGCAGGCGCAGGCGCTTGATACGGCGGGGATCGGCATCGACGACCTCGAACTCCACCCCGCTCTCATGCGCCACGATCTCGCCCCGCGCGGGCACGCGGCCCGTGCGTAGAAAGACGATGCCGCCCAGCGTGTCGATCTCCTCGTCATCCTCGCCCGTCCGCAGGGCGATGCCGATCGCGGCCTCGATCTCTTCGAGGGGCGCATTGGCCTGCGCGAGGATCACGCCGGGCTTCTCTTCCTTCCAGAGCGCGCCTTCCGCCTCGTCATGCTCGTCCTCGATCTCGCCGATCACCGTCTCGATCAGGTCCTCGATGGTGACAAGCCCGTCCACCCCGCCATATTCGTCGATCACCAGCGCCATGTGCACGCGCTCGCGCTGCATCTTCTGCAAGAGCACCCCGATCGGCATCGAGGGCGGTGCGTAAAGCACGGGCCGCAAGAGCCGCTTGAGCGAGAACCGCCCCCCCGCGCCGAAGCCATGGGTCAGCGCAAGGTCCTTGAGCAGCACCAGCCCCTGCGGATGGTCGAGCGTGCCCTTGTAGACCGGCAGACGCGAAAAGCCGTGCTGGCGGAAGACCTCGACCAGCTCGTCCTTGCCGATATCGAGCGGCACCGCCGCGATATCGACCTTGGGCACCGCCACGTCATCGACGCGCAGGCGCCGCAGGTTCACCATGCCGGGTCCCTGCACCGGCGCGGGCGCATGTCCGCCCGAAGCGGACGCCGCACCATCGGCCTGCTGCACATCCTGCGAGGATTGGAAGGCGCTCAGAAGTCGCCCGAGGAACCCGCGTGGCTGCGGGTCCGGTTCCGTATCGGCGGTCATGGCCGGCGCGCCCTGCGCCGCACTAGACCCGTCGTTGCTACTGCCCATCGGTCCTTGTCCAAAACACCCCGTCGCGCGGGGCAATCACGAATATGGGTCAGAAAGGCCAAGGCTGGCAAGTATCGCCACCTCGTGCCCTTCCATCACGGCGGCATCCGGCTCCGTCATGTGATCGTAGCCCAGGCAATGTAACAGGCCGTGCACGACGAGATGCGTCACATGCGCCGCCATCGTCTTGCCCTGTTCGGCGGCCTCCGCCGCACAGGTTTCCCAGGCCAGCGCGATATCGCCCAGCTCGGCCGGATCGTAGGCATCGCCCGCAGGCGGCAGGTCGGGCGCGCCGCCCTCTTCCGCCGCCGCGCGGTCCTCGGACGGCCAGCTCAGCACGTTCGTGGGCTTGGGCTTGCCGCGGAAATCGGCGTTCAGCGCGGCGATGCGGGCGTCGTCGCAGCCCATGACCACGACCAGATAGCCCGCCTGCCCCATCCCCAGATGGTCCAGCGCCGCCCCGCAGGCACGGCCCGCCAGCGCCTCCAGCCCGAAGGCCTCCCAGCGCGCGTCCTCGATGACGCAATCGACAAGTTGCTCGTTCATGGCCCG
This sequence comes from Pseudomonadota bacterium, assembly GCA_041191745.1. GTDB lineage: Bacteria > Pseudomonadota > Alphaproteobacteria > Rhodobacterales > Rhodobacteraceae > Paragemmobacter. Next base: position 1,320 of record JBEEOG010000183.1, on the reverse strand, counting down.
CGCCATAGCGCCAAAGGGGGCAAAACACAAACCCCCTTCCCCTTCGCCAAATATCCCGGGGGAGTCGCGGCCCTGCCGCGACGGGGGCGGCGCCCCCCGTCCGAGCCGCAGCGCGCAGGCGCGGAGGCGAGAGGAATGGCCCGGGCGCGGGCTGTGCCCGCGCCCTCGGTCTGGTTAACTGCGCCGCGGGCTGTGCCCGTGCCCTCTGTCCGGTAAACTGCGCCGCGGGCTGTGCCCGCGCCCCCTGTCCGGTTACGCGTCGCCCTCATGCGCCTCGTAGGCTTCGATGATGCGGCCCACCAGCGGGTGGCGCACCACGTCCCTCGACGTGAAGTAGTTGAAGCTCACGCCCTTCACCCCCTTCAGGATGCGCTCGGCATCGGCAAGGCCCGATGCCGTGCCGCGCGGCAGGTCCACCTGCGTGCGGTCGCCGGTGATGACCATGCGGCTGCCTTCGCCCAGACGGGTCAGGAACATCTTCATCTGCATGGTCGTGGCGTTCTGCGCCTCGTCCAGCACGATGAAGGCGTTGGACAGCGTCCGCCCGCGCATGAAGGCCAAGGGCGCGATCTCGATCCGCTTCTCCTCGATCAGCTTCTGCACCTGCTTTTGCGGCAGGAAGTCGTTCAGCGCGTCGTAAAGCGGCTGCATGTAGGGATCGACCTTCTCCTTCATGTCGCCGGGCAGGAAGCCCAACCGCTCGCCCGCCTCCACCGCCGGACGCGACAGGATGATCTTCTCGACCGCGCCCGAGATGAACATGGTCACGCCCACGGCGACGGCGAGATAGGTCTTGCCCGTCCCCGCCGGCCCGATCCCGAAGCCCAGCTCGTGTTGGAAAAGGTTCGCGACATAGGCCTTCTGCGCCTCGGTCCGCGGCTCGATCGGCTTCTTGCGGGTGCGAAGTTCCATGCCCCCGCCGAACATCTCGATCTGTTCGCCCTCGGCCACGGCGCGGTCGGGCATGGGGCGGCCCATCCGCATCGCGCCGTCGATATCGCCCGCCGCGACCCCGCGCCCCGATTCCAGCCGCGCGTAAAGCGCCCTGAGCACCGCCGCCGCCTGTTCCCGCGCGCCCTTGTCCCCGATCACCGCCAGCCGGTTGCCGCGCCGCAGGATGTGGACCCCCATCTGGTGTTCGATCTGCGCGAGGTTCCGGTCGAATTCGCCGCAGAGGTCGATCAGAAGCCGGTTGTCGGGGAATTCCAGCAATGTTTCCACGATGTCCTCGGCACGGGTCGGGGGGGTCAACGCGCTGATGCCCAAAGGGGTCTCCTTTGCAAGGGGCTTCGCCAATATCTAGATGATGTGCCTCGATCC
>JBEEOG010000182.1:0-24897 GCA_041191745.1 Pseudomonadota bacterium | reverse complement strand
TTCCGCTGCAACCTGCGCTGCACCCATTGCATGATCGAAGGCACCATGTCGCAACTGGCCCCGACCGAAGGCGCCGATTTCGACGCCGTGCTGCAGAAACAGGCCGCGACGGGGCAATGGGACGGGCTGGTGCTGACCGGGGCCGAGATCACGCTGCGCCGCGACCTGCCCGAGATCGTGGCCCGCGCCAAGGCCGCCGGTTTCGGCCATATCCGCATCCAGACCCATGGCATGCAACTGCACCGCCCCGACTATCTGGAACGGCTGGTGGCGGCGGGGGCGGACGAATTCTTCATCTCGGTCACCGCAGGCAGCGAGGCGCGCCACGACGCCATCACCAAGGTCGCCGGAAGCTGGCAGCGCATGCGCGCGGGCATCGACCTGATCGAGACGCGCTTTCCGCATGTGGCCATCATCACCAACACCGTGATCACCGCCGAAAGCGTGGACGAGCTGGAAGCCGTGGTCGCAGCCTTTGCCGGCTACCGGACGGTCGTGCAGCACGAGTTCTGGAACTTCTTCCCGATGGACGAGGTGGACCACAAGGCGCTCTGCGTGCCGCTCGTGCGCCTGATGCCGCCGCTGCGGGCCGCCATCGCCGCCGCCCGCCGCGCGGGCCGTCTGGTCGAAGTCAAGAACGTGCCCGAATGCCTGATGGGCGATGACCGCGACGCGCTGGTCAACACCCAGCCGCTTCTGGTGATCGACGAGGCGTTCTGGGAAGGCTTCGACCGCAACGGGTTCTACACCTGCCCGCACCGCCAGCGCTGCGGGGCCACCGAATGTCTGGGCCTGACCACGGCCTATCTGCGCCGCTTCGGGGACGAGGCCGCCCTTCTGTCGCCCCTGCCCCCCGCAGGCGCGGCACATCCCATCCACGGAGAATGACCATGCCGAGACGCGGCACCGCCCCGCTGCCCCTTGTCCCCGCGCTCTTGGCGCTGCTCGCCGCGACCGCCGCGACGCCCGTCCTTGCCGCGACCTCGTTCGATTGCGTGATGGACCCCGCCCGCGTGATCCGCCTTGCCGCCGCCGCCCCGGGCCGGATCGACAAGGTCGAGGCCCGCCGCGGACAGACCGTGCAAGAGGGCGATGTGATCGCCACGCTCGAATCCTCGATGGAGCGCGCGACCCTGCAGGTTCTGGAACTGCGCGCCGCCTCGACCGCCGCGATCGACGCGCAGACCGCGCGCGTGGCCTTTGCGCGGGCGCAGCTGGAACGGGCCGAGGCGCTGGAACGCCAGCAGGCCCAGAGCCAGGTCAAGGTCGAGGAGCTGCGCTTCGGCCTTGCCCTTGCGGAATCCGAACTGAAGCAGTCCGAGGTGGACCGCCGCGCCCTGCTGGCCGAGGCCGAGCGGGCCCGCACCGCGCTGGAGAATACCTTCATCCGCGCGCCGATCTCGGGGGTGGTTCTGGAACTGGGCCTGTCGGGCGGCGAATTCGCCACGACCGACAAGCCCGTGGCGATCCTTGCCCAGACCGACCCGATCCATGTCGATGCCTACCTGCCCGCCGAACTGCATGCCTCGGTCGCGGCGGGCAGCAAGGTGCGGGTGATGCCCGAACTGCCCGCAGGCACCGTGATCGAGGCCGAGGTGCTGTCGGTCGATCCGGTTTTCGACGCGGCCTCGCGCACCTTTGGCCTGCGCGTGGCGCTGGACAATCCGGGCAACCGGATCGTCGCAGGCCAGCGCTGCCGGATCGAGCTGGCGGGGCCCTGACGCCCCGCCCCCCCGCCCTGCAAGCCCGTTCCCGCAAGCCCGCTTACGGGCAGACCAGACGCCCCTCCGATCCGACCCACTGGAAGGCGCAACCGTTCAGTTGCGGCGCCTGCTGGGCGGGCGCGACGCGCCGCCGTGCCGCGGGCGCGGGCTGGCCGTCAGAGGCCAGCAGTCCAAGCCCGCCCGCAGGCGCCTCGGCCTGTGGTTTGGCAGCGGGTTCGGGCTCTGCCGGCGGGGCCGCCTGCGCCACGGCTTGCGGCGCGGCAGGGCGCGGGCGGGGCCGCGGCGCGGGGCCGGCGGCCACGACGGTTTCGGGCGCGGCGCTGTCGGATGCCGTGCTGGCCATCGCCGCCGCACCCTCGCGCAGCGCGGCAAGTTCCGCCATCAGGCGCGCCACCTCGGCCTCGGCCCTGTCGGCACGGGCCTGAAGGCCGGCTCCGGCCTCGGCCATCGCGGAAAGATCGGCTTCCAGACGCGCCACCTGCGCCGCCGCGCGACCGGCGGCGTCACGCGATGCGGCCTCGGCCATGGCAAGCGCCTCTTGCGCAGCGCTTGCGTCTTCGCGCGCCTTGGCCAGCGCCTCCCGCTCTGCCAGAAGATCGGCCTCTGCCGCCGTGCGCCGTGCCTGTTCCTCGCCGATCTGCGCGACCAGCGCCGCATCCGCCGCGCCCCCCTCCGCCGCATCGCGCGCCAGCGCCTCTGCCCGTTCCTGAAGCGTGCCGATCCGCGCGAGCGCCTCTTGCAGCGACGCCTCGGCCGTCTGGCGCGCGGCCTGTTCGGCGGCAAGCTCCGCCGCATGTCCTGCGGCGGCGGCGGTTCCTGCCGCCTCGGCCTCGGCCAGCCGTTCGCCAAGGGCCGCAACCTCGGCCGTCCGATCCTCCACCGCCTGCCGCAACCCCGCCGCGTCGCTTTCGGCGGCGGCCAGCGCCTCGGCGGCTTCGGCCTGCAGGGCGGCCAGCCGCGCGGTCAGGTCGTCCACCTCGGCCGTCCTGTCGGCCAGCGCCTGTTCGAGGGCGCCAGCCTCTTCCGCGGCGCGGGCGCGTTCCTCGGCCAGCTGGTCCGCCGCCAGCGCAAGCGCCTCGGCCTGCGCGTCGGCCTGCGCCCCCGCCTCGGCCAGCGCGCCATCGAGCGCGGCGATCCGTTCGGCATCGCGCGCGGCCTGTTCCCCGGCCATGCGGCGCGCGTCATCGAGCATGACCTGCGCCTCGTCGAGGGCCGCGTCCCGCGCGGCCAGATCGTCGCGCAAGGCCCGCGCCTCGTCCGCCAGCGCGGCAAGCTCGTCCTCGGCCGCGGCCAGACGCAGGGCCTGCGCCTCTGCCTCTTCCTCGGCCCGCGCCAGCGCGGACTGCAACTCGCCGGTCTCGGCCAGCGCGCCATCCAGACGCTCTGCCAGATCCGCGCGCGCCTCCTCGGCGGCGGCAAGGTCATCGACGGCGGCCTGCAGCGCCTCCTCGGCCGTTTCGGACCGCGCGACAAGATCGGCGATCTGGCGCGACAGTTCCTGCGTCCGGCCATCGGCATCGATCGCAGGCGGCTGGCACAGTCCGGCGGCCCAGACCTGCCCCAGCGCAAGGCAGGCCCTGATCGCGGGTTGTTCCGGCGCCGCATCGGCGGCCGAAAACCCCGCGGGCAGGATCCGGAACGGGGCCGATTCCGCCACCAGCCACAGCGGCGCGGCGATCCAGTCCGCCCCCCCCGCGGCGGTCCCTGCCGCCAGCGCCCCCGCCCCTTCGTCCAGCGCAACAAGGCAGGGCAGTCCCGCCGCCACCGTCCCCGCGCAGTCCGGCCCGTCCGCCGCATCCTGCGGACGCGCCGCTACCAGCGCCTGCATTTCCCCCAGCACATCCCCCCCGAAGCCGAGGCTGCGCGCCGGAACGCCGCCCGACAGCGTCTGCACCATCAGGTCGTTGGCGGGATTGGGCTCGGGCGTCGCCTGCAGCAGCACGATGCCGCGCAGATCGGCCCCCGCCTGCCGCAGCGCGGCAAGACGCTCTCCGGCCGCCTGCGCGGCCGCACCTGTCGCGTCGTCCTGCGCCAGTCCCGGCCCGACGAGGATCAGGATGACATGCACCGCCCCGTCATCGGGGCGGATCACCTCGTCCAGCCGCGCGACGGCATCGGCCAGCGCCGCACCGAGGCCCCCCGCCTGATCGGAGGGCTCGGGGGCGGGCCATTCGGCGCGCAGGCGGCTGGGCGGCACCTCGCCCTCGAAGCGCAGGGCGCCCGTGTCGAAGATCACCTGCCGCGAGGCGCGCAGCGCCGCCCCGCCGAACCCCTCGTCCGAGGCGAGCCGCCGCGACACCTGATCGAGCGTGGCGCGCGCGAAGCCCGCCGCATAGTCGCCGCCATCGGTGACGACATGCAGCATGATCCCGCCCGCGCCGCCCGCCCCCGTCGCCAGATCGGCGGGCCGCAGGGGCATCAGCACCTCGACCAGCGTGGCGGTGGTGCCGAGCGTCGTCCCGACCGGCTGCGCCGACAGGACGGGCAGGGCCAGATCGGGCAGATCCGACGATCCGGGCAGCGCCAGCACGGGGCGCGCGCCCGCCGCGGCGGGATCGCCCAGATAGGCCCGCGCCCGCAGCGCGCTGTCCCAGAGCGGCAGGTCGGGACGCCCCGCCCCCGCCGCCGCATCGGTCCGCAGAGCGGCGGCATCGGGCGGCAGGCGCAGCACGTCCCCCGCCCGCAGCCGCAGCGGATCGCCCGATGCGTCCGCGACCGTCACCGTGGCTGCGTCCATCGACAGGACCTGCAGCCGCGCGCCGAAGGGGACCTCGGCGCTGCCGCTGACCGCGCCATCGGCATCCAGAACCGGCAGCGGCGAGAGCCGCGCCACCACCTCGTCGGCACCGGCAGGGGCGGCGGCAACCGCGATCAGCGCGGCAAGAAGCAGGCGTTTCATTCGATCCATCCCATCACCGCCGCGCGGTCGCAGGCCTGCGCCATGGCGGCGAAGGCGGCTGAAAATCCCTTGGCGCTGAAGGCCACGCGGGCAGGCGCGCCGGTGACGGCGGACACCCCCTCGATCACCACCGACGCGCCACGCCTGAGCGCGACCGTCACGTCGCGTGTCATGGAGCCGTCGGGCTGCGGGCGCGGGATCACCGCGCCGGAGGACGGCTCCACCACCAGCGCGTAGCCCTGCCCGTCGACCGAGGCGACAAGCGGCATGTCCGCGCGGAAGGGGTTGGGCTTGACCAGATCGATCGCCATCATCCCGCCGCGCCCCGAACGGTCCACCGCGAATTCCATCCTCAGGCCCGGTGCCAGCCCTTCGGCCCCCACGGCGACGGTGGCGCTGCGGCAGACCGCGCCCGCCCCCGTCACCGCCCAGTCGCCATGGCGCGAGATCAGCGTCTCTCCCGCGGCCATCGCGCCCGCCTCTGCGGGGGCCTCTGCGGGGGCCTGTGCGGCGGCCTCCTCCAGCAGGGCGGGGACCGCCTCGGGCCAGAGGTAATCGCCGGAGGGATGGCCCGCCTCGGTGTTGAGTTGCTGGATATGGCGGCGGTCGGTCACGGTGAAGCGCACGCCGTCGCCCACATCGGTGCCGTCGCTGCCGTAGCGCGCGGCAAGCAGGCGGCGCAGGGCCAGACGGTCGGCATCCGTCAGGTCGAGCGCCGCTTCCGCCGCCCTGTGTTCCACCACGGTCAGGGCGGGGGCCGCGATGCCCCGCGCCCCGCAGGCCAGCCGCAACAGGCGCAGCACATCCTCGCGCGTCAGCCCGTCATAGCGCGAACTGGAATAGCGCCCGCCCGCATCCTTGACGGTCAGGAAAAGGCTGTCCGGGACCGCAGGCGCGGCCGCGGCCACGGCGCCGCCCTCGGCGGGGGCCGCCGTCGCTTCGGGCGCGTCGGCGGGGGGCAGATCGGCGGGGGGCGGGGGGGCGGCAAGCTGCGACCAGACCGGATCCTCCAGCAGCGCGGCGGCGGTCATGCCCGCGCGCGGCAGGAAGGGCAGCCGTTCGCCACGGCGCACCAGCACGGCCTCCACCGCCTGCACCCCGTCGATGGCGAGGGCGAAGTCCTCCTCCTCCGTCATCCCCGCGCTCAGGCGCAGGCGGGGCGGTGTCTCGCCCGTCGTATCGGCGGGTTGCAGCAGGACGTGGCACTGCCCCGCCACCGGATCGAAGCGCACGTCATGGGGCGGCAGGCCGCGCGCGCCCGCAGCGCCCGCCCCCATCGCCAGCATCAGCCCGAAGCACCCTGTCACCCAGCGCATCCCGTTCCCCGTTCCCGTCATTCCAGCCGCCCCGACAGCGCAAGCTGCCGTTCCCGCATCCGTTCCTGTTTCGCCAGATCGGCCCGCGCCCGTTCGCCGCGCCGCGTCTGCAGCCGCTGCACCAGCACCATCGCCGCATGGCAGGCCCGCGCCCCGCCCAGCCGCAGCGAAAGCGCCAGCGCCGCACGCAGCACGGGGCCCTGCGTCACCGCGATCTCGTCCCCGAGGCTGAGGATGCGATGCACCGCCCCCGGATCGCCCTGCCGTCCGCAGCGCCCGAACAGCTGGCGGTCGATGCGGCGGTTGTCGTGCAGTTCCGTCAGCACCACCTGCAACCCGCCCGCCGCCCGCGCGGCATCGGACAGCAGGATGTCGGTCCCGCGCCCCGCCATGTTCGTGGCCACGGTGACCCGCCCCGCCGCCCCCGCCTCGGCGACGATCGCGGCCTCGGCGGCGACCTGTTCGGCGGTCAGCAGGGCATGGGGCTGGTCAAGCCGCGACAGCACCTCGGCGCAGGCATGCGATGCGGCAAGGCTGCGCGTCCCGATCAGCACCGGCGCGCCCTTGGCCGACAGGGCCACCGCCAGTTCGGCCACCGCCTGCCATTTCGCGGCCGCATCGGGCAGGATGCGGACCGGCGTCCAGCGGCGGATGTCGGGCTTGCGCGGCAGGATGCGGCGGACCTTCAGACCGTAGACCTCCCACAGCTCGCGCGCGGCGTCGCGGGCGGTGCCGGTCATGCCGCAGACCAGACGGTAGCGCGGGAAGAACCGCTGGAAGGTGATGCGCCCCAGCGTGGTGCGGATCTCGGACGGCTCCAGCCCTTCCTTCAGTTCCACGAACTGGTGCAGCCCTTCGGACCATTGCCGGTCCGGCATCAGGCGGCCCGTGCTTTCGTCGATGATGGCAAGGCCCTTTTCGGTCAGCAGGTAGTCGCGGTCGCGTTCCAGCATGTGCAGCGCGACCAGCGCCTGCCCGATCAGGTGGTCGCGCACGGGGGGCACGGCCAGCAGCCCCTCGGCCCCGCCGCGCCGCACCTCCAGCCGCGCGCGGCCCGCATCGGTCAGGTTCACGCGGCGCAGCACGTCCGAGCGGATGAAGTCGCGCCCCTCGCGCAGACCGCGCGCCATGTCGAGACAGCGCTGCAGCGTGGCGCGGTCCAGCCCGCCCAGCGACGCCTCGCCCGCCGACAGGATGAAGGGCGTCGCCGCCTGGTCGATGAGGACCGAGTCCGCCTCGTCCACGATCACGGCATCGAGGCCGGTCAGGATCGGCAGCGCCGCCGCGCCGCGTCGGCCCGTGCCCGATGCCCCCAGCGTGGCAAGCTTGCGCGGCAGGCCGTTCAGATGCGCCGCCGCCGCGCCGGTGCGGTCGCGCAGGTAATCGAAGAGGATGTTCTTCGCCGCCGAAAAGATGATGTCGCGGCGGTAGATGCCGCTGCGCCCGTCGGGCGGCGTCTGGTCCGTGATGCAGCCCGATGTCAGGCCAAGGGCGGCGAACAGCGGGCCGAAGGTTTCGGCATCGCGTTCCGACAGGTAGTCGTTCACCGTCATCACATGCACGCGCCGCCCCGACAGCGCCAGCGTCGCCGCGCCGATGGCGGCGGTCAGGCTCTTGCCTTCGCCCGTGCCCATCTCGGCCACCTCGCCGTCGAAGAGGCAGCGGATCACCACCACCTGCACGGCATAGGGCCGCTTGCCCAGCACGCGGTGCGCGGCCTCGCAGACCTCGGCCACCACGGGGGCGAGCGTGCCGTCCGTCACCCGCCCGCGCCGGACCGCGCGGCGCAGGGCCAGCGCCTTGTCGCGCAGGCGGGCCGGATCGGCAGGACGGTCGGCAAGGCGCGCGGCCTCGGCCGCCACGGCGCGGGCGAAGCGGTGCGTCCCGCCCCAGCCGCGCCGGATCCAGCGCCGCGGATCGAGCGAGGAGATCACCCGCAGGATGCGGGCATCCCAATCCGTCAGCGTGTCCGTCTGGCGTTCGGGATATTCCTCGATCTCGGGCAGCAGGCGCGCGGTCATCGATCAGCCCCCGAAGACGCGCAGGAAGGTCCGCTCCAGCGACCGCCACATCCGCGGCCCCACCGGCGACGGGTCGTGGACGAAGCGCACCCGCGCCCGCGCGCCCTGCGGCAGGGGGGCCATGGTGTCGGTGGCATCGACCGCCAGCACATAGTTCACCACGGGCTGCAGGCTGACGGGGCTTTCGGAATCCGGATCGGCCAGCAAGCGGCCACCGGCCTTGGTCGTCAGCGCGTAGGACGGCAGCGCGGTCGTCACCTCGGGCGCGCGAAGCGCGATGCGGGCGGGCAGGCTTTCGCCATCGCCGAGCCGCGGGATCAGCTCGATCCGGCGGGTGCTGTCATCGACGTCGGGGGCCTCGGTCGCGGGCACCGCGACGCGCCAGCGGCTTGGCCCGGCGGACAGGATCGCCCCCACCGGATCGCCCTGCCGCAGATGCCGGTCGGTCAGCCCCGCCAGATCGGGCAGGTAGACCCGTCCCGCGACGGCGGCCCGCACGACCAGAAGATCATCGCGCCGCGTCATGTCGGCCAGTTTGGCCCGCGCGAAGGCGACCTGCTCTTGCCAGAGCTGCCGCCCGTTCCGGTCGGTCAGCGGCAGCGCGTCGAGGCGGCTCTGCGCGTCGTCAAGCTCGGCCTGCGCCAGCCCGCGTTCGAGGCTCAGGAACGGATCGGCCAGCATCAGGACCGGATCGCCCGCCCGCACCTCTTGCCCCTGCGTCACCAGCACGCGTTCCACGAAGCCGCGCCCCTGCACGCGCAGGACGCTGCCCTGCGGCGGGTCGATCACGGCGTCGGCCTCGGTCACATGGGGAAGGGGCAGCAGGAACAGCACGGCGGCCAGCCCCGCCACCACGGCCAGCGTCCGCCCCAGCACGGGGCCGCGGATCAGCGCGATGGTCGGGTCCGTCGCCAGATATTTCAGCCCCTTGCCCAGCGGCATGGCAAAGGTCGTCACCAGCACCCAGATCGTCATCGCCCACCCGATCAGCGGAAAGGTGGCCGACAGGTAGACGGTGATGAACAGCAGGACCGACATCCGGTACACGAAGGACGTCACCGCATAGCCGAACAGCAGCGGCCCCTCGCGCGGGCCGGTCACGGGCGCGCGCGAGTCGCGGTCGCGCAGGACCGTTCGCCGCACGAGATGCCAGAAATACTGGTTGCTCCGCTGGCCGAGATTGGGGCTTTCCAGCCCGTCGGCAAAGACGAAATACCCGTCGAAGCGCAGAAGCGGGTTGCCGTTGAACAGCAGGGTCGAGATGCCGCCGATCAGCATCAGGTTGTAGGCCAGCGTCCTGAGCGGCCCCGGATCGGCCGCCTGCCAGACGAGGAAGGCCGCCGCCGCCACCGCAAGCTCGACAAGGATGCCCGCCGCGCTGACCAGCATCCGGTGGCGCTTTTCGGGAAAGAATGTGGCCTGCGAGGCATCGACATAGGGAACGGGGAAGAAGACGAGCAGCATCACCCCGAATTCGCGCACCTCGCCGCCCCAGCGCTTGACGGCCCAGCCGTGGCCCAGCTCGTGCAGCGCCTTCACGAAGATATAGGCCACCGCCAGATAGATCAGGTTGGTCGAGGTGGCGATCTGGTCGATGACCGGCAGCGCCTGCGCGTCGCGCCCGACGAACATCGCCACCAGCGCGGCCAGCACCAGCGCCAGCCAGAGCACCGCACCGACGGGCGAGAACAGCAGCCGCGCCACCCATTCGGTGCGCTGCAGGAAGGGTTCGGGGTCGAACAGCGGGATACGCAGCGACATCGGGTTCTTGACGTAACCCAGAAACGTGCGCCGCTGCTCCTCGCGCGCGCGGCGGTCCACCTCGGTCAGGTTAGGAAGCCGGTCGCCGAGGATCAGGTCGCTGCGGTGCAACTGCGCGAGAAGCTGCAGCATCTCGGTCTGCGAGGGCGGTCGGTCGGGAAAGAGCAGGCACAGCCGCAGCCACAGTTCCTGCACCGTGCGCCGCCCGTCCAGCCGCGCAAAGAAGGCATAGGCGGTTTCGGGTAGGCGGTGGAACTTGCCCGTCTGCGGGTCCTGCAGCACGTGCCAGACCTCGCCGCGATAGACATGGCGGGCGGCGCGCACATGGCTTTGCCGCCTGAGCTTGAGGTCCGCGACGCGGTACCAGTCCGATGACAGGAAGGCGGTGGCCATGTCAGAAGGCCATGTTCCGCCACAGCCACAGGCGCAGCCGGTCGGCCAGCGGGCCGAACCACAGCGTGGCGAGGCTGGCCCGCCCCGTGGCGATCCGCGCCACGCCCGCCATGCCGGGCACCAGCCCCTCGGGCGGGGCGGCGAAGCGGGCCTCGGCCTGATAGCGGGTCTGGCCGTTCTCGTAGCGCGCAACGGGCATCGTCTCGGCCAGTGTCAGGTCGAACCGCCGTTCGGGCAGGGGCGTCACCTTCAGCGCCGCCGCCTGCCCCGCCTGCACCAGATTGACCGAATCCTCGGGCAGCATCAGGTCCACGCGGAATTCGCGCAGCGGTGCGACGGTCAGAAGCGGCTCTCCCTGTTCGACCGACCGCCCGATGGAGCGGCTGAGGTCGCCCGACACCACCACCCCGTCGAAGGGGGCGACGATCCGGCTGCGGGCGATCTGCTGTTCGGACAGTGCGATCTGCGCCGCGATCTGGCGCAGGCGCGATTCCACCAGCCCCGCCTCGGCGCGGTTGCGTTCCGAGATCGCCTTGTCGAGTTCCAGTTCCGTCTGCGCCCGCAGCGCGGCAAGGCGCGTCAGTTCCAGCGTGAATTCGCGGTCGTCCATCCGCACCAGAAGCGCGCCCGCCTCGATGCGGTCGCCCTCGCGGTGGGGGGCTTCGGCGATGAAGCCCGCAAAGGCCGCCGACAGGGTCCGCATCTCGGTGCCCTGCACCACCGCCTCGGCCACGATCACGCGGTCGCCGCGGATGACGAACAGCGCGGCCAACCCCAGCACCCCCGCCAGAACGAGCGATTTGGCCACCAGATGCCGCCGGCCCAGCGCGCCCTGTGCCGCATCGCGCAGCGCGACCAGCGCGCGCACGACAAGCCAGCGGTCATTCTCGCGCTTTTCCAGCACGACGGGGGTCAGCAGGCTGCACAGCGCCTCGATCTCGGCCATCAGCGCGGGATCGAAGCCCTTGCCGTCCGAACGTTCGAAGACGATCACGCCGCGATGGCCCACCCCGTCGAACAGCGGCACCGCCAGAACGCTGTGGCCGGCGCGCCCCTCGGCCAGTTCGGCCAGCCGTTCGGTGACCAGATCGGGCCCTTCCGTTTCCGGCAGCGGCCAGAGCAGGACGCGTTCCTGATCCAGCGTCTCGTCCATCGCGGCCTCGATCCGCCGCACAAGCCCGACCGAGCGCGAGAAATTCCCCGCATGCGAGATCGCGCGCAGCCGGATGCGGCGGCCCCGCGCAAGGCCCAGCGCCACGCGGTCGCAGCCGAAACGGTCGGCAAGATGGGTCATCAGCGCGCGGGCGGCTTCCGAAAATCGGCGATGCGTCACAAAGGCCGCCACCGCCTGCAGCGACGCGATGGCCGCCTGTTCGGCTTCGGCCGCAGCGGTGTTGCGCGCGTGCAGCAGGGTCGTGCCGACCCAGCCCGCCGCGACGAAAAGCTGGGTCATGACGACCGACAGCGCCTCGGCATCGGGAATTTCGGCTTCCAGCGTCAGGACCGGCGGGGCCGACCCCGCAGCCGGACCCTCGACCGGCAGGCCGAGAGGGATGGCAATGGCGGTTATGCCCGGCTTGCCCGGCGTCTGGCCGGGAAGATGGCCTGCAAGCGCGGGCTGCCCGCGCGACAGCGCCTCGTCCCGCGCGCGGCGCACGGCATCCGAGGGCAGCAGGTGTTCGGGCAGCGCCAGCGCGGTGCCGAAGCCCTCGAACCCCACCCGCACCAGCCGGAGTGCGGGCGAACCGGCAAGCACCGTCGCAAGCCCGCGCAGCCAGCCCGCCATACGCAGGGCAGGGTCAAGCGGTCGGGCCAGATCCCAGAAGGCCGTGTCGGCATCCGCGCCGTCACCGGATCGCGCCTGTTGCGCGCTATCGACCATCCTGTCCGTCTCCTTGCCCGTGTCGTCCGCGCCCTCCCTTGCGCCCAGCCGTGGCCATGCCGCAACGCGACAGAGGTCGGCCACCCTTGCCTTTCGCGGGGATGACCCCGCCTGTCGGATGGACTGCCCGACACCTTATGACAGGTGCCGGGCAGACCGGATCACAGCCTGCGGCCATAGATCAGGCCCCGCTGGAAGGCGAGGATGCCGACCGTCTCGACCGGGTGGCTGATATCGGCGCCGCCCGTCGTCTCTTTCTCGAGCAGCAGCCGCGCGCTCGACGCGGTCAGTTCCGCAAGCTTCACCACCACCGTCCCCGCGCGGTTGCGCGTCTGGGTGTCGGCCACCACGACCATCGGGGCGGCACTGGTGCCGACCGGGGTCCACGGCGTGGCCGTGCTCGACACGCCCAGCGTCGCCGCCAGACCCGTCAGCGTCGTGCCGCCCCGCGACATGGCGATGTATCCGACCGTTTCGCGCGCAAAGGCGCCGGTGGCCCGCTGTTCGACGTTCAGCCCGACCGAGAAGCCGGTCCGCGTCACGTTCAGCGGCGAGCTGTCCGAAGTCCGCGTATCGTTGCGCGACATGACCGAGGTGACGACCACCGGCGCTTCGGTGAAGGTCGACCCGAAGGTGACCGCACGCGGCGTCGTATCCGCTTCGGTCAGGCCCACCTCCATCACGCGGCCATCGGGCATCACATAGCGGCCCGCGGCGACGGCGACCCACTGGATCGTCTCGGTCCGGGCGCGGCGACGGTCCTGGTTGGACCATTCGTCGATCACGAACGAGAAGCCCGTGGCATCGCGCGACACGATCCGCACGGTGTAGGGATCGCCCCGCTGGTGCGACCCCGTCAGCATGATCACCGCGTTGTCGATCTGGCCGCTGAAGTTCACCCGGATCGGGGCGCGCGCCTGTGTCGCCGTGACGCTGACCGCGCCGGACTGGCCGATGCTGCGGAAGGCGGGCGCATTCGCCGCCGCCGCAAGATCGGCCGCCGATACGGTCGAGGCCGTGCCGATGCGCTGGCCGCGCAGCATGCCTGCCTCGAAGACGGCCATGGCAACCGTCTCGGCCGAGGAGCGGCTGAGGTCGGCACTGACCGAGGCTTCCTCGCCCACGAACACCGCTGCCGCCGTGTTCGACTGGGTCGACAGCATCGCGCTTTGCGTGTCGCGGTCGCGCATCGTCTGGGTATCGGCCAGCACGACGGCATTGGTGAAGCTGCGCCCGTAGGGGGTGCTGCGTGCGCTGCCCGTCGCTTCGACCGTGCGGACACTCGCCCCGCCAAGGGCAAAGGCGATGTATCCCACAAGTTCCTGCGCGCGCGGTGCAGCGCCGCGTCCCTCTTCGGACTGCAGACGCACCTGGAAGCCGGTCGCGGTGATGTCCAGCGGGCTGGAGTCCACCGCCGCGTCGTCATGCGACGACATGACCGAGGTCAGCACCGCCGGACCCGCCGTGAACGGGGCCGAGAAGTTGACCGAACCCGTGCTCGCGCCGGCCAGCGTCGTGCCCGCCTCGACCAGACGGCCGTCGGACAGGCGGTGGACACCGGCGGCGACCGCCATCCAGTTCACCGTGACCGTGCCGCTGCGGCGGTTGTCCTGATAGTCCCACTCGTCCAGCATGAAGGTGAAGCCCGTCGCATCGCGCGACAGCACCCGCAGCGTGTAGGGATCCGTCGCGCTGGCGTTGGTGCCGGTCAGCACCACGACCGCGTTCTGGATATCCGCGCCGAAGTTGACGCGGACCGGACGTCCGACCTGCGACGCCGTGACCTGAACCTTGCCCGTCGCCCCCAGAACGGCGTTCTGGGTGGCCACCAGCGCGGCACCGGCCTGACGTGCCGCGGCCATCGCCTCTTCCGAGACGGTCGAGGCATCGCCCGTCCGCGTGCCGCGGATCAGGCCGAGGTTGAAGGCGGCAAGACCCACGGTATCGAGCGGCGAACGGCGGCGGTCCGCATCGAGCGAGACTTCCTCGCTGATGAAGATGCTGGCCGACTGCGGCCCGACGGTCCACAGCATGGTGGATTGCGGATCCGCATCCCTCTGCGTCTGCGTATCTGCCACCACGACCGGTGTCCCGACCGACTGGTCGAAGGCGATGCTCATGCCGAAATGGCTGGCCGTCGCCATCAGCTTGACGTTCGGCGCGATGCCAAAGGCCATGTAGCCCACCAGTTCCTGCGACCGCTTGAAGGACGATCGCGCCTGTTCGGCCTGCAGCCGCGCCTCGAAGCCCGAAGCGGTGACGCTGATCGGGCTCGAGTCCACCGCCGTCGGGTCGATCGCCGACATGACCGAGGTCACGACGACCGGCGCGTTGGCGAAGCGGTTGGCGAAGCTGACCGACCCCGTGGTGTCATCGGCCAGCATCGTGCCCACCTCGACCACGCGGCCATCCGACAGGGTATGGACCCCTGCCTGCATCGCCAGCCAGTGCACGGTCACCGCCGCGCTGCGCCTGTCGTCCTGATACTCCCACTCGTCCACCATGAAGGTGAAGCCGGTCGCATCCCGCGACAGCACCCGCAGCGTATAGGGCTCGTCCGAGGTCTGGGCCACGCCGGTCAGCACGACCACCGCATTCTCGATCCGGCTGCCGAATTCGACACGGACGGGCCGTGCGATCTGCGTGGCCGCCACGACCGCCCGTCCGGCTGCACCGCCAACGGGGGCCTCGGTCGGGTTTTGCGAGGCGAGCAGCTCCAGTGCCGCGCGCGGAACCCAGTTGCCGTCGCTGCGGCGCACGCCGCGCACTTCGCCCGCCTGCAGACCGACCACGCCCACCGTCTCGCGGCCATGCGTCGTCTCGAGATCGCTCGACTGCTCTTCCTCGAAGAAGAGTTGGACCGAAGACCCCGATGCCGTGCCGATCTTGACCATGCCCGCATCCGGCTGCTTGGCCGTCTGCTCTTCGGCAAGGATCACCAGATCGGCCATGTTGCCGGTCATGTTGAAGTTGCGCCGTGTCGAGTCCACGCCATCGGTGACGCGCTGGACGCCCGTCCCCGTGGTGATGGCGATGTAGCCCACCAGTTCCTTGCCTGCCGAACCGGCGCGGGCCTCTTCGGATTCAAGCCGGATCCGCGCACCCGTGGCCGTGACCGCGACGGGATCGCTGTCCACCGCTTCCTTGCGGAAGTTGGACATGACCTGCGTCAGCACGACAGGGGCCGAGGCGAACTTGCCCGCAAAGGCCAGATCGACCCCTGCCGCATCGGCGATGACGGTGCCCGCTTCGATCACGCGGCCGTCGGCCAGCTGGTGGACACCTGCCTCGACCACCATCCAGTAGACGGTTTCGGCCAGACCGCGCTTGTTGTCCTGATACTCCCATTCCTGCAGCACGACCGAGAAGCCGGTCGCGTCGCGGTCCACGATCCGCAGCGTATAGGGATCGCTGGCCGACTGCGTGCCGGTCAGCGCGATGACCGCATTCTCGATCGACGCGCCGAACTCCACGCGGACGGGCTTGCCCACGTCCTGCGGGCTCAGCGTGAAGGAGCCGGTCCTGCCGATGCCGCGCAGGGTGGCCGGATCGACCGGACCCGTGCCGCCGCCAGAGCCGCCGCCCGAACCGCCGCCAGAGCCGCCGCCAGAGCCGCCTCCGGTCAGGGCCGCATCGCCGTAGAACCAGACGCCGCCGGTGTCATCGACATAGAAGTAGCCCGTGCCGCCGGTCGTGGTGGCGACATCCGTCACCGCCCCCGCCTTGGCCGAGACGGGCCGCTTGGCCGCCTGCGCCGCCTTGAACCCGCCCGACGAGGCGTCGAACAGGTAAAGCGCACCCGGTGCCGCACCCGAAGCCGACTTTGCCGCCGAAGGCGCGACGGCCAGCGCCGTCGTCTCCATCGCCGCCGCGCTCAGCACGGGGCCGCGCCGCTCGATCACGTTCACGAGCTGGGCGAGATCGACCTTGCGCGACGTCGTCACCGTGGTGCCGCCCGCCGTGTTCACGCCGGGCCGGCCCGAAGCCGGATCGCCATAGGTGCGGTCGGCCAGCTGCGACGTCACGAGGTAATCCCCGCGCGAGGCGCTGAACAGCCGCGAGATGGCGGTGGCATCGGGTTCGGTCTCGGCGATCTCGATCGCGCGGCGGATGATCGCGCGGGTCACGCCCGACACGTTGCCCGCCGTGGCGAACTGGTTGCCGTTGACGATCTTCCAGATGTCGCCGTTGCCCGACAGCAGGGCAGAGCCCGCCGCCGGGGCCGACAGGTCGCCGTTATTGGTCAGAAGCACATCCGCCCCTGCCTGCCGCGCGGCAGGCTTGGCCGACGTGGCCGCACCGACCAGCCCGCCGAAGCTGCGCGAGCTGCCGCCGATCAGGTCCGCCGCACCGGCGCCCCCGACGACGACGTCATCGCCCGCGCCGCCTTCGACATAGTCGTCGCCCGCCACCGCAGGCCGCGCCGCGATGCCGGTACGCACGATCACCAGATCGCCCGCCCCCGCATCCGCCGCCGCGACCGAGGCGAAGGCCCATTCCGTGCCGACCGCGAGCCGGCGCGTCATCAGCGACTGCGCGCCCTTGTCGTCGCCCGAACGGACCGCCGTCCACGGCGTCCCGCGCGAGGCGACGAGGTAGGCATAGGCATCCGCCCCCGTCAGGACCGCGACATTGGCGCCCGTGCGGCTGTCCTGCGTGCCATCCGCCGCCAGAACCAGCGACAGATCGCCCAGCAGAAGGTCGCGTCCCAGACCGCCGAACAGCATGTCATGGCCCGCGCCGCCCGCCACCGTGTTGTTGCCGAAGCGGCCTTCGGTGGCCTGCGGATCGGTCCAGACGCGGATCTGGCGGCCCAGACGTCCGGTCGGGTCGGCGCTGACCGCGCCGCCCGTGTCGCGCAGGCGGGCGTCGAGCCCCCTTGCGCTGGCCATCACCAGACCATGCACCGCGATGACCACGTCATTGCCGTCGCCCGCGTCGATCTGGTTGTCGCCATCCAGAAGGGCCAGGGCCGACGCGTCCTGACGCGTGGAGTCGATGAACTGGCCGCCGACGATGTCGTCATCGCCCGCGCCGCCGAGGATCGCATCCGCACCGGCACCGCCGACCAGCAGGTCGCGCCCGCCGCCGCCGGTGAGGCGGTCGCCCGTCGCCAGCGCGTCATCCGGCCGCACTGCGAGGATCGCCGCGCTGCCGCCTTCGACCGGCAGGAAGCCGCCCGCGGCCAGCAGGGCCGCAAGCCCCGTCAGGATCGCATGGTCGCCGAAGGCGATGTTCTCGCCCTCGCCCGTCGTGATCACGTCGGCACCGCCGCCGCCCATGATCAGGTCGCGTCCCGCGCCGCCGGTGATCCTGTCACCGCCCGCACGGGGCGATCCCAGCGCTTCCACGCGGTCGGCCAGACCCGAGGCGGCAAAGACCACCTCGCCGTCGTCGCCGAGCAGGATGTTGGTCCCGCCCGCGGCCTCGATCACGTCGGTGCCGTCGCCGCCGATGACCACGCCGCCGGCGTCGCCAAGGACGATCCGGTCCGCCGCGCCGCCCGCTGCCCCGTCAGAGCGCGCCGACAGGACGCGCCCGTCCGCCGCGATCGTCACCGTGCCGGTATCGCCAAGGATCACCCGTGCACCGCGTGCGGTCACGACGTCCGAACCGCCACCGGCAAGGATCACCGCCGAGGTATGGACCGTCTCGATCAGGTCGGACCCGCCCGCACCCAGAACCGAGAGCGTGGCCGGACGCAGCAGGGCAAGATCGAAGCTGTCGGTCACGGGGTTGTCGCCCGCGACGATCTGCGTGCCGGTGCCGCCGGTGATGCGGTCGGCGCCGAAGGCCACGCTTTCGATCCGTGCCGTTCCCGCCAGACGCTGAAGCGCCAGCGCGCCATCGCCTGCCAGCATCGACCAGCCCGTGTCACCCGTCAGGATGTCCGCGCCCTCGCCCCCGAGGGCGAGCAGCCGGCCCGCACCGGCACGGACGGTATCCGCACCTGCCCCGCCATCGACGGCGATGTTGCCGCTTTCGTGCTTGGTCAGGTCGAAGCTGTCCGATCCGGTGGGCAGCGTCGCGCCATAGGCCGTCTCGGCCCGCTCGGCATCGCCGAACAGGACAAGCGCCTGCTGGCCCAGCACCGATTGCGCGCTGATCGCGTCATCGCCGCCGCCGGCCTGCAGGACGACCATGGCCGTCATCGTGGCATGGTCGGACGACCGTGCCAGATTGCCGAAGGCGAAGCTGTCCTTGCCCGCGCCCAGAAGGATCTCGGTCACTTCCAGCGCGGTGGCGTGCAGGCCCTTGGCCTGCGACAGGCCCAGCGCCTGGATCGTCACGGCATTGTCCGGCTGGTCCAGACCGGTGATCTGCTGGAACACCCGCCCGCCGATGGTCGCCGTCGCCATCGCGCCCGAAAGCGCGCTTGCAGCGTCGGCGCGCAACGTCATGCGGTCGACCGACGTCGTGTCGTCGGCTGCCGCCGTGGCGACACCGCCCGACACGGCATCGCCTGCCGGCCCCCGCGGCCGGCCGCCGGCCGCCGCCTCGGATCCCGCGCCGTCAAGGCGCAGCGCCCCGGCCAGCGTGTTCACCTTGCGCGGTCCGGTCACCGTCAGCGCCGGATCGGCCGGTGCCGCCACCGTCGCCGCACCGCTGTTCGCGGTCAGCCAGTCGGTTGCCACGGTCGTCTCGACCGTCACCGTCTCCAGATCGGCATCGTCCGATGCCCGCAGACCCGTCACCGTTCCGCCGATGACGAAGCTGTCGGACCCGAACCCGCCGAGAAGTTCGCTGTAGCTGTCCTTGCGCGTGCCGTGGACGAAGATCGCGTCGTCGCCATGGCCCGCGTTCAGGCGGATCGCCTCGACCGAGGCGGCAAGCGCCAGCGTCCGGCCCGCGCCACGGATACCCGCCTGATCGACAAGGTAGGTGTCCGCGATGCTGCTGCCCGCGACCTGCACCAGATCGGCGCCCGCGCCACCGGCAAAGGTCACGCGTCCGTTCATCAGCGTGGCCGATCCGTCGGCCGCCGCATGGCTGCGAAGCGCAAGCGTATCGTCGCCCGCATCGCCCTGCACCGTCAGCGTGCCGAGGTTCGCGTTCACCTCGATCCGGTCGTTGCCATCCTCGAGCCGCACCAGCGTGGCGTGCGAGATGCCCTCGGACAGCCAGCCGCCCGTCACCGCGCGCGTCACCACGCCCGATTCCGTGGCCCCGCCCTGCGCCACCCGGACCGCCGGACGGTCGGCATAGACCTGACCGACGCGCACGAGGTCGCTGCCCGTGCCGGTTTCCACCGCCGTCAGGGTCGATGTGTCATCCAGCGCGACGAAGTCCGCGCCGCCGAAGCTGCGCAGCCACAGCCCTTCCTGCGTCGCATCGTAGAGGATGCGCTCCTCGGTCGCGGGCAGGGTGCCCGCCTCGAGCTGCGCGAAGGTGCCGTGGCGCAGCGCCACCGCCCCGTCGCGGACGAGGAAGAGGTCGGCATCCTCGGTGCCGCGCACCTCGAGCCGGTCAATGCCCGTGCGGGACGATCCGGTGTCGCGCACCGAGACCGTGTAGCCAAGGCCCGCTCCGGCCACGCTGCCATGCGTCTGGATGCGGATCGTGTCCGAACCCGCGCCGCCATCCACGGCAAGGCTGTCGTCGGTGCCCTGCTTGGGCAGGCGGATCAGGTCGATCCGGTCGTCGCCCGCGCCGCCCAGCACGCTGCCCGCGCCGTTCATCGCGTCGAGGTCGGTCAGCACCAGAAGGTCGTTGCCCTCGCCCAGATCGAAGATCACGCGATCCCCGCCGACCGTGCCGCCCTGGATGCCCATGGCGTCATCGCCCTGGCCCATGCGGAAGGACAGATCGCCATCCGCCGTCAGGACGCTGTCGCGCAACAGCACCGTATCCACGCCGCCGCCCAGATCGATCAGCAGGTCGCCGCCGCTGGTGATCGTGGTGCCGGTCAGGTCGATCGCATCGGCCGTGTCGCCGCTTTCGATGACCAGACCGCCCTTGCCGACCGTGATCTCGGCCCCCGACAGGTTCAGGGCCAGCGCGCCGCCACCCTTGTTGGCCAGCTTGAGCGCACCGCCCACCGTCAGCGAGCCGAGCGCGCTGACCTCGTCGGCGATGCCGTCGAAGTCGCCCATGTTGATGCTGGCATCGCTGCGGGCGTCGAAGCCCGCCTCTGCCGTCATCCGGATCGCGTCGCCGCCGCCGTCCATCGTCACCGTCAGGTCGCGGCCTGCGGTGATCATGGCCCGCGCGTCGATCACGTCATAGCCGTCGCCGGTGTCGAACGTGATGTTGCCGCCCGCCGTCACGGCCTTTTCGATCGTGGCCGTCAGCCCGCCCGCGCCGGTGTTTCGCAGCGTCAGGTTGCCGCCCGCGCGCAGCGTGTCGGCCAGACGCAGAAGGCTGCGGTCGGCACGCACCGCGCCGAAGTCGATCAGCGCATCGCCCGCCACCGCGCGCAGCGCCTTGGCAAAGGTCAGCGCATCGACGCCGCCGCCGGTTTCGACCGTCACGGTCGTGCCCGCCGTCACCGTATCCGCGAAGGTCAGCGTGTCATCGCCGCTGCCCGACCGGACAAGGGCGGAGGTGCCCGCCACGACCTTGCCGTCGAAGGCCATGGTCGCCCCGTTCGTGCCCGACTTCAGGACGGAAAGCGCGCTTCCCGTCGTCAGGTCGCCCGTGACCTGCAGCGTATCCGGCGCGGGGGTGCCGCCCATCAGGCCGCTTGCCGGACCGGTGCCGAGGTCGATCACCGCCTGACCGCCCATCGTCGCGCTGCCATCCAGCAGCACGCTGTCCGAACCCGCCGACAGGCTGACCGACAGGTCGGTGCCCACCGACATGTTGCCCAGAACGGTCAGGGTGTCGTTGCCCGTGCCGGACTGGATCGTGGCCGTGGTGCCGGTCGTGACCAGCCCCTTGATGAGGACGTCGAGCGCGGCCTTGCCCTGCGCGCGCAGGGTCAGGCTGGTGCCCGCCGTGACCGGACCATCCGTCACCTCGATCAGCTGGCGCAGGGTCAGGTCGCGTTCGTTGCCGATGTTCAGATCGACAAGGATCGCGCCCGTCTCGGCCTCGATCCCCTTGCCGACGATGAAGCGGTCGGACTCTTCGGCCGCCTGCACGATGATGTGGCGGCCCGCCAGCACCGTCAGGTCGAAGTCGAACAGGTCACGGCCGCCTTCGGTCGAAATGCCGATGTCGCGGCCCGCGACCACATCGCCCGTGGCCAGCAGGGCAAAGTCGCCAAGGCCCGTGGAGGTCACGATCAGGTCGGTTCCCGCCGTCACCTTGGCCTTCTTGTTGATCACCACCTCTTGCGGGCGGGCATCCTTGTCGGCGAAGGGGCCGCGCTCGGTGGCGGGGCTTTCACCCATCAGGAACTGGATGGAGCCGTCCTCGGTCATCATGTCCGCCTCGGTCACGAAGCGGTCAAGCCCGCGATCCATGC
This sequence comes from Pseudomonadota bacterium, assembly GCA_041191745.1. Taxonomy (GTDB): domain Bacteria; phylum Pseudomonadota; class Alphaproteobacteria; order Rhodobacterales; family Rhodobacteraceae; genus Paragemmobacter. The sequence continues at coordinate 3,492 of JBEEOG010000182.1, read as the reverse complement.
GGAACAGGATGTTGCGGGTCACGTCCATGACGCCGACCGTCTGCCACAGGTCCGCGCCGCCGCCCGTCCAGACGACCATGTCGCGGCCCGCGGTGACGGTGCCCTTGCCCGACAGGTTGGCCGTCAGCGCCCCCGTATTCTCCGAGAAGTTGTCGGCCAGCTTCCAGAAGGCCGTGTTGGTGTAGATCGACGCATCGCCAAGGTTCGCATCCCGCGCGGCGAAGCCGATGTATTCGTAGATCGCCGTGCCGCCGGCCGTCCGCAAGGTGACGGTCTGGCCTTCCTCGACGCGGCGCGTCTGTGCCGTGCCCACGGTCGCCGTATAGGTCGTCTCGGGCAGCTTGAAGACGCGCAGGTCGCGCTCCGCCTCGAGCGAGCCGCGGACCGTCAGGCGGTCCAGCGTGTCGCGGTCGGTGCCGAAGTCCAGCGTGATGTCGCCCAGCGTCGCGTTGGAATCCGTGGTGGAATCCGTCCCGCCGATGCTGACGATGCGGCCCGTGATGGTCAGCGCGTCGTCGTTGTCGCCAAGGCTGACCAGCACGTTGTCCGCCGTCACGGTGCCCGTCAGGGCGACGGAATCCGCCCCCCGATCCGTCCGCAGGACGAAATCGTCGCCCGCCGAGATATTGGCGTTGACGTTGATATCCATCCCGACCGTGCCGGAGGCGAGCAGCGTCAGATGCGTCCCCGCCGTCATGCCGCCGCTGTTCATCACAAGGCTCTGCCGGTTCGGTTGGATCGCTGCTTCCGACTCGTTGCCCAGCATCAGGTCGACGTTCAGCGCGCCCCTCGTCGCGGTCAGTGCCGCGTTGAAGGTCAGCGCGTCGGTGCCGCCGCCTGCCTCGACCGTCAGGTTGTTGCTGGCGGTGATCGCCGCCGTCGTGGTCAGGCTGTCCGCGCCCTGATCGGTCTGGATCAGGACGTTGCGGCCTGCCGAAACGGTGCCGCCCAGCGCCAGCTCATCCGCGCCGCCGCCCGAACGGATCAGCAGGTCGCGGCCCGCGGTGATGCGGCCGCCGCCCGTGCTGGACATCGTCAGCGCGCCCGCCTGCGTCGCGGCATTGGTCAGCTGCCGCCAGCGCGCCGCGTTGGCGTAGTTCTCGGTCGCAAGGTCAAGCGTCACGCCCGCCGCGCCGACCCATTCGTAGATCAGCACGCTGCCGTCACGTTCGACCGTCGCACGGTCGCCCACGCGCGTCGTCGCCATCGTCGAGGGCCGCGATTCAAGCGGGTCGGCATCCTTGTCGATGCCGATGACCACGTTCAGCCGCGTGGCGGGCAGCTTGGTCACCACCACGTCGCGGTTGGCCGTCAGGCGCCCGTCCAGCGTGACGCTGTCGGTCGGGTCGCTGTCGGTGCCCATGTCGATGCGGATATCGCCGCCGCTGCGGACGTTGTCGGCATCGACCACGCCGGTGGCCGCCAGATCGCCATAGGTGGACAGGCTGTCATTGCCCGCGCCGAGTGCGAGGACGATGTGGCCGGCGCTCAGGTCCGCGCGGATGATGACCGTATCGTTGCCGCCCTTGGTGGACAGGACGAAGTCGTTCATCACCCCCGGAACGGGTGCCGTGCCCAGATCGAAGGTCGCCGTGGCCTCGAACACGATGGTGTCGGCGGTGTCGCTGGTCTCGAGATAGACCTTGCCCGTACCGGAGACGAGGTTGCCCGAAATCGCGATGCTGCCGCCACCGGGTTCGATGTCGCCGCCGATGTCGGTGTAGAACAGCAGCCCCTCGTGCCCGTTCACCGTGGCACCCTGCTGGATGACAAGGTTGTCACCCACCAGAAGAAGGATCTTGCCCGTGGCCGAGACGACATTCACCCCGCCTGCGATCAGCAGGTTGTCGCGGTCGTTCGAGGCGCTGTCGGTCGCCGTGTAGATGATGTCATCTTCGGCCAGCACGTCCGAGGCGATGGTGATCGGGCTCATGGCGGTCACGCGGATCTCGCCGCCCGCTTCCATGCCCACGGTGCCGATGGCACCATAGAACTTCTGTACCTCGAGATTGCCGAGGTTCAGCAGATAGGTGTCGCCGAGGGTGGATTCCCCTTGCAGCACGCCGATGCGCGTCTGGATCGGCGTGTTCAACTGGCCGATGTCATTCGCGGCAAACAGGTAGGCGCGGCCCCCCGTCACGTTCGACTCGCCCTCGCCCGCCGCGTTCAGGATCGACCCGGTTAGCGCGGTGATATAGGCCGTGCTGCCCTGCGCCGGAGCGGTCACCGTGGTGGCGGTGATGCCGGTCTGGCCGCCGTTGCGCTTGGCCGCGACGGCCAGCGCGATGCCGCCCACATTCGCGGTCAGGCGCAGCAGGTCCGTCTCGGTCACCCGCGCGGTCACGTTCGTCGCGGTCGCGGCGGTGGTGTTCACCAGCGCCACGAGCTTGGTCAGGATGTTCGCCAGCGTCGCCGCCGAGGCGCCGCCCCCCACGATGTCCGACCCGAGGATCGTGTAGGTCACGACGTCGGAGTTGATGGTGAGGCTGATCGTCTCGCCTTCGCTGAAGGGGCCGGACAGCGTGATGTCGTTGACCTGCGCCACCGGATCGAGCGTCTCGACCGTCTTGATGCGGATATCGCCGGTGGTTTCCACCAGATAGGTATCCATCCGCGACGAGGTGCGAAGCACGCCGTCCACGCGGTTGGACATGTTGATGTCCAGTTCGTTCCCGGCCTCGCCGATCGTGCCAAGCTCGGCCGTCAGCGTGATGTTGTTGGCCGTGATGTCCGCCCGCGGGCGGGACGAGGTCATGTCCTCGGTGCTGAGCGGATTGGTGGCATCGAAAAGGTCCACGCCGTCGCGGATCGACAGCGACGCGACCAGATTGACGTCGCCGCCCGCATAGACATTGCGCAGGACCATGTCGCCGTTCTGTTCGTGCACGAAGATGTTGTCGCCCGTGGCACCGCCCGCCGTCAGCGTGACCCAGCCCGCGCCGGCTGCGGAACCGTCACCGCGCGCCTCGATCTCGAAGAAGTTGTCGGCGCTGCCGATGCTTCCCGTGGCCCACAGACGGATGTCGTTGGCCTCGATCTTGACAAAGGTCGTGCCGGTGGCGTCGAGGATGCTGGCGCGCGTCCCGATGGTGCGGAAATCGACATTCCCCGCCTTCGAGAAGATCGAGCTGATCATGGCGTTGCCGTCGGTCTCGCCCAGCCAGACATGGCTGGAGGCCCGCGCCGTCAGGTTGTACTGCGCCCCGCCCCAGATGTTGTACCAAAGCCGCGCGTCCGCCGTGCCGATCGAGCCCGAGCTGGCCTCGAACACCACGCTCTTGCGCGCCACGAGGTTCTCGGTCGTGCCGCTCAGCAGGCTGAGCAGCGAGCCGCCCGACTTGATGCGGGCCGAGCTTCCGGCCACGACCTGATCCAGCTTGATCGTCGCTTCCGACGACAGGAAGGTATCGCCCCCCGCCGTGCCCTTGACGCGGTCGTTCACCGTGACGTTGAAGTCGTCCCGCAGCTGGACCTGCACCCATTTCAGCTTGA
>JBEEOG010000181.1:0-2552 GCA_041191745.1 Pseudomonadota bacterium | reverse complement strand
GGCATGGGCTACATCTTCTGGCGCGAGGCCGAGGACGGGTCGGGGATGGAAGCCGCTGGCCCCTTGGCCAAGAACATCGGACCGGAACGGACGGAAGCCATCCGCGCCCAGCTTGGCCTTGGCCTTGGCGATGCGGCCTTTTTCCTTGGCGGCAAGCCCGAGCAGTTCGAAAGCTTCGCCGGAAAGGCGCGCAACGAGATCGGGCGCGAACTTGGGCTGGCCGAGACGGACACCTTCCGCTTCGCGTGGATCGTGGACTTCCCGATGTATGAAAAGACCGACGACGGGAAGATCGACTTTTCCCACAACCCCTTCTCCATGCCGCAGGGGGGCATGGAGGCGCTGATGGGCGACCCGCTGAAGGTCCATGCCTACCAGTATGACCTTGCCTGCAACGGATACGAGCTGATCTCGGGCGGCATCCGCAACCACAAGCCGGAAATCATGTACAAGGCTTTCGAGCTGGCCGGATACCCGAATTCCGAGGTGGACAAGCGCTTCGGGGGCATGGTCAAGGCGTTCAAATACGGCGCGCCGCCGCACGGGGGCTGCGCCATGGGCATCGACCGCGCCGTGATGCTGCTGGCGGACGAACAGAACATCCGCGAGGTGATCATGTTCCCGATGAACCAGCGCGCCGAGGACCTGCTGATGGGCGCGCCGAGCGAGCCCACGAACGAACAGTTGCGCGAGTTGCGCCTGCGCGTCGTGCCAAAGGACCAGTAAGGAGCAAAGGGGGCTGCGGCCCCCTTTGCCTTTCCTGCCATCCCCTGCCAGACTGGCCCTCTGATACCGGAGGTGCCGCCCATGTCCCGCATATCCGTGCCCCCGCTCTATGCGGCCTCGGTCCCCGTGTTCCTGCATTACATCGAACGGATGGAACATCTTGCCGCCTGTGCGGGGGATGCGCTTTACGACGCGCGGATCGCCGATGCCTTTCCCGCCAGCCAGCAATTCGCCACGGCGGCGATGTTTGCCGTCCGCATCGCCTGCCCCCTTGCGGGCCGCGGGGTGGAGCGGCTCGACGGGCCGCTGCCCGACCGTCTGGCGCAGGCGCGGGGCATCCTGATCGCGCTCGACCCCGAGGCCTTTGCGGGCGCGGGCGGGCGGCGCATCCGCCACCGCGCGGGCTTTGCCGATCTGGACCAGTCGGGGGCGGAGTTCCTGACGCTCTACGGCCTGCCCAACTTCTTTTTCCATGTGACGATGGGCTATGCCGCCCTGCGCGCGGCGGGGGTGGCGATCGGCAAGGCCGATTTCGACGGGCTGCATGCCTATCCGGCGGGCTTTGCCTTCTGAACGCCCGTCCGGACGCGGGCCGTGTTGCCTTGTCCAATCGCCCGCGCGATAAGAAGAAAACACGGACCGGAAGGGCGGGACAGGATGGTTGAGCCGGCAAAGCGCGGCGCATTGGTCGAAGGCTGGGTCGCCCCGCGCGCGCCCGATGCCACGCGCCTGCAGGGGCGCTGGGCGCGGCTGGAACGGCTGGATGCCGAAGCCCATGCCCGCGGCCTGCACGAGGCCTTTGCCGGACATGACAGGCTGTGGGATTACCTGCCCTATGGTCCCTTTTCCTATGTCGCCTATCACCGCTGGGCCAAGGAACAGGCGCCCAAGACCGATCCGCTGTTCTGGACCATCTTCGACCGCGAGACCGAGATGCCCGGCGGCGTGGCGTCGTGGCTGCGGATCACGCCCGAACATGGCGTGATCGAGGTCGGCCATATCTGCCTGTCGCCCGCGCTGCAGCGCAGGCGCGCGGCGACCGAGGCGATGTTTCTGATGATGGACTGGGCCTTTGCCGCCGGATACCGCCGCTACGAATGGAAATGCGACGCGCTGAACCTGCCCTCGCGCCGCGCGGCGCAGCGGCTGGGCTTCAGCTTCGAGGGCGTCTTCCGCCAGCACATGATCGTGCGCGGGCGCAACCGCGACACGGCATGGTTCGCCATCACCGACCGCGACTGGCCCGCCCTGCGCGAGGCCTATGCCGTCTGGCTGTCGCCGCGCAATTTCGACGGGCAGGGGCGGCAGCGCGAACGGCTGTCGGACCTGACGGCGCTGGTGCGGGTGTCGTCCGACCCCGCGCTCTGACCGGCGGTCGCGCGCTCAGAACGGGGGCAGGGCGGCGCGGCGGTCGGCGACCAGCCGCGCGAGAAGCCCCGTCTCGGCCCCGCGGGCGAAATCCTCGGCCGCGCCCAGCAGCACGCCATCCCCGCTTTGCCGCGCGATGCCCGCAAGGAAGCCTGCCAGATAGGACCGAAGCTCGGCATCGGGTTCATCCTCCAGCAGTTCTGAGACGACGGTCAGGTCGTCGCCCAGTGCCAGCGGATCATAGGCCAGCGGTGCCGTGACGGGGCGCAGATGGGCCGTGGGCTGCGGCAGGTGGTGCAGCACGGCGCGTGTCAGATCCTCGATCCGCAGGACGGGTTTCGCCAGAAAACCGTCGGCCCCGCAGGCCAGCGCCGCCTGTCCGCGCGACGGATCGCCCGACATGGCGATGATCGCCTGCGGCCGCCCCGCCGCGCGCGCCAGCGCCGCCACCAGCGCCT
>JBEEOG010000180.1:0-15050 GCA_041191745.1 Pseudomonadota bacterium | reverse complement strand
CATTCCCCCTTGATCGCCGTCATCAGGCCCGAGATGCGGCGGTTGAGCAGTTGCAGACTGGTCTGGTAGCGCAGCGTGTTCTCGGCGAATTCCATCTGCTCCACCCCCAGCTCGACCGTATTGCCGTCGAGCGCGGGGTTGACCGGCACCCGCCATCCCGGGCTGTGCGGCCCGCCCTGCGCGGCAAGGTGGCGGGGGTCGCTGCGCCGCATCCCGTCGCCGCGCGTCGCGGCGGCCAGCGCGGTTTCGAAGTCGAAGTCGCGCGCCTTGAAATGCGGGGTCGCGGCGTTGGCGATGTTCGAGGTCAGGATTTCGTTGCGCCGTTCGCGCAGCACCAGCGCCTCGGCGTGGAACCCGATCACATCCCTGAAGCTGGTGGTCATCCGCCCATTCCCTTGCCCCGCATCGCATGGCGCGCCGCATCTGGCGTGGAACTTGCAAACGGTGTGCCAAGGTCAGGGGAACAGAACGATCATGCCCAAACGCAAGACGCCGGACGGCCGGCCCCATGCGGCAGAGCCGCCACCGCCCGCCAGCCCGCCGCCGCAGGCCGAAGGCTGGCAGCCGCGCCATCGCCGGATCGCCGCGCGGCTGGAAGGGGCGGTGGCCGACCTGCCCGCCGAGCGCGCCCGCGCAGCCCTTGCGGCGCTGGTGCCTGCGGGTGACACCGCCCGCCGCGCGATCCGCGCCGCGCGGGTCGCGCTTCTGCGCCGTGCGGCCGAGGCGGAACCCGCGCCGCAGTCCCCGTCAGCGCCCCTGCCCGAACCCCCGCCGGTGGCCGCGGTGGCAGCCCCCCTCCAGCCCGCGCCTGCCGCGCCGAAGGCGGGCGTCCTGAACACCCTCGCGCTCGATCAGGCGGCGAAGATGCTCTTCGCGGCTTCATCCGGCGGGGACGACGGGCCGGGGGCCGCCGCGCCCGAGGCCAGCTTCACCCCGACGCCACTGCCCGCAAACCCTGCCCTGCCGCTTGCGGACCTTTCGCTTCTCGACGGGATCGCAGGGGACGCTGCCGGGGAACCGCCTGCACCGAAGCCCAAGCGGCGCAAGACCAAGGCGACCGATCCCGCCGCCGTCGCGGCCCTTCTGGCCGATGCCGCCGAACCCGCCGCGCCGCCGCCCCTTGCCATCGACGTGTCGGCCACGCTGGCGGCACTGCAGGCCGCCGACGCGCCCGCCGCGGCGGAAAGGAAACCGCCGCTCGACCTGTCGGCGCACTTCGCCGCGCTCGAGGACGGGCCGGACGGCGCCTAGTCGGCCGGACAGTCCAGCGCCAGCCCCTGCGCGCGCAGCGCGGCGACGGTCGCGGGAAGGGCGGCGCGCAGATCGGCGATCTCGGTCCGCGCCTGCGGGGTGTCGCCCGCCAGCGCCGCCGTTTCGATGGCCGCAAGCCCCCTGTGCAGCCGCGCCAGCCCGATGGTCGCCGCAGCGCCCGCCGATTTGTGCGCGATCCGCGCCGCGCCCGCCGGATCGCCGCTCAGCGCCGCCTCGGCCGCGGTGACCGAGGCTTCGACCTCGGCCAGACATTTCGCGGCGACCCGCTCGACGAAGTCGCGGCCCATCTCCTCGACCGTTTCGGCAAACACCGCGTCGTCCAGCATCCCGCCGGTCGCGGCAGGGTCGGGAACGGGGCGGCGCTGGCCGCCATCGCCATGCGTGGCCAGCACCTTTGCCAGCGCCCCCCGCGTGATCGGCTTGACGATCACGTCATCCATCCCCGCGCCGAGGAAGTCGGGCATCCGGTCGGGGCTGGCATTCGCCGTCACCCCGATGATGGGAACGGCGGCGCTCTGCCCGCCCTGACGGATGCGGCGCGTCGCCTCCAGCCCGTCCATGCGCGGCATCGAGATATCCATCAGGATCACGTCGAAATGTTCGCGCGCCGCGCGTTCGACGGCCTCGAGCCCGTCCACCGTCACGGTCACCCGATGGCCGCGCAGATGCAGCATCTCGGTCAGCAGAAGGCTGTTGATCGGGTTGTCCTCGGCCACGAGGATCGACAGCACCTGATCGGCGGGCGCGGGCGCGGCGGCGGGCGCGCTGCGCGGATCGTCGGGCTGGTCGCCGGCCTCGGCGCTGGCCACGGGCAGGATGACGTCCAGCGTGAAGGTGCTGCCCTCGCCCAGACGGCTTTCCACGCGGATCTCGCCGCCCAGCGCCTCGGCCGACAGTTTGGCGATGCCGAGGCCAAGCCCCGTCCCCTCGCGCATGCGGGCATAGGAATCGTCGAGCGTCTCGAAATTGTGGAAGATCCGCATCAGGTCGTCATGCGCGATGCCGATGCCCGTATCGGCGACCGACACCAGAAGCCGCACCTTGCCCGGCTCGTCCTCTTGCGCGCGCATCCGCACGGTCACGCTGCCCGCATCGGTGAACTTGATCGCGTTGCCCACCAGATTGTAGAGCACGCGCAGGAACAGCTGCCGCGGCGCGCGCACCAGCGGGATGGTGCCCTTGTCCACCTCCAGCAGAAGCGCGTTGCCCCGCTTGGCGGCATGCGGTTCGTTCTGCAGCAGCAGTTCCGTCACCACCTGCTCGGGCGAAAAGACCGCGACCGGATAGCTGACCGCGCTGGCCGAACCGAGGCGGGTAAGCTCCAGCACGTTGTTGACCTGATCGAGCGCGGCCCACCCGCAGGACAGCACGATTTCCGACAGCCACGACTGGCGTTCGTCCTGCCGTGTCGAGGATTGCAGAAGTTCCGCCGCCGCGATCAGCCCGTTCAGCGGCGTCCGCATCTCGTGGCTCATCACGGCAAGGAAGCGGGCCTTCGCCTCTTCGCCCTTCAGCGCGTCGTTGCGGGCCTTGCGAAGGCTTTCCTCGCGTTCCAGCCGTTCCGAGATGTCGCGCAGGAAGGCGATGAACAGCGGCTCGCCGCCCGCGCCCTTGGCTTCGGCCAGCGCGGCCTCGACCGGCACGGCGACGCTGCCGTTGCGGATCGCCTTCATCTCGATCCGGCCGTCGCGCAGGCCGGCCCAGTCATCCTTGCCGCGCAGGTGCAGGTGCAGTTGCGCGAGCGGATCATCCAGCCCGTCGGCGCGGACCATGTCGGAAAAGCGCGCCCCCCGCGCGCGGTGGCGCGGCAACTGGAACAGCGCTTCGGCGGAACGGTTGCAATCGATGATCCGGCCCTGCGCGTCGGCGATCACGACCGCATCCAGCGCGCTTTCGATCGTGGCGCGCAGGTTGTGCACCGCCCGCGCCGTCACCGCCGCGCGCTTCATCTGCGCGCGGTTCTGCATCAGGATCACCGTGGACAGGCCCAGCATCAGCCCCAGCAGGCCCAGCGCCGCCGCGGCAAAGACCTGAAGCGAGCGGCGCAGGTCGGCACGGTCACGGTCGGCCTCGCCCATCACCCCCTGAAGCGAGGCGACGACCTGTTCGCGCACCTTGGGGGTCATGCCGTCCAGTTCCGCCGCAAAGGCGGGCAGGGCCGCAGCGAGCGCAGGCTCGGGGCCGTCGATCAGCGGCGTGAAGCGTTCGAAAAACCCGCCCGCCGACCAGACGCTGTCGCGCAGGTTCACGTCGATGGGCAGCGCGGTGATGTTTTCCGACCGCGCGATCACCAGCATCCGGCTGTAGAAGATGTCATAGGCCAGACGCAGACGATCCAGCGCCTCGGGCGTGGCACCCGCCATGATGGCATCGGTGACGGCGCGGTCCAGCTTCAGCAGGTCCACCTCGACCTGCGCGATCACCCATGTGACGTTGTCTGAATCGCTGGTGTTGTTGTGGTCAAGCTGGCGGTCGATGTCCCAGAAGATGAAGGCCATCGCCGCCAGCGTGACGGCGGCCACCAGCCCCAGCCCGACATGACGAAGGCGCAATGCGGCCCGCGAGATGCCGTCCGCCTCCAATGCCTCGCTGAAGAACTGGGTCATCGCGGGATGTTTTCTCGTACACGCGGACAGGTCCGCAAAGGATCACTTCACTCTCAGCGCCCGCAACTGCCAGACACTGCGCCCGTAGACCAGTTCGTTCCGGTACGCGGCGCTTTCATCATAGGGATAGACGACCCATAGCGGGCCTTTGTCGCGGCGCGGAAACGGCGCGCCGTCGATCGCATAGGCGACAATCGGCGTATCCGCGTCGATGCTGTCGATCGGGATGGCGGCGGCATAGTTGTTCAGGGCGATCGCCTCCACCTCGGTTCCGGTGGCGCCGGCGGCGTCCAGAAGGGTCTTCAGCGCCACGCCGGTGAAGGTGGCACTGCCTTCGGTCCAGTTCGTCGCCGTGCTGAACGACACCGACGGCAGCGCCTGCAGCGCGGCCATGTCGAAGTGCAGCGCCCCGCCTTCGGCCGTGACGGCCCCGTCGATCGTCAGCACCGCCCCTTCGGCGGCCTTGCCCTGCGTCGCGGTCTGGGCGAGGAAGAGGACCAGCAGGGCTGCCGCGCCCGACCGGACCATACGCGGGAAACCTTCCGCATACCTGTACATTACTTTGCGACTCCGTTTTATCGTCCGGTCAGAAATCTAACAAACCTGCACCCTTGTTCCATTCCAATTACGGATGCCAATCCATCCGAAAGTATGGTAAGCGTCAAAGTTAGTAGGGTTAATGGCCTGAGCGGATTGTATTAAGTTTTCGTGTCGGTATCCTTTCTTACAGTCTGACACGAAAAGTTCGTTGGGTTGGTATGGGTCTTGCTCGGGGTGGGGACCATACGGATAGGTAACTGGAAGAGGGACAGTCAAATGTCTATTGGCAACAGCGCGGGCAAGATTCGCATCTTGATCGCGGACGACCACGAAATGGTCCTGGATGTCTTTGCGATGTATCTCTCCTCGGCCCCCGACCTCGAGGTGACGACCGCCAAGAACCTCGACGAGGCGCTGGAGCATATCCAGGATGTCGGCCCCTTCGACGTGGTGCTGCTGGACCTCAACATGCCGGGCATGAACGGCGTGTCGGGCCTGCGCCGCGCGATCCGCGCCAATGGCGGAAAGCCCGTGGCGATCATCACCGGCAACCCCACGCCGCGCATGCTGGACGAGATCATGAACGCGGGTTCCTCGGGCATCGTGCTCAAGACCACGGGCGTGCGCTCGCTGGCCAATGCCATCCGCTTCATGAACGCGGGCGAGCATTACATGCCGCTGGAACTGGTGCGCGAACGGCACAACGCGGGGCGGCAGACCAAGAACGGGCGGCTCTCGGACAAGGAGATGATGGTCCTGTCCTATCTCGCCGAGGGCAAGCAGAACAAGGAAATCGCCAACGACCTGAAGCTGGCGGAACCCACGATCAAGATGCACGTCACCTCGATCTGCAAGAAGCTTTCGGCTTCGAACCGGACGCAGGCGGTGATCGTGGCGCGCGATCTGGGGCTGATCTGACGGGCTGCGCGGCCTGCGGCATCGCCGCGCAAGCTTCGTATTGTGCGCGCGGAATGTGACGCCTAGGCTGGTCCCGAGCGGCGGCCCCGACGGGGCACCGGGGAGGAGTGACCTTGCGCATCGCGCTGCTGACCGACATCCACGCCAACCGCGAGGCGTTTTCTGCTGTTCTGGCCGATCTGGAACAGCGACAGGTCGGCCGCGTCGTGATGCTGGGCGACATCGTGGGCTACGGCCCCGATCCGGCGTGGTGCACCGACAAGGCCATGGAACTTGTGGCGGCGGGCGCGGTCTGCATCCGCGGCAACCATGACACCGCCGTAACAGTGGACGACCCCGCGCTGAACATCACCGCCCGTCGCGCGATCCTTTGGACGAAGCCCCTTCTGTCCGAGGCGCAAAAGGCCTTTCTGGCCGCGCGACCGCTGGTCCACCGCGACGGCGACCTGCTCTTCGTGCATGCCAGCGCGCACGAGCCGCAGGACTGGGTCTACATCACCGCCGAGAACCGCGCGGCTGCCAGTTTCCGCGCGGTGGAGGACCGGCTGATCTTTTGCGGACATGTCCATGTTCCCGCACTTTATTCCTGCGACATGGGCGGGGCGGTGCGCGCCCAGCGCATCCCGATGGACATGCCCGTGCCGCTGGCCCGCTCGCGCCGCTGGCTGTCGGTGATCGGATCGGTCGGACAGGCCCGCGACGGCGTCGCCGCTGCCGGTTACGCGCTGTTTGACATGGCGCAAAACGAACTGACCTTCCGCCGTGTACCCTATGACGTGGCGACCACCGTCGCCAAGCTGCGCGCGGCGGGCCTGCCCGAAAGTCTTGCCATGCGCCTGAACTGGGGGGCATGACCCGGGCCCGTCGGGGGCCGGACGGCAGGCAAGGAACAGGCCCGCCGCGCGCGGGTTCACGGTCGACCCCAGCGACCGGACCCCGCCATGCACCTGCCTTCGCGCCAGACACTGCCCTGCCCGCGCAACTGGGGGGCGGATCCGGTGGGCAGCGGGCGCTGGCGCTTCTCGATCTGGGCGCCCGAGGCGGAAAGCGTCCGGCTCGAACTGGGCGGCCGCAGCATCCCCATGGCGCGCTATGCCGAAGGCTACTGGCGGGTGGAGGCGCTCGCCCGCGCGGGCGACAGCTACATGTTCCGCGCCGATGCCACGCGGCTGGCCGACCCCGCCGCGCGGGCGCAGGCGGCCGGGGTCGGGGGGCCCTCGCGCCTTGTCGATCCGGCGGCCTACCGCTGGTCCGGCCACTGGCAGGGCCGCGACTGGGACGAGGCGGTGATCTACGAACTCCACCTCGGCAGCTTAACCGCCGAAGGCACCTTTGCCGCGGCAGAGGCGGAGCTGCCACGGCTGGCCGCGCTGGGGATCACCTGCATCGAACTGATGCCCGTGGGCCAGTTTCCCGGCAATCGGGGCTGGGGCTATGACGGGGTGCTGCCCTATGCCGTCCACCCCGCCTATGGCACGCCGGACGAGATGAAGCATTTCGTCGAAACCGCCCAGCGGCTGGGGATGATGGTGCTGCTCGACGTGGTCTACACCCAGTTCGGGCCCGAAGGCTTCCTTCTGCCCAAGGTCGCGCCGGTCTTTGCGGGCGGGCGCGGCACATGGGGCGACCGGATCGACTATACCCGCCCGCCGCTTCGCCGCTTCGTCATCGAGAACGCGCTCTACTGGCTGGGGGAATACCGGCTCGACGGGCTGCGGCTGGATGCGACCGACCAGATCACGGACCCCTCCGATCCCGAATTGCTGGTGGAACTGGCCCATGCCCTGCGCGGCGCGGACTTCGACCGCCCCATCCACCTGACGACCGCGGACAACCGCAACATCACCCGCCTGCACGAACCGGCGGCGGACCTCTACACCGCCGAATGGAACGACGATTACCACCACGCCATCCACTGCCTGCTGACGGCCGAGGATCAGGGCCATTACGCCGCCTATGCGCGCAACCCGCTGTCGGACCTCTGCCTCGCGCTGGCGGAAGGCTATGTCGAACAGGGCCAGCCCCGCCCGCCGGCAGATGCGCGGCGGGGGGAACCTTCGGCCCATCTGCCCTATCCGGTCTTCATCAACTTCAACCAGAACCACGACCAGACGGGAAACCGCGCGCAGGGCGAACGGCTGGTCACGCTGGCGGGTGACGGGCCTGCACGCGTGGCCCATGCCCTTCTGCTGCTGGCCCCCTTCACGCCGCTTCTGTTCATGGGCGAAGAACGCGGGGTGGACAGCCCCTTCCCCTTCTTCTGCGATTACGGGCCGGACATGGCCGACCGCATCCGTCAAAGCAGGCGTGCCGAGCATCCCCACTTCGCCGCCGCCGCGATGCCCGACCCGAACGACCCCGCGACCTTTGCCGCCGCGCGCCCGCGGCCGAAAGCCCCCGTCGCGGCGGAATGGGAGGCGCTGACCGCGCAACTTCTGTCGCTGCGCCGGTCGCTGGTCGTGCCACGGGTGAAATCGGGCCGCGCCGCGCCGGCCCGCGCGCTGGCGACGGGCCGGCGGTCCCTGCGGGCGGAATGGTCGTTTCAGGCGGGCTGGCTGGTGGTTCTGGCCAATCTGGGGGCCCCGCCCGACCGCCCCCACACGGACCGCCCGCCCCGCGACGGCGCGCCCGACTGGTCGCTGGGCGATCCGGCGGCGGACGACTTCGCCCTGACGCTCTGGGCCGGGACATGAGGGCCGTCGCCACCTACCGCATCCAGTTACGCAACGGCGTGGATTTCGCCGCGGTGGAGCGCGACCTGCCGCGTCTGGCCGCGCTGGGGATCAGCCACCTGTACCTGTCGCCCGTGCAGACCGCCGTCACGGGATCGACCCACGGCTATGACGTGGCCGATCCGGCGACGGTCGATCCCTGCCTTGGCGGCGAGGCGGGGCTGCGGGCGCTGGCGCGGGCCGCGCAGGCGGCGGGGATGGGGATCATCCTCGACATCGTGCCGAACCATACGGCCTTCCACCTCGACAATCCGTGGCTCGGGGATGTGCTGCGAAACGGGCAGGACAGCCCCTTTGCCTATCACTTCGACATCGACTGGGAGGCCGACCGTCTGGTCCTGCCCTTCCTTCCCGAACCCTTCGAGGTGATGGTGGCGCAAGGCGCGGTGACGGTCGAGACCGGACCCGATGCCGTGATGTGCGTGGCAGGGCTGCGCGTGCCGCTGGACCCCGACCGGCTGGACACGGCCCCCGCGACCGAGGCCGATCTCCTGCGCCTGCACGAGGCGCAGGTCTGGCGGCTGGCGCATTGGGTGCTGGAACGCGACGGCGTCACCCATCGCCGCTTCTTCAACGTCACCGGCCTGATCGGGATGCGCGTGGAAGAGGCGGGCGTCTTCGACGACATGCACCGCCTGCCCCTGTCGCTTCTGGCCGACGGCGTGATCCACGGGCTGCGGGTGGACCATATCGACGGGATGGCCGATCCGGCGGGCTACCTTGCCCGCCTGCGCGCGGCGGTGGGCGATGCGCCCGTCTGGGTGGAAAAGATCCTGACGCGGGACGAGGCGCTGCGCCCCTGGCCCGTGCAGGGCAGCACGGGATACGAGGCCGCCCGCCAGATCACCCGCCTGCTGACCCTGCCCGATGGTCTTGCGCGGCTGGATGCGGATTGGCGCGCCGCCACGGGGATCACCGACAGCTTCGCGCAGGTGCTGGCCGCGGCGAAGCACACGGTCCTGCGCTTCGAACTGGCGGCGGAACTCCTGCGCCTGATCGACCTTGCCCGCCCGATCCGTGACGCCGACCCCGCGCTCGAGGCAGGGGATGAATCGCTGCGCGAGGCGATGGTGGCGCTGGTTTCGGCCTTTCCCTGCTATCGCAGCTATCTGGACGATGGCCCGCCCGATCCCGCCGACCTGAAGCTGTGGGACCAGACCGCCGCCAATGCCGCCCTCCCCCTGCGCGACCGCACCGTGCTGGACCGGCTGGTTCAGGCGGTGACGATGGCGCGAAGCGGGGCCGAACGCCGCTTCCGCACCCGTCTGCAACAGACGACCGGCGCGCTGGTCGCCAAAAGCCACGAGGATACGGCGCTCTTCCGCTTTCACCGCACCCTCGCGCTGTGCGAGGTGGGCTGCGACCCCGACGAAGGCGCCCTGCCCGCCGATGCCTTTGCCGCCTGGGCCAGCGCGCGCGGGGCGGACTGGCCGCTTGGGATGGTCCTGACCTCCACCCATGACACCAAGCGGGCCGAAGATGCGCGGATGCGTCTGGCGGCGCTGTCGCACCTGCCCGACGACTGGGCCGCGCTCTGGCGGATGGCCTGCGCCGCGCTGCCCGACATCGCGGCGGGCCCGCGCTGGTATCTGCTGCAAAGCTGGCTCGCCATCGCCGAGGCGGGCCGCACCGACCTGCCCGACCGCCTTGCCGCCCATATGGAAAAGGCGCTGCGCGAGGCGAAAGAGACGACCTCGCCCACCCATCCCGATCGCGTGGCCGAGGCGCCCGTGCTCGATGCCGCGCGCAGGCTGGCGCGGCTGTGGGCCACACCGCCCGCCCCCGCGGCGCGGCTGATCGCGCGGGCCGATGACCTGTCGCTGGCGCAGCTGGCGGTCAAGCTGATGCTGCCCGGCCTGCCCGACATCTATCAGGGCGCGGAAGGCGCGGTGCATCACCTGACCGATCCCGACAACCGCCTGCCCGTCGATGCAGCCGCGCTGGCCCGTCCGGCGCTGACCGGCCTGTCAGGGCGCAAGCTGGACCTGACCCGCGCGCTGCTGGCGCTGCGGCGCAGCGTGGACCTGTGCGGCAGGCTCGACGGGGCGGGGGATGCCACCCGCCTGACCCTGCGCCATGCCGCGGCGGACGGGACGCTGACCCTGTCCTTCGTCGCGGGCGGAAAGGCGGGGGCGGGCGGAAAGGCGGGGGCGGGCGACGGGCGGCTGGTCTGGCCCGCCACGGCAGGGACGGACTGCCTGTGCCTGACATGGAACCCCGCCTGAACCCGCGCCGTTGCGCCCCCATGCCCGACCGCATGCCCGACCGCCCCGACCCGCGCCGCCTGTCCCTTGCCGTCCCCGCGATCGTGCTGGCGATCCTGATCCTTGCCGCGCCGGGGGTGTTGCTGGTCATCTTTGGCGGAATCCTGCTTGCGGTGTTCCTGCGCGCGGGCGGGCAGGCCATCGCGCGGCGCACGGGGCTTGGTCCGCGCGCGGGCGTGGGCCTGTTCATGGCATCGCTTCTGGCGGCGCTCGTGCTGTTCGCCCTGTTCGCGGCCCCTTCGGTCGGCGACCAGTTCGACCGCCTCGCCACCCGCCTGCCCGAGGCGCTGGACAGCCTGCGCCAGCGGCTGGAGGCATCGGAATGGTCGCGCGCGGTCACTCGCATGCTGCGGCCCGATCCCGCGGCGGGCATGCCCGCCAGCGCCATCGGGGCGACGCTGGGGGTGCTGGGCAATGCGGTCGTGCTGCTCTTCATCGGCATCTACGGGGCGATCGACCCCGATCCCTACCGCCGCGGCTTTCGCGCGCTTTTCGCGCCCGCGCTGCGGGGCAAGGTCGATGCGCTGATCGACGCCGCCGCCGCACAGCTGCGCGGCTGGCTGGTGGCGCGGCTGTTCTCGATGGCGGTGGCGGGGGGGCTGACGACGCTGGGTCTCTGGGCGGCGGGGGTGCCGCTGGCGCTGGTCCTCGGGCTGATCGCGGGACTGTCGGGCTTCATCCCGAACCTCGGCCCCGTGCTGTCGGCGCTGCCCGCGCTGGCGCTTGCCCTTGCGGGCGATGCGCCGGTCTGGGTGGTGGCGGGCCTCTATCTGGCGGTGCAGACGGTCGAAAGCTACCTGCTGACCCCGCTGGTCGAGGCGCGCGAGGTCTCGCTTCCGCCCGCGCTGGTCCTTGCCGCGCAACTGCTGATGGGGGTGCTGTTCGGGATCGGCGGGGTTGCGCTGGCCTCACCGCTCGCCGCGGTGGGGCTGGTCGTGATCCGCCGCGCCTATGTGCGCGACGTGCTGGAGGCGCGGGCCTAACCCGCCGCCCGCATCGCCACGGTCAGGTCATCCACCGACAGCGCGACCGGATTGGCCTTCATGGACGAGGACGTGGCCGCCGCCTCGGCCGCCGCCTGCTGCGCGGCGGGGTCGATCCCCATCGCGCCCAGCGCGGGAAGGCCCGCCGCGCGCGACCAGTCGGCAAGGGCGGTCACGGCGGCGTCGAACCCTGTCACGCCGAAGGCCGCCCCGACCCAGCGGCCCACCTGCTCCAGCCGCGCGGGATCGGCCACGCGGGCGCGGTTCACGGCCAGCACATGCGGCAGAAGCGCCCCGCAGATCGCGCCATGTGCCGCCCCCGTCAGCCCGCCCAAGGGCCCCGCCAGCCCGTGCACGGCCCCCAGCCCCGCATTGGCCAGCGCCAGCCCGCCGCAAAGGCTGACCCAAGCCATCTCGTCCCGCGCGGCGGCGTCCTCGCCCTCCATCAGCCGCCGGATCGCGGCAAGACCGCGCGGGATCGCATCACGGCAAAGCGCATCGGTCAGCGCATTGGCGCGGGGCGAGACAAAGGGTTCGATCACCTGCGTGATCGCATCGAGGCCCGAGGCCAGCGTCACGGCCCGCGGGCAATGGTCGGTCAGCGCGGGATCGACGATGGCCAGACGCGGCAGCATCCGCGCATCGCGGATCGAGACCTTGCGCCGGTGTTCCGGCACGCCGATCACGGCGTTGCGCGTCACCTCGGCCCCCGTTCCGGCGGTGGTGGGCAGGGCGGTGAAGGGAAGCGGAACCACGTCCAGCGGCAGGCCCTTGCCCACCACCTCCAGATGGTCGGTCACGGGGCGCGGGGCGGGGATCAGCGCGGCCAGCGCCTTGCCCGCATCGATCACCGCCCCGCCGCCCGTGGCCACGACCGCATCGGCGCGGAAGGCGCGGGCCTGCGGCAGGGCGGCGTCGATCAGCGCCAGATCGGGTTCGCAGGGGACGGAAAGGCGCAGCAGATCGCAGCCCTGCAGGGCCAGCGCATCGGCCAGCCAGTCGGCCCGCGCGGGTGTCGCCCCCTGCACCAGGAGGACGCGCCGCCCCGTCGCTGCGACGCGCGCGGCGGCCTGCGCGGCCTGCCCGCGCCCGAACAGGATTTCGGTCGCGGTGGCAAAGGCGAAGGGCTGGATCATGGCACAGGTCCTGTGGGGGCAGGCCCGACCCTTCCAGCCCTTGGCGCAAGGGTCAAGCGGAACCCGAAGGCGCGGGCCGTTCCGGCCCGCACGCCATGCGCCTTGCCCCGCGCGGAGGCGCGGGCCAAGGCAAGAGGGGGGCCGTCTGCCCCCCGTCGCGCGGTCCGCGCGCCCCCCCCGAGGATATTTTCCGAAGGGGAAGATGCGGTCGGCCCCGTCCTCTTTCCCCGGATATCCTGCGGGGGGCGCAGGGTCAGCTTCCGAGGAAATCCGCCAGCACGGCGCGGGTGCCGCGCTGGCCGAGATCGGTCAGAAAGCCCGCGAAGGCCGCGATCACGGCGGGGTCGCGGCCGGTGTCGCCATAGATATCCCCCATCGCCAGCCAGCGCGCCGGATCGGTCGCCGCCGTGCGCGCGGTGGTGTGCAGGCGGTCCCAGTTCGGGTCGTTCGGCGCGATGTCGGCCCCGCCGTCGGTGACGCCCATGCAGTAGCGGCACCAGAGCGCGCTTTCGAGGATCAGCCCCCGCGGCAGCCGCCCCGCGGCGAGGTTGTCGCGCAGCGAGGGGATGATGAATTTCGGCTGCCGGTTCGATCCGTCGAGGCAGAGGCGGCGTTCGGTATCAGCCACCTCGGGGTTCGAGAAGCGGTCGAGGATCAGGGCCAAATAGGCGGTCAGGTCAGTGCCGGGCACGGGGGGGACGACGGGGATGATCTCCTCGCGTTCGACCTTTTCCAGAAAGCCGCGGATCAGGGGATCGGCCATCGCCTGATGCACGAATTCGATGTCCATCAGCCCGCCGGGATAGGCGATGATCGCGTGGCCGCCGTTCAGGATGCGGATCTTCATCGTCTCGAAGGCGTGGACATGGGGGGTGAAGGTGACGCCCACCTTTTCCAGCGGCGGGCGGCCGGCGGGGAAGTGATCCTCGAGCACCCATTGCCGGAAGGGTTCGCAGGTGACGGGGACGGGATCGTCGATGCCGAAAGCGGCCGCCATGGCGCGTTCACGCGGGCCGGTGGCGGGGGTGATGCGGTCCACCATGCCGTTGGGAAAGGCCACGCTCGCCGTGACCCAATCCGCCAGCGCCGGATCGGACAGACGCGCGAGACCCGCCACGGCGGCGCGGGTGACATGGCCGTTGCCGGGCAGGTTGTCGCAGGAGAGGACCGTGAAGGGGGGCGTGCCCGCCGCGCGGCGGGCGCGGAGCGCGGCGAGGATCGCACCGAAGGCGGTTTTCGGCGCGTCGGGC
The DNA here is from genome assembly GCA_041191745.1 of Pseudomonadota bacterium. Classification (GTDB taxonomy): domain Bacteria; phylum Pseudomonadota; class Alphaproteobacteria; order Rhodobacterales; family Rhodobacteraceae; genus Paragemmobacter. The sequence continues at coordinate 1,349 of JBEEOG010000180.1, read as the reverse complement.
GATCGTGCATCCGCCACGATCTCGGGGTGGGTGGGGTCGAAGGTGCCGGTGGCGGGATCGACGAAATAGCCCCCTTCGGTGACGGTGAGCGAGACGATGCGGATCCGCGGGTCGGACATGGCGGCGACGAGCGCCGCGTTGTCGGCCTGCACAGGCAGGAAGCCCGTCATCGCGCCCACGCGGCGGGCGGATTTGCCCCTCGGGTCCAGTTCGATCACGGTGGACAGGCAATCCTGCGCCAGAAGCGCCTCGCGCATGCGCGCGTCGCCCTCGCGCACGCCCGCGCCAAGGATGGCCCAGTCATGCCCTTCGCCCATGGCGAAGAGGTCGTCGAGATAGACGGCCATATGCGCGCGGTGGAAGTTGCCCAGCCCGATATGCACGATGCCGGGCGTCAGGCGGGTGCGGTCATAGGCGGGCGTCCGGACGGTAGCGGTCATGGTCGTCTTGTCCTTGATGTCGTCGGGCATGGCCTCAGGCCATCCAGTTGCCGCCATCGACCCCGAAGGTCTGGGCGACGATGTATCTCGCCTCGGGCGTGGCAAGGAAGATCGCCATGCCGGTCAGATCGGCGGCGGTGCCCATGCGGCCGAAAGGGACGGCGGCCCCCACCTCGCGCTTCTTCTGGCCCAAAGGCTTGTTCTCGTACTTGGCGAAGAAGGCATCGACCCCGTCCCAGTGTTCGCCATCCACCACACCGGGCGCGATGGCGTTGACGTTGATGCCGTGGGCGATCAGGTTCAGGCCCGCCGACTGGGTCAGGCTGATGACGGCGGCCTTGGTCGCGCAATAGACGGCGACGAGGGATTCCCCGCGCCGGCCCGCTTGGCTGGCCATGTTGATGATCGTGCCGCCCGTCCCTTGGGCAATCATCCGTTGTGCGGCGGCCTGCAGGCAGAACAGCGTGCCCGCGACGTTCACCGCAAACAGGCGGTCGTAATCGGCGCGGGTGATTTCCACGATGGGGGCGGCGGAAAAGAGCGCCGCGTTGTTGATCAGGATGTCGAGCCCGCCCATGCGGGCGGTGGCGGCGGCAAAGCCCGCCTCGATGCTGGTCTGGTCGGTGACGTCCATCTGCACGGGAACCGCCTGCGGGCCGAGGTCGGCCACGGCACGCTCCAGCGCGGCGGCGTTGATGTCGGCCAGCGCGACGGTCGCGCCTTCGGCGATGTAGGCGCGGGCGAATTCCAGACCGATGCCGCGGGCGGCCCCCGTGACAAGCGCGCGTTTTCCCTGAAGCCTCATGCCAGTGCCTTTCCGGAAGCGTCGAAGCGGTGGATCTTGCCCGCCTGCGGGGCCAGTGCGATGCGGTCGCCATGACGCAGCGCGACGTCGCCGCTGGCCCGGAC
>JBEEOG010000179.1:0-7280 GCA_041191745.1 Pseudomonadota bacterium | reverse complement strand
GGTGGCCTTCGGGCGGGTCGAATCCCGCCTTGCCGCCGCGCTGATCGAACTGGCCGAAGGCGGCACGGTGCGCGCGACGCAGGCCGAGATCGCCGCCCGCATCGGTTCGGCGCGCGAGGTGGTGTCGCGCCGTCTGGACGCCTTCGCCAAATCCGGCTGGGTCGCCACCGAACGGGGCGAGGTGCATCTGCACGATCCCGAAGCGCTGCGGCGGCTGGCCGGATCGGGCGCGTGACCAGATCACAGACCTTGGCCCCGACTCGGCGTAATCTTTCCTGACCAAAGGGGCGCGACGCCCCGAACAGGAAAGGGAACTATCATGTTTAAGACGAATGTGGGCGGCATCGACCGCGTGCTGCGGATCGTGGCGGGGCTGGCGCTGATCGCGGGCTTCTTCCTCAACCCCGATGCGACATACCGCTGGGCCTATCTGATCGGCATCGTGCCGCTGGCCACGGGCCTGCTGTCCACCTGCCCGCTTTACACGATGCTCGGCCTGTCCACCTGTCCGGTCAGGAAGGCCTGATGCGCAGGCCCGCCCTTCGGGGCGGGCCGGCTATTCCGCCGCCACGCGGCGGGGTTTCAGCATGTCCTTCAGGTAGCGGCCCGTATGGCTGCGGTCCACCTTGGCCACATCCTCGGGCGTGCCGGTGGCCACGATCTCGCCCCCGCCGTCGCCGCCTTCGGGGCCGATGTCGATGATCCAGTCGGCAGTCTTGATGACGTCGAGGTTGTGTTCGATCACCACCACCGTATTGCCCTGATCCACGAGTTCGTGCAGCACCTCGAGCAGTTTGCGGACATCCTCGAAATGCAGGCCCGTCGTCGGTTCGTCGAGGATGTAGAGCGTCCGCCCCGTGGCGCGGCGGGACAGTTCCTTGGACAGCTTGACCCACTGCGCCTCGCCCCCGGACAGGGTCGTGGCCTGCTGGCCCACCTTGATATAGCCAAGCCCCACCTGACAAAGCGCGTCCATCTTTTCGCGGATGGCCGGAACGGCGGCGAAAAACTCCTGCGCGTCTTCACATGTCATGTCAAGAACGTCGGCTATGCTCTTGCCCTTGAACTTGATTTCCAGCGTTTCACGGTTGTAGCGCTGGCCCTTGCACGTCTCGCAGGTCACATAGACATCGGGCAGGAAGTGCATCTCGATCTTGATGACGCCATCGCCCTGACAGGCCTCGCACCGCCCGCCCTTGACGTTGAAGGAAAACCGCCCCGGCTGGTAGCCGCGCGCCTTGGCTTCGGGAAGTCCCGCGAACCAGTCGCGGATCGGGGTGAAGGCCCCCGTATAGGTGGCCGGATTGGACCGCGGCGTGCGCCCGATGGGGCGCTGGTCGATGTCGATCACCTTGTCGAGATGCTCGAACCCCTTGATCGTCTCGCAGGGGGCGGGCGTCTCGCGCGCACCGTTCAGCCGCATGGAGGCGGTCTTGAACAGCGTCTCGATCGTCAGGGTGGATTTGCCCCCGCCCGACACGCCGGTGACGCAGACGAACTTGCCCAACGGAAAATCGGCGGTGACGTCTTTCAGGTTGTTACCCGTGGCGCCCACCACGGTCAGTTTCTTGCCGCTGCCCGCGCGGCGGGTCTTGGGCACGCTGATTTCGCGTTGCCCCGCAAGGTATTGCCCCGTCAGGCTGACCGGATCGGCGGCCACTTGCTGGGGCGTCCCGTGGCTGACGACGCGGCCCCCGTGCACCCCCGCACCGGGCCCGATGTCAAAGACATAATCCGCCTCGCGGATCGCATCCTCGTCATGTTCCACCACAAGGACCGTGTTGCCCTGATCGCGCAGGTTCTTCAGCGTGGTCAGCAAGCGGTCATTGTCGCGCTGGTGCAGGCCGATGGAAGGTTCGTCCAGAACGTAAAGCACCCCCGTCAGCCCCGACCCGATCTGGCTGGCCAGACGGATGCGCTGGCTTTCACCGCCCGACAGCGTGCCCGCATTGCGGCTGAGCGTCAGATAGTCGAGCCCGACATTGACAAGGAATCCAAGCCGTTCGCGGATTTCCTTCAGGATGGCGCGGGCGATTTCGTTCTTCTGGTTGGTCAGGCTGTCGGGAACCGTGGCGATCCAGGCGTAAGCCTCCTTGATCGACATGCGGACGACCTCGCCCACATGCAGGCCCGCGATCTTGACCGCCAGCGCCTCGGGCTTCAGCCTGAAGCCGCCGCAGGTGCCGCAATCGCGGTTGTTCTGGTAGCGCTCGAACTCCTCGCGCACCCAGGCGCTGTCGGTTTCGCGGTAGCGGCGTTCCATGTTGGGGATGACCCCTTCGAAGACGCGGCTGACCTCGTAAATGCGCCCGCCTTCGTCATAGCGGAAGCGGATCTCCTCGTCGCCCGACCCGTAGAGGAAGACCTGATGCACATGGGCGGGCAGGTCCTTCCACTTCTTCTTGCGGTCGAATTCGTAATGCTTGGCAAGGGCTTCGATCGTCTGGGTGAAGTAGGGCGACTTCGACTTGGCCCAAGGCGCCAGCGCGCCCTGCAGCAGCGTCAGGCCCTGATCGGGCACGACGAGGCGTTCATCGAAGAACAGCTCCACCCCCAGCCCGTCGCAGGCCGGACAGGCCCCGAAGGGCGCGTTGAACGAGAAAAGCCGCGGCTCGATCTCGGGGATGGTGAAACCCGAAACGGGACAGGCGAAGTTTTCCGAATAGGTGATGCGCTGCGGATCGCCCTCGGCGGGCGCGGTTTCGATGATGGCGATGCCGTCGGCCAGGTCCAGCGCGGTGCGGAAGCTGTCGGCCAGCCGCGTCTGGATGCCGTCGCGCACCACGATCCTGTCCACCACCACGTCGATGTCATGGCGCAGCTTCTTGTCCAGCACGGGCGGCTCTTCCAGCTCGTAGAACGTGCCGTCCACCTTGACGCGCTGGAAGCCCTGCTTGCGAAGCTCCAGAAACTCTTTCTTGTACTCGCCCTTGCGGTCGCGGATGATCGGGGCCAGCAGATAGGCGCGCGTCCCCTCCTCCATCGCCATCACGGCATCGACCATGTCCTGCACCTGCATCGCGGTGATGGGCAGGCCCGTCGCGGGGCTGTAGGGCGTGCCGACCCGCGCGAAGAGAAGCCGCAGGTAGTCGTAGATTTCCGTCACCGTGCCGACGGTGGAGCGCGGGTTCTTGCTGGTGGTCTTCTGTTCGATGGAAATCGCGGGCGACAGGCCGCTGATGTGATCGACATCGGGCTTGCCCATCATGTCGAGGAACTGCCGCGCATAGGCCGACAGCGATTCGACATAGCGACGCTGCCCTTCGGCATAGATCGTATCGAAGGCGAGCGAGGATTTCCCCGACCCCGACAGGCCGGTGATCACCACCAGCTGGTCGCGCGGGATATCGACGTCGATGCCCTTGAGGTTGTGCTCGCGCGCGCCACGGACTTCGATGAACTTCTGCTCGGCCATAGGATCACCCCCGCAAGGCCCGCGACGGGGCCACGGCTGGAAGACATAGGCCGCTTGCGCCGAGTCTCCAACCGGAAATAGTGAACAAAACATAAACAAATCTGTCGCAGCGTGACAAGATCGCAAGGCCGGTCCGCGGGGATGGCGGATGCAGCCTTTACAAATTCGTTTTATCGAATATGTAAAGGGAAACCAGACAGGATCCCCCCCATGCTCTTCCCCAAAGCCTCCACCCCCTCGCTGACCGCCGCCCAGTGCATCGACATGGCCGCCAAGGGCGAGATCACGCTGCTCGATGTGCGCGAAGTGGCCGAGGTGCAGGCCTCGGGCATGGCGGCGGGCGCGGTGCATATCCCGCTCGGCCTTCTGCCGCTCAAGGCCGATCCCAAGGCACCCGATTTCGACACGCGCCTGTCGGGCAAGCCCGTGGCCGTCTATTGCGCGGCGGGCGCGCGGGCGGGGCGCGCGGTGCAGTTCCTGCAATCCGTGGGGATCGCGGCGCAGAACATCGGCGGCTTCGGCGACTGGTGCGCCTGCGGCGGCCCCGTCGCGCGTTAGGCCGCCCGCCGCCGCGCCAGCCAGAGGTGCATGGCGATCCCCGCCATGCACAGCGGCAGCGCAAAGGCCAGAACCCCGCCCTCGCCCATCCGCGCGATCAGGAAGGCGAGCACGGGCGTCCCCGTCGTCGTGCCCAGATTGCCCAGCTGCGCCACCGCCCCCGAGGCGCGGGCGCGATCCTCCGCCGTGGCGTTCAGCTGCGGGATGGCCGCGAAACTGGCCCCCTGCACGATCCCCATCGCCCCCGCAAAGACCAGCGCGGCGGCCAGCATCGCCGGACCGTTCCCCCAGACCAGCCACAGCGCCAGAACCGACACCGCCCCCGCCACGAAGCCCGCCTGCACCAGCGCCACGGCCGAGACATGGCGCAGCGCCCAGACCCCCAGCGTCAGCGACAGCGCGATCGAGACGAGCGGCATCCCCGCCGCCGCCGCCGCCACCTGCGCGGGCGGCATCAACGGGGGCAGCAGCGTCAGCACCGCGACATAGATCGCCGTGTAGTTCACGAACCCCAGCGCCGGTGCCGCCACGCGGGGCGAGGCATAGATGGCCAGATGCTGGCGGAGGATGCCCTCTCCGCCGGCAGGGCGCGCCACGGACGGGTCGGGCGGCAGGGCCGCGCGCAGGGCAACCGCCAGCGCCCCCATCCACAGCGCATGGCCAAGGTAAAGCGGCCCCGTCCCGCCCCCCGCCAGAAGCGCGGGCGCGACCAGCGCGAGGACGCCGTAGGTCACGCCGAAGAACGAACTCCACAGCGTCATCGCCAGCCCCTGATGGCGCGCGGGCGTGACGCCCGCGATCATCGTGGGCCCGACGACGACGATGGCCAGATGCGAGAATCCCTCGACCACCCGCGTGGCGATCAGCAGGGCATAGGGCAGATCGATGACCTGCAGCGCACTCATCACCGCCCCCAGCGCCAGCGCCGCCACGATGGCGCGGCGCGGCCCGATGCGGGCGACCAGAAGCCCCGCCGTGGTGCCGAAGACCAGCCCCACCAGCCCCACGACCGACACGATCAGCCCCAGCGCCACCGGCCCCGCCAAGGGGTAGCGGTCCGCGAACAGATCCAGCGCGAAGGAGACCTTGCCGAATTGCGCGGCAGCCCCCAGCCCCGCGCACCACAGCGCCAGAACGGTGATCAGCACACGCATTCCGGCCTCTTCATCTGTTCCAAAATATCCTCGGGGGGTGCGGGGGGTGGAAAACCCCCCGCTTCCGTCAGAAGTGCAGCGCGCGACCGTAGGCGTCAAGCACCGCTTCGTGCATCATCTCGGAGAGGGTCGGATGCGGGAAGACGGTGTTCATCAGGTCCTCTTCCGTCGTCTCCAGCGCGCGGCCCACGACATAGCCCTGGATCAGTTCGGTCACCTCGGCACCCACCATGTGCGCGCCCAGAAGTTCGCCGGTCTTCGCGTCGAAGACGGTCTTGATCATGCCTTCGGGTTCCCCCAGCGCGATGGCCTTGCCGTTGCCGATGAAGGGGAAGCGGCCGACCCTGATGTCGTAACCCGCCTCCTTCGCCTTCGCCTCGGTCAGGCCGACGCTGGCCACCTGCGGGTGGCAATAGGTGCAGCCCGCGATGGAGTTGGGCTTGATCGGATGGGGATGCTTGCCCGCGATCAGTTCGGCGACCATCACGCCCTCGTGGCTGGCCTTGTGCGCCAGCCACGGCGCGCCCGCGATGTCGCCGATGGCGTAAAGTCCCGCGACGCCCGTGCGGCAGAATTCGTCCGTCACCACATGGGTGCGGTCGATCTTCACGCCGAGCGCCTCCAGCCCGAGGTTTTCGACATTGCCGACGATGCCGACGGCCGAGATGACGGTGTCGAAGTCGTGGGTCTCGATCTTGCCGCCCACCTCGATATGCGCGGTGACACCCTGCCCCGGCTTGCGGTCCAGCTTCTTGACCCCCGCCTTCTCGAGGATCTTCATCCCCTGCTTGACGAACTGCTTCTTGGCGAAGGCGCTGATTTCGGCATCCTCCACGGGCAGGATGCGGTCCATCACCTCCACCACCGTTGTGTCGCTGCCCAGCGTGTTGAAGAAGCTGGCGAATTCGATCCCGATCGCGCCCGACCCGATCACCAGCAGCTTTTTCGGCATCCGCTTGGCCTGCAGCGCGTGCTTGTAGGTCCAGACCAGATCGCCATCCGCCTCCAGCCCCGGCAATTCGCGGGCCCGCGCTCCGGTGGCAAGGATGATCGACGTCGCCTGAAGCTCCTCGGTGCCCTTGTCGGTCTTGACGCTCACCTTGCCCGGGGCGGGGATCGTGGCCTGCCCCATCACGACGGTGATCTTGTTCTTCTTCATCAGGTGGCCGATCCCCGACGAAAGCTGCTTTGCCACCCCGCGCGAGCGTTGGACGACCGCGTTCAAGTCATAGCCGATGCCCGTGGCGCTCAGCCCGAATTCCTTGGCGCGGTGCATCAGGTGGAACACCTCGGCCGACCGCAGAAGGGCCTTGGTCGGGATGCAGCCCCAGTTCAGGCAGATGCCGCCCAGATGTTCGCGTTCGACGATCACGACCTTCAGGCCCAGTTGCGCGGCGCGGATGGCCGCGACATAGCCCCCCGGGCCTGCCCCGATCACGATCACATCATAGGTGGCGGCCATCTTTCCCTCCCTTGAAAAAGTAGTTTGGCCTTAAACTATTTCCGGCAGCCAAGCAACGCGGCCAGCGCCGTCCCCCCTTGCAGCCAGTGCAAGGCTAGGCCTTTCCGGCGGCCCGCAGTTCCCTGACCACCGCGCCGTAGCCGCCCGCATCCAGAAAGGCCTGCTCTGCGGGCGTGCTGTCGCGCCCCAGCGCCGCATTGCGGGCGGGAAAGCGGCCGAAGCGGGCGATGATGTCCCGATGCGCGCGGGCATGCAGCGCCATTTCGGGGTCCGAGGACAGCCGTTCCTCCATCAGTGCAACGGCCCTGTCCTGATCGGCCGCCTCCTCGGAATGCTCGAAGGGCATGTAGAAGAACTGCCGGTCCGGTTCCGGCGCGCCCATGTCCCAGCCTTCGGCGAGGGCGCGTTTCGCGGCGGCCAGCGCCTGCGCGTCGGTGGCGAAGGCCTCGGCCCGCCCGCGGTTGATGTTGCGCGGGATCTGGTCGGTCAGGATCAGGAAGGCGAGCGTGCCGACCGTGCCATCCACCCAGTGATCCAGCCCCCCGTCCCGCGCGGCCTCCCACAGGTCGCGGAACGCCTCGCAGGCGGCGTCGATCTCGTCCGTGCCGGAATACCAGCCCTCGGGGCCGACCTCGTCCAGCCAGAAATCCAGCACGCCTACAGGATCGGACATCTGGCACCTCCCTCTTTG
>JBEEOG010000178.1:0-6836 GCA_041191745.1 Pseudomonadota bacterium | reverse complement strand
GGAAGGTCGTCCGGGCGCGCCTCACCCCCCGGGGATACTTGGGCAGAGAAAACAGGCGCAGGGGTCTTTCATCATGCTGAGACTTGAAAAACGCCCCTCGCCCAGCCGGTTCTGGCAATGGGGAACGCCGGTGCTTGCCGTGGTGCTGACCATGGTCGCGGGCGGGGTGATGTTCGCGCTTCTGGGCAAGAACCCGTTTGAGGCGATCCGCACGATCTTCTGGGATCCGCTCTTCGGCGAGTTCGCGTGGTATTTCCGCGGGCAGCTTTTGGTCAAGGCGGGGCCGCTGATCCTGATCGCGGCGGGGCTGTCGCTGGGCTTCCGCGCGGGCATCTGGAACATCGGGGCCGAAGGGCAGTACATCATGGGCGCGATCTTCGGCGCGGCGGTGGGGCTTGCCGTCTTTCCCGTCGAATCGCGGCTGATCTTTCCGGTGATGATCGTGGCGGGCCTGCTTGGCGGCGTCCTCTGGGCGATGATCCCCGCGATCCTGCGAACGCGGTTCAACACCAACGAGATCCTCGTCTCGTTGCTGCTGGTCTATGTCGCGCAGTTCATCCTGGCGTCGATGTCGGTAGGGCTTTTGCGAAACCCCGAGGGCGGCGGCTTTCCGGGCAGCCGCAACCTGAGCCAGATCCCCGCCATGGCCAACCCCGAGCTGATCGCCGGAACCGGCATCCACTGGGGCGTCGTCGCCGCGGTGGGTGTGGTGGTGGCGGCCCATGTCATGCTGCAGCGCCATATCCTCGGCTACCAGATCAAGCTGGCCGGTCAGGCCCCGCGCGCGGCGCGCTTCGCGGGCGTCAGCCCCGCGCGGCTTGTCGTGCTGTGCATGGGTCTGTCGGGGGCGCTCGCGGGGCTTGCGGGCTTCTTCGAGGTGTCAGGCCCCGCGGGACAACTGAGCATCGATTTCAACACGGGCTACGGTTTCACCGCGATCATCGTGGCCTTCCTCGGGCGGCTGAACCCCGTGGGCATCCTGCTGGCGGGGCTTCTGATGGCGCTGACCTATGTGGGGGGCGACAATGCCTCCACCAACCTCGGCCTGCCCGCGGCGGCGATCCAGGCCTTTCAGGGGATGCTTCTGTTCTTCCTGCTCGCGCTCGACATCTTCACCAACTACCGGCTGCGGCTGGGCCAAGCGGAGGCCGCGTGATGGACCTGTTCGGCATCAATCCGGTCACGCTGATCGCCTCGCTCATGGTGGCGTCGGTTCCGATCATCCTTGCCGCCATCGGCGAGCTGGTGGTCGAGAAGGCGGGGGTCCTGAACCTTGGCGTCGAGGGGATGATGATCATCGGCGCGATCTGCGGCTTCATCACCGCGGTGCATACGGGCAGCCCCGTCATGGGCTTTCTGGGCGGCGCGGCGGGGGCGGTCCTCTTGTCGCTGGTCTTCGGGTTCCTCACCCAGGTGATGCTGTCCAACCAGGTGGCGACGGGGCTGGCGCTGACGCTGTTCGGGCTGGGCCTGTCGTCGCTTCTGGGGCAGGGCTACAACGGCATCAAGCCGCCCGCGACGGGGGATGTGCCCTTTGGCCCGCTGGCCGGAATTCCCGTGGCGGGGCCGATCCTCTTTTCGCATGACTGGGTGGTCTATGCCTCGGTCCTGACCGTGGCCGCCGTCTGGGCCGTGCTGAGGTTCTCTCGCGCGGGGCTGATCCTGCGCGCGGTGGGCGAAAGCCACGATGCCGCGCACGCGCTGGGCTACAAGGTCATCCGCATCCGGCTGATGGCGATCATGTTCGGCGGCGCGATGGCGGGGCTGGGCGGGGCCTATATCAGCCTTGTCCGCGTGCCGCAGTGGACCGACGGCATCAGCGCCGGCGCGGGCTGGATCGCGTTGGCGATCGTGGTCTTTGCCAGCTGGAAACCGTGGCGCGTCCTTGTCGGTGCCTATCTTTTTGGCGGAATCACGGTTTTGCAGCTTAACCTGCAGGCGGCAGGCACGGCGATTCCGGTAGAGTACTTGTCCATGTCCCCCTATCTGATAACCATCCTCGTGTTGGTCATCATGTCTTCGGGCAGGGGACGGGCGGCGCTGAACGCGCCCGCCGCGCTGGGCCAGAATTTCCACGCCTCGCGCTGAGGCATCAATCACGCGGGCCGAAAGGCCCCAACAGGGAGCAATGGGAATGCAGAGAAGAACGATCCTGAAGGGCGGAGCCGCACTTGGCTTTGCCACGATGATGGGCGGCAAGGTCGCCTTCGCGCAGGGGCTGGAGAAGGTGAAGGTCGGCTTCGTCTATGTCGGCCCGATCGGCGATGGCGGCTGGACCTTCCAGCACCATCAGGGCGCGCTGGCGCTGCAGGAGGAGTTCGGCGACAAGGTCGAGGTGATCTGGCAGGAAAGCGTGCCGGAAGGCGCCGATGCCGAACGCGTTCTGACCCAGATGGCGCTGTCGGGCTGCAACATCATCTTCACCACCTCGTTCGGCTACATGGACCCGACGAACAACGTCGCGGCCAAGTTCCCCGACGTGAAGTTCGAACACGCGACCGGCTACAAGCGCGAGCATCCGAACGTTTCGACCTATAACGCACGCTTCTACGAAGGCCGCGCGATCCAGGGTCACATCGCCGGCAAGATGACCAAGACGAACAAGATCGGCTATATCGGGTCCTTCCCGATCCCCGAAGTCATCATGGGCATCAACAGCTACTTCCTGCATGCCCGCAAGGTGAACCCCGCGGTCGAACTGTCGGTCGTCTGGGCCTTCACCTGGTTCGATCCGGCGAAAGAGGCCGACGCGGCCAAGGCGCTGATCGATCAGGGCGTGGATGTCATCGCCGCCCACACCGACTCCACCGCGCCGCTGGCGGAAGCGGCCAAGACCAACGGCGCCGTCATCGGCTTCGGTCAGGCCAGCGACATGGCGCTGCCGGAATACATGCCGACCCCGCGCGTGACGTCGATCATCGACAACTGGGCGCCCTATTACATCAAGCGCGTCAAGGCGCTGATGGATGGCACCTATGCGCAGGTCGATGTATGGGAAGGCATCCCCGGCGGCGAAGTGCTGATCGGCGAGATCACCGACGCCGTCCCCGCCGATGTGAAGGCCGAGGCGCTGGCCATGGTCGACGCCATCGCCAAGGGCACATACCACCCCTTCACCGGCCCGATCAACAAGCAGGACGGCACGCCGTGGCTGGCCGAAGGGCAAGTGGCACCGGATGGCGACCTGCTGTCGATGAACTTCTATGTCGAAGGGATCACCGGCGACATCCCGTCCTGATCCGCGCAAGCCGCGAACCGGAAGGCCCGCCCCCGTGGCGGGCCTTTTCCGTTTCGCGCCCTGACCACACCCAACCCCGCCCCGGGCCTGACCCGGGGCCTCTGCCCGACATCGCGTCGACCCGCGTCGGACGAGGCCCCGGCTCAAGGCCGGGACGGGGTCTTGATCCCCGCGACGTTGTCGCCTACAGGCCAGCCCCGTCGCGGGCAGGCTTTCGTTCCGGCAAGGCACGTGGCAGGGTCCGGCCATGACCGATCCCCTTTCCCACCGCGCGGCCTTTGGCTGCATGCAGTTCGGCGGACGCGCCGACGCGGCCGCCTCGCAGGCCATGTTCGACGCCTGCCTTGCGGCGGGCATCACCCATTTCGACACCGCGCATGGCTATACCGACGGCGCGTCGGAACGCCTGCTGGGCCGTTTCGCCGCGCCGCTGCGCGACCGGCTCTATGTCGCGACCAAGGCGGGCTACATGGGCGGCGCGGGACAAGCGAACCTGCGGGCGCAGTTCGACGAAAGCCGCAGGCGGCTGGGCATGGACGGTGTCGATCTGCTCTACCTGCACCGTTTCGATCCCGACACCCCGCTGGACGAGACGATGGAGACCTTTGCCCGCCTGCAATCCGATGGCCTGATCCGCCATATCGGCCTGTCGAACCTTGCCGCGTGGCAGGTGATGAAGGCGCAGGCCATCGCCGCCCGCATGGGCACGCGGGTCGATGCGATCCAGCCGATGTACAACCTCGTGAAGCGGCAGGCGGAAGTGGAGCTTCTGCCGATGGCCGCCGACCAGCGCATCGCCGTCTTCTCCTACTCGCCGCTGGGGGGCGGGCTTCTGTCGGGCAAATATGCCGCCGGAGGGACAGGCCGCCTGTCCGAGGATGCGCGCTACGCCACCCGCTACGGCCAGCCCGCGATGCACGCGGCGGCAAGCGGCCTTGCCGCGCTGGCGGCCGAGGTCGGGATCGCCCCCGCGACGCTGGCGGTCGCATGGGTCATGGCCCATCCCGCGCGGCCCGGACCCATCCTGTCGGCCCGCGACACCGCGCAGCTTGCCCCCTCGCTCGCCGCGCTGGAACTGACGTTGGACCCCGCGCTGCTGGCCCGCCTGTCCGCGCTCTACCCCGCCCCGCCCCCCGCGACCGACCGGCTGGAGGAAGCCTGATGACCGATTTCCTGATCATCGGCGGGGGCATCGCGGGCATCTCGGCCGCGGCGCGGCTGTCGGAACTCGGCCCCGTCACCGTGCTGGAGGGCGAGGGCGCGCTGGGCCACCATGCCTCGGGCCGGAGTGCGGCGCTTTACGAACCGCGCTACGGCGCGCCTGCGGTGGTGGAACTCTCGCTCGCCTCGGGCGAGCATTTCCGCGCAACCGAAGGCATCCTGTCGCCCCGCGGGCTGATGAGCGTGGCCAAGCCCGACCAGCGCGCCGAATTCGACGCCGAGGTGCGGGATTTCCATCTGGAACGGATCAGCGTGGCAGAGGCCCGCGCCATCGTGCCGATCCTGAACCCCGACACGGTCGCCTTCGCCGCCGTGGCCGATCACGCATGGGACATCGACACCGACCTTCTGCTGCAGGGCTTCGCGCGCGAGGCGCGGTCGCGCGGGGCGCGGATCGTGACCGATGCCGCCGTGTCAGCCATCCGCCGCACCGCCACGGGCTGGGCTGTCACGACCAAGGCGGGCGAATTCGAAGGGCGCATCCTGATCAATGCCGCAGGCGCATGGGTGGACCGCATCGCCACGATGGCGGGGATCGCCCCCTTGGGCTTCACGCCGCTGCGCCGCTCGATGGCGCGCCTGCCCGCCCCCGCCGGCCATGACCTGACGCGCTGGCCCATGATCTTTGCCGCGGGCGAGGCATGGTATGCCAAGCCCGACGCAGGTGCCCTGATCGTCAGCCCCGCCGAGGAGGACCCGACCGACCCCCATGACGCATGGGCCGACGACATGGTGCTGGCCGAAGGTCTGGCGCGCTATGAAGAGATGGTGACCGAACCCGTCACGCGGCTAATCTCCAGCTGGGCGGGGCTGCGGACCTTTTCGCCCGACCGCGTGCTGGTGATCGGGCCGGATGCGCGCGATCCGGCCTTCTTCTGGCTGGCAGGGCAAGGCGGGTACGGCTTCCAGTCCTGTCCCGCCGCCAGCCGCCTGGCCGCCGATCTGCTGGCGGGACGCGCGCCGGACATCGCGCCCGACCTCGTCGCCGCGCTGTCACCCGCGCGTTTCCTCTGACGCATATCAATTTTTGAATACGACTTGACGCAGGTCAAGGCCCGCGCGTCCTTCCCGTGCGACGGCAGGAACAACGAAGGAGCCTGCCATGAGCTACACGTCCGGTATCGCCGCGATGCGCGCCGAAATCCGCGCGCTGAACACCCTGATCCCCCATGCCGCCGCAGGCTTCGGCCATTTGTCGCGGGCGGTGAAGGAGAACGGTCCCCTTTCCGTCCGGCAGAAGGAATGGGTCGCGCTCGGCATGGCCATCGCGCAGCGCTGCGCGCCCTGTATCACCTTCCATGTCGAGGCGATGCAGAAGGCGGGCGGCACGCGCGAGGAACTGGGCGACATCCTCGGCATGGCGATCCAGATGGGGGGCGGGCCTGCGCTGATGTATGCCGCCCATGCGCTGGCGGCATGGGACGAACTGGCCGCGCCCGCGCGAGCGGCGGAATGACGCCCTTGCCCGCGCGCGCCGCGTGACAGGACGCGCCCGCTGCGGCAGCATGGCGGGATGAAGGTTCGTGTTTGCGTTGTGCTCTTGGCCCTATTGGCCGCCTGTGGCGGGCCGCGCGACCCTGCGCCCCGCCCCGCCAGCGGCCCGCCGCCGGCCGCCGACGCCGTGACCGCGCCGGATTTCGGCGATGCCGATCCGCATCCCTGGGATGGCCGCGCGCCGCAGACCTACCCCGTCCACGGCATCGACATCTCGCGCTGGCAGACCTATGTCGACTGGGCCACGGCGCGGGCGGCGGGGGTGAACTTCGCCTTCATCAAGGCAACCGAAGGGGGCGATCTGGTCGATCCCGCCTTTGCCATGAACTGGCAGCTTTCGGCACGCCACGGGGTGCGGCGCGGGGCCTACCATTTCTTCTACCACTGCCGCCCCGCCCGCGAACAGGCGCGCTGGTTCATCCGCCACGTGCCCCGCAGCGCGGGTGCCCTGCCCCCCGTGCTCGACATGGAATGGACGCCCTTCTCGCCCAGCTGCACGATCCGCCGCGACCCCGCCACGATAAGGGCCGAGGCGCAGGATTTCCTGCGGATCGTCGAGGGGCATTACCGCCAGCGCCCGATCATCTACACCACGGTCGATTTCTGGACCGACAACCAGATGTGGAAACTGGGCCCCTATCCGTTCTGGCTCCGCTCCACCGCGGCGCATCCGGACGATCTCTATGACGGGCGGCACTGGACCTTCTGGCAATACACCTCCACCGGCCTTATTCCGGGGGTCGGCGGCAAGGTCGACATCAACGTCTTCGACGGCAGCCCTGCCGAATGGCGGGCGTGGCTTGCCGCCAACGCGCCATAAGGCAAGGGCAGGGAAACCCCTGCCCTTCATCTGTTCCCAAATATCCCACGGGGGTGCGGGGGT
>JBEEOG010000177.1:0-6092 GCA_041191745.1 Pseudomonadota bacterium | reverse complement strand
AAAGGCCTGCTGAAACCCGGCGGAACCATCGTCGAGGGAACGGCGGGCAACACCGGCATCGGTCTGGCGCTGGTCGGGGCGAGCATGGGGTTCAAGACCGTGATCGTCATCCCCGAAACGCAGAGCCAGGAAAAGAAAGACATGCTGCGCCTTGCGGGGGCGGAACTCGTGCAGGTCCCGGCGGCGCCCTACAAGAACCCCAACAACTATGTCCGCTATTCCGGCCGTCTGGCCGAGGCGCTGGCGCGCACCGAACCCAACGGCGCGATCTGGGCCAACCAGTTCGACAACATCGCCAACCGTCAGGCCCATATCGAAACCACGGGCCCCGAAATCTGGGAACAGACCGGCGGCAAGGTCGACGGCTTCATCTGTGCCGTGGGCTCTGGCGGTACGCTGGCAGGTGTCGGGATGGCGTTGCAGCCGAAGGGCGTGAAGATCGGTCTGGCCGACCCGGAAGGCGCGGCGCTGCATGCCTATTACACCGAAGGCAAGCTTGAATCGCCCGGGACGTCGATCACTGAAGGGATCGGTCAGGGGCGCATCACCGCCAACCTCGAAGGCTTCCGTCCCGATTACAGCTACCGGATTCCCGACAGCGAGGCGCTGCCGCTGGTCTTCGAGATGCTGCAGGACGAGGGCATCTGTCTGGGTGGATCGTCGGGCATCAACATCGCCGGCGCGATCCGCATGGCAAAGGACATGGGGCCGGGCCACACGATCGTGACGATCCTGTGCGACTACGGCAACCGCTACCAGTCCAAGCTCTACAATCCGACCTTCCTGAAAGAGAAGGGGCTTCCCGTGCCGGAATGGCTGGACCGCGCCCCCCGCGCGATCCCCACCGTGTTCGAGGACGCATGACGGCAGGGCAGGGCGGCCGCATCCCGACCATCGCCGCGGCCCGCAGCGCAATCGCGGCGCTGCTGGCCGCGCTGGTGCTGTGGCTGGCCCCGCCGCCGGACGCGCAGGCGCAAGGGACGCCCGCCCCGCCCGTAACTGATCAGCCCGCAACCGATCAGCCCGCACCGGAGCAGGGCGCAGCGGAGCAGGGCGCGCCCACCCAACCTGCGCCCGCCCAACCGGCCCCCCCGCAGCCCGCCCAGCCCGCGCCGCAAGCCGGTGCGACGCCGCCGGACGCTGCGGGGCAGGCAGCCGCCGCCCGTCCGGCGGGGCGGCTGACCATCTCGAAAGGGGATGCCGCGCGCGGGACGCTGGATTACACCGGCTGGGAAGGCATCGCCGAACGCGCCGAACGGATGCTGGCCGATGCCGCGACCCAGCAGAGCACGCTCGAATTCCTGCGCGCGCAGCTGGTGGATTGGCGCTCGGCCTTCCTTGGGGCGCAGAATGCCAATTCCGCCCGCATCGCCACGCTGCGCGAACAGATCGCGGCCCTTGGTCCCGCCCCCGCCGACGGCGCGACCGAGGCGGTCGAGATCGCGCAGCGCAGGCAGGCCCTGACCGACCAGCTGATCCGCCTGCAGGCCCCCGGTCTTGCGGCCGAGGAAGCCTATCGCCGCGCCGATGGCCTGATCCGCGAGATCGACCGCACCCTGCGCGAAAAGCAGGCCGACCGCCTGCTGCAACTGCTGCCCTCGCCCGCCAATCCGGCGAACTGGCCCGCAGGTCTCGGGGCGCTGCGCGATGTGGGCGTGGCGCTCTGGACCGAGGGGGCGGCGCGCTGGAAGGGCGAGGGGCGGCAGGACTTCTTCGACAACCTGCCCCTGATCGCCGGTCTGGGCGTCCTTGGCCTTGCGCTTGTGCTGCGCGGCACGGCGCTTCTGGGCCGCCTTGTCGGGCGTCTGCCGAAACCGGCCACGACGCGCGGGCGGCGGGTGGCCGACGTGCTGACCGCGCTGCTTGGTCAGGTGGTGCTGCCCATGCTGGGCGCGGTGATGCTGGCCGTGGCCATCATCAGCGCAAGCTTCACGGGCCCGCAGGGCACCGCGCTGGCCGAAATGCTGCCTGCGGCGCTGTTCCTGATCTTCATGGCGCGGTGGCTGGGCACGCGGCTGTTCGCCACCACCCCCGACAGCGCCGCCATCGCCGATGCGGCGGGGCTGGAGCTATCGGCCGAACGTCGGGTCGAGGGGCGGTTCCTCACCCAGCTTCTGGGCTGGCTGCTGGCGGTCGAGACGGTCCGCGCCGCCGCGATCGATCCGCTGCATGTGGGCGACGCGGCCAATGCGGTCCTGTCGATCCCGACCCTGCTGGCGGTGGCGTTCCTCATCCTGCGGATCGGCCAGCTCCTGCGCCAGAGCAGCGCCGCGCGCGCGGCCGACGAGGTGCCAAGCTTCACCGCGCGCGTGGTGCGGCTGACGGGGCAGGCGGCGATCGGTTTCGGACTGGCCGGCCCGCTTCTGGCCTTGGTGGGCTATGTGCCCGCGGCTTCGGCCATGGTCTATCCGGCGGCGGTCTCGCTGGGGCTGCTGGCGTTCCTCTTCGTGCTGTTGCGGCTGGTGGCCGACCTTTACGGCCTTGCCGCGCGCACTGATGCGGCGGATCAGGACGGTCTGGTGCCGGTCCTGATCGGCTTTGCGATCTCGCTCGCCTCGCTGCCCGTCTTCGCGCTGGTCTGGGGCGCGCGGACCGAGGATCTGACCGAACTCTGGCAGCGGTTCCTCGGCGGGTTCCAGTTGGGCGCGACGCGGGTGTCGCCCACCGATTTCCTGATCTTCGCCATCCTGTTCGTCGCGGGCTATTCGCTGACGCGGCTGGTGCAGGGCGCGCTGCGCGGGACGGTGCTGCCGCGCACCAGCCTCGATCCCGGCGGGCAGACGGCGATCGTGTCGGGCACGGGCTATGTCGGCATCATCCTGTCGGCGCTGCTGGCGATCAACTTCACCGGCATCGACCTGTCGGGCCTTGCCATCGTCGCGGGGGCGCTGTCGGTCGGCATCGGTTTCGGCCTGCAGAACATCGTGTCCAACTTCGTCTCGGGCGTGATCCTGCTGATCGAACGCCCCGTCTCGGAAGGCGACTGGATCGAGGTGGGCAACGTCTCGGGCACGGTGAAGTCGATCTCGGTCCGCTCCACCCGCATCCAGACCTTCGACCGTTCCGATGTGATCGTGCCGAACACCGACCTCGTCGCGGGGCGGGTGACGAACTGGACGCGCTTCAACCTGACGGGCCGCGTGATCGTGCCGCTGACCGTCGCGCATGGCGAGGATGCGCGCAAGGTGGCCGCCGTGCTGCGCCGCATCGCCGAGGCGCAGCCCCTTGTCGTGCTGAACCCGCCGCCCGTGGTGGCGCTGATGGGCTTCAACAATGACGGGATGCAGTTCGAGATCCGGATGATCCTGCGCGATGTCAATTTCTCGGTCGAGGTGCGCTCAGAGGTGAACCAGCAGATCCTCGAACGCTTCGCCGCCGAGGGCATCAACCTGCGCCCCGCGCCGCCGCCCGCCGCGCCATCGGTGCCCCTCGAGGCGCTGCCCGCGCTGATCCACGGGACGGGGGCCGCCGTCCCGCCTGCCCAGCCCGCCCCGTCCGCGCCGAAGCGGCGCAAGCCCGAATCCACCGACGCCGCGCCGAAGGCGGGCGATCCCCCCGCCTTCTGAAAGTGACGATCCCATGACGACCCTTCTGTTCCGCACCGACCCCTACCTGCGCGAGGCCGAGGCCGTGGTGACCGGACACACGCCCGAAGGCGGCATCCTGCTGGACCGCACGCTGTTCTACCCCACGGGGGGCGGGCAGCCGGGTGACAGCGGGATGCTCGTCTGGGGCGCGACGCGGATGGACATCGCCACGGCGGTCAAGGCCGAAGGCGGGCAGGTCGCGCTGGTTCCGGCCGCCGCCGCCCCCCTGCCGCCTGCGGGCACGGCGGTGACGCAGCGCCTCGACTGGGACCGGCGGCACCGCCACATGCGGGTGCATACCGCGCTGCACCTGCTGTCGGTCGTCATCCCGCTGCCGGTGACGGGCGGGCAGATCGGCGCGGATCGCGGGCGGCTCGATTTCGACATGCCCGACCCGCCCGAGGACGTGGCGGCGCTGGAGGCGCGGCTGAACGACCTGATCGGGCTGGACCTTGCCGTGACCGAACAGTGGATCACGGATGCGGAACTGGCGGCCAATCCGGGGCTGGTCAAGACCATGTCGGTCAAGCCGCCCGCGGGGCAGGGCAGGGTGCGGCTGGTGCGGATCGGGACGGGCACCACGCAGATCGACCTGCAACCCTGCGGCGGCACCCATGTCGCCCGCACCGCCGAGATCGGGCGGGTGGAGATCGGCCGGATCGAGAAGAAGGGCCGCCAGAACCGCCGCGTCTCGATCACGCTGGCAGACTGACGGGCGGCGCGCGTCGCGGGGGCCTGCGACGGCGCCGCGCAACGCCCCTTGCACCCCGCCCGCCGAACCCGTAAGGAAGGCGCGCACGGACAGTTGGCCGAGTGGTCGAAGGCGCACGCCTGGAAAGTGTGTAGGCGGGGAACCGTCTCGAGGGTTCGAATCCCTCACTGTCCGCCATCCTCCCCATGCCGCGTAAGTCCCCGACACTCAACGGTTCCGGTCCATGCGGCGTCTCCGCGGGCGGGCTGTGGCTTGATGTCGGGCCGGGGCCTGCTACATGCGGCGCGACGCTGCATTGCGCCCCGCGCCGCGTCTGGGCGGCGGGCGCGCGCCGAGGGGTTCCGGATGACGCTTGCCATTGCCTTTGCCGTTCCGGGTGCGCTGACCACCCAGACGGGGGGCAGTTTCTATGACCGGCGGCTGGTTGAATCCTTTCGCGCGCTCGGCCACGGGGTCGAGGTCCTGACCCTGCCCGAGGGGTTTCCCTTCCCCTCGCCGCAGGCGACCGCGCAGGCGCTGTCGCGGCTGGCCACGGTGCCGGAGGGGATGCCCCTGATCGTGGACGGGCTGGCCTTCGGCGCGCTTCCGGCAGAGGGTCTCGCCCGCCTGCGCGCGCGGCTTGTCGCGCTGGTGCATCATCCGCTGGCGCTCGAGACGGGTCTTGCGGCGGACACCGCCGACCGGCTTTGGCGGCAGGAGGCCGATGCCCTGCGCCTTGCCCGCCACGTCCTCGTTCCCAGCCGGCATACGGCAGGGGTGCTCGTCGCCCGCTACGGCGTGACGGCGGACAGGATCACCGTGCTGGAGCCGGGGATCGACCGCCCCGCGCCAGCCGCCCCGCGCGTGGCGGCAGGGCCGCCGCTGATCCTGTCGGTCGGGCTGATCCATCCGCGCAAGGGGCATGACGTGCTGCTTGACGCCCTCGCGCGCGTGGCGGACCTGCCGTGGCAGGCGGTGATCGCGGGCACGCCGCAGGACGCGGCGCATCTGGCGCTGCTGCGCGCGCGGATGGATGAACCGCCTCTGGCCGGTCGCCTGCGGCTGGTGGCGGGGGCGAGCGATGACGCGCGCGACGCGCTTTACCGGCAGGCCAGCCTCTTCGCGCTGGCGACGCGTTACGAAGGCTATGGCATCGTCTTCAACGAGGCGCTGGTGCATGGCCTGCCGATCCTGTCTTGCCGGACGGGGGCGGTGCCCGACACGGTGCCCGCAGGGGCGGGGGTTCTGGTGGAACCCGACGATCCTGCGGCCTTGGCCCGCGCCCTGCGCGACCTGCTGGGCGATCGCGCGCGGCTTGCGGCGATGGCGGCGGCCTCGGCGCGGGCGGGGGCGGCGCTGCCGTCATGGCGCGATGTCGCCATGCGGGCGGCGGGGGTGCTGCAGGGCCTGCATGGGGGGATGTGATGACGGATTGGGCCGATGATCTGGCGCGGGCCGTCACCGCCGCGGAGGAGGCGGGCGAGATCCTGCTTGCCCATCACCGCGACCGCCACGCGCTGACCGTCAGCAGCAAGCGGGCGGGCGATTTCGTGTCCGAGGCCGACATCGCCGCCGAGGCGCATCTGCGTGCCCGTCTGCAGCGCGCGGGCGAAGGCTGGCTGGGCGAGGAAAGCGGTGCCGATGCCGCAGGGGCTGGTGGCGGCAACGGGGGGCGGCGCTGGGTCGTCGATCCGCTGGACGGGACGACGAACTTCCTGCGGGGAATCCCGCACTGGTGCGTCTCGGTCGGGCTGGAGGTGGCGGGGCGGCCCCGCCTTGGCGTGGTGCACGATCCGCTGCGGGGCGAGACCTTC
>JBEEOG010000176.1:0-2569 GCA_041191745.1 Pseudomonadota bacterium | reverse complement strand
ATGCGCCCGGCTGACGTCCAATTCAAGATTAAACTGAACCGTTCGGTTCATTTTATTTTCGCCTTGCGCCCACCTCGCACTCCGCTATCTTAGAATCATTCCAAACTGGACGCTTCCCATGATCCCCGGCCTCTCCACCCGCCGCCGCTTTTCCGACCTCACCGAACAGGAAATCCTCGCCCTCGCCATCTCGTCCGAGGAAGACGATGCCCGCATCTACCGCTCCTATGCCGAACGCCTGCGCGGCGAATTCCCCGCCAGCGCCGCCATCTTCGATGGCATGGCCGCCGAAGAGGATCAGCACCGCCAGCGCCTGATCGACCTGCACCGCACCCGCTTTGGCGAGGTGATCCCCCTCATCCGCCGCGAACACGTCGCCGGGCATTACGCGCGCAAACCCGTCTGGCTGACCCAGAACCTCCCGCTCGACACGATCCGGGGCGAAGCCGCCGCGATGGAGCAGGAAGCCCACCGCTTCTACACCCGCGCCGCCCAGTCCACGACCGACGCCGCCACGCGCAAGCTCTTGGGCGACCTCGCCGCGGCCGAGGCCGGCCACGAACGCAAGGCGGGCGAGCTGACCGACAAGCACCTGACCGATGACGCGCGCAGCGACGAGGATTTCACCGCCCGCCGCCAGTTCATCCTGACATGGGTGCAACCGGGCCTCGCCGGGCTGATGGATGGTTCGGTCTCCACCCTCGCCCCCATCTTCGCCACCGCCTTCGCCACGCAGGACACATGGACGACCTTCCTCGTCGGCACCGCCGCCTCCGTCGGCGCGGGCATCAGCATGGGCTTCACCGAAGCCGCGCATGACGACGGCGTCCTGTCCGGCCGTGGCTCGCCGCTGAAGCGCGGCCTCGCCTCGGGCGTGATGACGACGCTGGGCGGCATGGGCCACGCGCTGCCCTATCTGATCCCCGACTTCTGGACCGCCACCACCATCGCCATGATCGTCGTCTTCGTCGAACTCTGGGCCATCGCCTGGATCCAAAACCGCTTCATGGAAACCCCCTTCTTCCGCGCGGCCTTGCAGGTTGTCGTCGGCGGTGCTCTGGTCTTCGCCGCAGGGGCCTTGATCGGAGGGGGTTGAGATGTATCGCAAGGGCGAGGTGACCTATCAACCGCTCCCCCTCCCCGACCGCGTGCAGAAACCCGACGACGTGGCGCTGGCCGACGCGCAGGCCTTTCTCGCCTACATGAAGAAACGCCACTCCGTCCGCCACTTCTCGACCCGCCCGGTCCCGCGGGCGATCCTCGAAACCTGCATCGCCACCGCCGGCACCGCCCCTTCGGGCGCGAACCATCAGCCCTGGCATTTCGTGGCCATCTCCGACCCCGCGCTCAAGTCCCGCATCCGCGACGGCGCCGAGGAAGAGGAACGCGCCTTCTACTCTGGCGGCGCGGGCGACGAGTGGCTCGCCGCGCTCGAACCCATCGGAACGGGCGTCTCCAAACCCCACCTGACCGATGCGCCCTGGCTGATCGTCGTCTTCGCCCAGCGCTATGGGCTGACGCAGGACGGCACCCGCTACAAGAACTACTACGTCCCGGAAAGCGTGGGCCTTGCGACGGGCTTCCTCATCGCCGCCCTGCACCATGCGGGCCTCGTCTGCCTCGAACACACGCCCAACCCGATGAAGTTCCTCGGCCCCCTGCTGGGCCGCCCCGACCACGAAAAGCCGGTGATGATCCTCCCCGTCGGCTGGCCGTCGGACGACGCCACCGTCCCCGCCGTCGCCAAGCGGAAAAAGCCGCTCGACCAGATCCTGACCGTCTTTCCCGAAAACGGTTTGTGACGCACAAACCGCAGCGGAATTTGACGCAAATTCCGGTCCCCCAGCGTCCAGCTGAAAAGCGATCTTTGCGCCAAAAACCGCCGCGAAATCTGCGCCAGATTACGCCCCCCTGTGCGCCGACGCACCCTTAACCAAGAATAGGCCGTCGACCCTTCCCGAATTTGTATGAACACTTTGCGGTACAGTTTGCGGCACGCAATCTGGTCCGTCCGATTCCCCCTAAACCCCCAGCAAGGCAGGCAAATCGTCCATCCGGTTAAAGAGGATCGCCCCCTCCGCCGCCAGCGCCGCATGCACACCCTTCGGCGCATAGCCGAAGCACCGCATTCCCGCTGCCCGCGCCGCCCGCGCACCCGCCGCGCTGTCCTCGATCACCACGCAGCCTGCGACCGGAACCCCCAACCGCCCGGCCGCATGCAGATAAAGGTCCGGCGCAGGCTTCGGCCGCCCCAGCGCCTGCCCGGAATAAAGATGCCCCCGGAACCGTTCCACCAGCCCGTGCTGACCCAGCGTGATCTGCATCTTCTCCGGCGTCCCGTTCGACCCCATCGCATAGGGAATTCCTGCGGAATCAAGCGCATCCAGCACGCCAAGGATGCCGGGGATCAGCGCGACCTCCGCCCGCAGCATCGCATACATCCGCTCATAGAAATCGCTGACCCAATCCTCGGGCAGCCGCGCCCCGTTGGCCCGCGCCTTCTGCGCCACGGTCTCCACCGTCCCGCCGATATAGCCCGCCTCCAGATCCTCCAGCGTCAGCGTCAGCC
>JBEEOG010000175.1:0-2886 GCA_041191745.1 Pseudomonadota bacterium | reverse complement strand
AGCTTGCGGCAGTCGATATAGGTGGGCGAGGGCAGGCCCGAGGCCAGCGTGAAGGGGGTCTCCGCGTTGAAATGCACGGCCTTGATTTCCAGAAGCGCGCGGGCGGTCAGGCGGGCGATTTCCTCTTTCGGGGGGAAGGCGGTCGGGATCATGGGCGGCTCCTGTCGGGGGGGAAGGATTTTCGCCGAAAATCCTTCGGGGCGCGAAAAATCTTCGGACGAAGATTTTTCTTCGGTCGGGGTCAGGCCTCCACGTGCCAGTGCACGGGGAAGCCGGGGTCGAAGACGGTGACGGGGCCTGCCTCGGTCAGCAGTTTGGCGGGCCAGACCGCCGCATCGCCCTTGTAGAGGGTGAAGCGCTCCTCGTTCACGGGCAGGCGGTAGAAGCGGGGGCCGTTCAGGCTGGTGAAGGCCTCGAGCCGGTCGAGCGCGTCCTCTTCCTCAAAGACATGGGCCAGACATTGCATCGTGTTCGTCGCCGTGAAGCAGCCCGCGCAGCCGCAGGAATGTTCCTTCAGCGCGTCCACATGCGGGGCGGAATCGGTGCCGAGGAAGAAGCGCCCCTCGCCGCTGGTCGCGGCCTGACGCAGGGCAAGACGGTGCTTTTCGCGCTTGGCCACGGGTAGGCAGTAGTAATGCGGCTTGATCCCGCCGGCGAGGATGTGGTTGCGGTTGATGATCAGGTGATGGGTGGTGATCGTGGCGCCCAAATCGTCATTGCCCGACCGCGCATAGGCTACGCCTTCCTCGGTCGTGATGTGTTCCATCACCACGCGCAGGCCGGGGATGCGGCGGCGCAGCGGGTCGAGCACGGTGTCGATGAACACAGCCTCGCGGTCGAAGATATCGACCTCATGCGTCGTCACCTCGCCATGCACGCAAAGGGGCAGGCCGATTTCGGCCATCTTTTCCAGCACATGGGTAACCTTGTTCACGTCGCGCACGCCGCCATGCGAATTGGTCGTGGCCCCCGCGGGGTAGAGTTTCACCGCCTTGACCAGACCCTCGGCATGGGCGGCGGCCACATCGGCGGGATCGGTGCTTTCCGTCAGGTAGAGCGTCATCAGGGGTTCGAAGGTCATGCCTTCGGGCAGGGCGGCAAGGATGCGGTCGCGGTAGGCGCGGGCGTCGTCGCCGCGCACCACGGGCGGCACGAGGTTGGGCATGATGATCGCGCGGGCGAAGTGGCGTGCGCTTTCGGGCAGCACGCCCTTCAGCATCGCCCCGTCGCGCAGGTGCAGGTGCCAGTCGTCGGGGCGGCGGATCGTCAGGCGCTGGGTCATCTTGCATCGCTTCCGGTGGCGGGATCGCACGCGCCCTAACCGAAAGCGCCGCCGCAATCCAGTGGCTTTGCGCGGGGCTGTCGGGTTAGGCTCGGGGCGGTCCTGTTGAAAGGTGCGCCCATGGTCCGCTTTGCCCTTGCCCTGCTGCTTCTGCCCGTCCTTGCCGCCCCCCTGCATGCCGAAGGGGCCGATTGCGCCGACCCCATCACGCAGGTCGACATGAATGCCTGCGCCATGGCCGAGTTTCAGGCGCAGGATGCCGTCCTGAACGCGGTCTGGTCCGATGCCGTCGGGCTGATGGAAGGCGTCGATGCCCTTCTGCCCGAAGCGGAACGCGGGGCCCTCGCCGCCCTGCGCGACGCGCAGCGCCGCTGGATCGCCTATCGCGACGCCGCCTGCGCCGCCGAGGCGTGGCTGGTGCGCGGCGGCAGCATGGAGCCCTTGGTCCTATACTCCTGCCTCGCCCGCCTGACGGCGGAGCGGACGGCGGGATTGCAGGCGCTGCAGACGAATTGACGGGCATTTTCCTTTGCAGGACAGGCCCCGCTGCGCTACCAAACGGGGCAAGCGGGCCGTTCCTGTAAGGCAGACGGGCCGAAGGGCGCGGGGAACGCGCCATGTGATCGGGGCAGGTGGACCGTAGCCTTTCGTCGGGCGGCGGTGTCAGGGGTAAGATGCGGATCGTTCTTCATTCCGGAACGGCGGCGGGCGTGACGGGTGCGCTGCAGGCGGCCCTTTCGCAGGCCCGACCGCAACTGTCCGCCGCGCGCTGGCTTTATCCCGAAGGGCTGGGGGCGGGCGGGCAGGGCGATCTGCTGATGGCCGCCCTTCCCTTGGGCGAGCCGCACCCGCTGGCGGCCGCGCGCGGACTGGACGATCCGGTCGATCTGCAGGACTTCGCCCTTGGCGCGCGGATGCGCCTGCTGCGCCAGATCGTGGTGCAGCGCCCGCGCGTGCTGGTCCTGTCGCTGCCCGAAGCCGCGCTCTGGTGCGACGATGCCGCGCGTCTGGGGGCGCTCTACCGGATGCTCGCGGACCTTTCGGACGACATTGCCGTCGTCCTCCATCTCGCCCATCCGGCCGAGGCGCTGGCCGATGCCTTTGCCACGCAGGTGGCGCTGGGCCGCATGGCAGGGCTTGGGGCCGAGGCCGCGCTTGCCGACAGCCCCGCCGGATGGTGGGCCGCGGCCAGCGCAGCGCGGGCGGGGGCCAAGCCAAGCGCCCGGCCTGCGCGCCATCCGGCGCTGGCCCTGCCCTCGCCCGCGCCCGACGGGGCGGGGCTCGCCGCGCTCTGGGCGGGGGTTTTCGGGGCGGATGCGGTTCTGGCGCGCGAGGTGGCGCCGCAGGCCGATGGCGCGCCCCTTCCGCAGGCGCTGCTCGACGACCTGTGCCTGCCCGTGGCGCTGCCGCCCCCCCCGATGGCCGCCCCGCGCCGCCCCGCCCCCGCCACGCTGGCCCGCGCGCTGCGGCTGAACCGCGCGCTGGACGAAGGCGATTTCGGCCCCCTGCCCATGGCCCTGCGCGACCCCATGTTGGCCGCGCTGGGGCAGGCGGGCGCGGGGCTGGCAGCCAAGGACATGGCGGGCTTCACCGCCCGCATCCGG
>JBEEOG010000174.1:0-5280 GCA_041191745.1 Pseudomonadota bacterium | reverse complement strand
GGCATCTACTACTGGATGGGCAAGATGTCGGGCCGCCAGTATCCGGAATGGGCAGGCAAGCTGCACTTCTGGATGATGTTCATCGGTTCGAACCTGACCTTCTTCCCGCAGCACTTCCTCGGCCGTCAGGGCATGCCGCGCCGCTACATCGACTATCCGGAGGCCTTTGCCTACTGGAACTGGTTCTCGTCGATCGGCGCCTTCATCTCCTTCGCCTCCTTCGCCTTCTTCATCGGCGTGGTGGTCTGGACCCTGAAGTTCGGCAAGCGCGTGACCGAGAAGAACTACTGGAACGAATACGCCGACACGCTGGAATGGACCCTGACCTCGCCCCCGCCCGAACACACGTTCGAGCAGCTTCCCAAGCGCGAGGACTGGGACAAGTCGCACGCCCACTGAGCAGGCGACACCCTGACAACCCGAAGGCCCCGGAGCGATCCGGGGCCTTTGCCGTTCCCAAGGGTGAAGGACGTTTGCGAGAGCACGCTTTGCCCATGCCCTACCAATGGCAACCCACCCCGACCCCCGACGAACAGCGCCTGCACCTGTGGCCCTACCGCTCGCTTCCGCGCAGCGGCTTTGTCTGGTTCATCGGGGGCACCTGCGCGCTGATCCTCGTGCCGATGCTGTCGGTCCTCGGCTCGCCGGTGCTGTGGGGCATCCTGCCCTTCTTCGTCGTGGCCGTGGCGGGCATGTGGGTGGCGTTGCAGAAATCCTACCGCGATGCCGAGATCATCGAGGATCTGGTGCTGACCCGCGACAGCCTGCGCCTTGTCCGGCACGGTCCGAGGGGCCGCCGCCAGTCATGGGAGGCGAACCCCTACTGGGTCCGCGTCACGCTGCACAAGTCGGGCGGTCCGGTG
Organism: Pseudomonadota bacterium; assembly: GCA_041191745.1. Lineage (GTDB taxonomy): Bacteria > Pseudomonadota > Alphaproteobacteria > Rhodobacterales > Rhodobacteraceae > Paragemmobacter. The sequence continues at coordinate 4,417 of JBEEOG010000174.1, read as the reverse complement.
CCGAATTACCTGACGCTGTCGGGCGACGGGCGCGAGGTGGAACTGGGGGCCTTCCTGTCCGAGGACGAGCGGCTGGCGCTGAAAGAGGACATGGAGGCGCGGCTGTCGGACCTGCGCTGAGCGCGCCCTTCCCCCCCGCACCGGCCGGACGGACTGCCGCCAGCGGCCGCGGCCCACAACTGCCGCAGCGTCACAGCCACGGAATCCGCAGACGGCCCTTTGAAACGGACGCGGATAACCCCAAGTCTAGGAATCGAAGCGGGCAACAGACCCGCGCGACCGCTTGACGGGGAGGAGACAGAGTGACCACCACAGCACGCCCTTGGGCGGCGGCCTATCCTGCAGGCGTTCCTGCCGAGGTGACCGCCCCCCTTGCCGCGACCCTTGGCCAGCTTGTGCGCGATACCGCCGCGCGCGAGGGGGACAGGATCGCCTACACCGTCGTCATGCCGAACGGCATGTATGGCAACCTGACCTTCGCCGAGGTGGACCGCCTGTCGGACGCCTTTGCCGCATGGCTGCGCGAAAGCGCGGGCCTGCAGGAAGGCGACCGCGTCGCGCTGCAGACGCCGAATTCGCTGACCGTGCCGGTCGTGGCTTTCGGCGTCTTCAAGGCGGGCTGCGTTCTGGTGAACGTGAACCCGCTCTACACCGCGGACGAGATGGCCCACCAGATCCGCGACGCGGCCCCGAAGCTGATCGTCATCACCGACATGTTCACCGACAAGCTGGAAGCGGCGGGCAAGATGGTGCCGCTGCCGCAGGTCGTGGTGACGCGCGTGGCCGAATTCATGCCGCGCGCCGTGCGCGGGGTGATCGGGCTGGTGCAGAAGCACTGGGACCGCAGCATCCCCGCCCATGCCCTGCCCCACCGCCGCCTGCCCGACGTGCTGGCCGAAGGCGCGGCGCTGCCCCGCAAGACCTATGACGCAGCCCTGCCCGAAGGGGCCATCGCCGCGCTGCAATACACGGGCGGAACCACCGGCGTGTCGAAGGGCGCGATCCTGACGCATCGCAACCTCTTGATGAACATGGCGCAGGCCATGACCTTCATCGCACCCCATGTCCGTCCGGGGGCCGAGGTGGTGCTGACCGCCATCCCCTGCTACCACATCCTTGCCTTCACGCTGAACCTTCTGGGCTTCTTCCATCTGGGCGGGCGCAACCTTCTGATCCCCAACCCGCGCCCGCTGTCGAACCTGAAACGCGCCTTCGAGAATTACCCCGTCACATGGGTGATCGGCGTGAACACGCTGTTCAACGGGCTGATGAACGAGGTCTGGTTCAGCGACGCGCCGCCGCGCCACCTGAAGGCCTCCTTCGCGGGGGGCATGGCGCTGCACGGGGCCGTGGCCGACCGCTGGCGGGCGATGACGGGGACCGAGATCGTCGAAGGCTACGGCCTGACCGAGACCTCGCCCGTCGCCACCGGCAACCCGATCGGCGGGGCGCGGACGGGGTCGATCGGCATCCCCATGCCCTCGACCGATGTGCGCCTGATCGACGACGCGGGGGCCGAGGTGCCGCAGGGCAGCCCCGGCGAATTCGCCATCCGCGGCCCGCAGGTGATGGCGGGCTACTGGAACCGTCCCGCCGAGACCGCCGCCGCCATGACCGCCGACGGCTTCTTCCGCACGGGCGACATCGCCACGATGGATGCCGACGGCTTCTTCCGGATCGTGGACCGCAAGAAGGACATGATCATCGTCTCGGGCTTCAACGTCTTTCCCAACGAGGTGGAGGATTGCCTTGCCCGCCATCCCGCCGTGCAGGAATGCGCGGTGATCGGCGTGCCCGATGGCGAATCCGGCGAACTCGTCCGCGCCTATGTCGTGCGCCGCAACACCGAGGTGACGGAAGCCGACCTGCGCGCCCACTGCAAGGCGACGCTGACGCCCTACAAGGTGCCCAAGCAGGTGGTCTTCCGTGACGAGTTGCCGAAGTCGAACGTGGGCAAGATCCTGCGCCGCGACCTGCGGACCGAGGCGCTTTCGCAGATGAAGGGAGTGTGAGCCATGGTCGGAGCACTGGAACAGGCCATCCTCGCGCTGATGATCGCCGTGATCATGCTGGGGATGGGGGCGTCGCTGACACCGCGCGACTTCACCTCGGCGCTGAAGCGGCCCTACGGGCTGGCCATCGGGCTCGTGTCGCAATACGGGTTCATGCCGCTGATCGCCTTCACGCTGGCCCTGACCCTGCCGCTGAGCGAGCCGGTCAAGATCGGCCTTCTGATCATGGGCTGCATGCCGGGCGGCACGACGTCGAACATCTTCACCTATTTCTCGAAGGGCAATCTCGCGCTCTCGGTCCTGATGACGGTGAATTCCACCGTCTTCGGCGTGCTGCTGATCCCGCTTCTGCTGGTCCTTTACGCGACGGGGCTGAATGTGGACATTCCGGCCGAGAATATCGTGGTCACGCTGGTCCTGCTGCTGGTGCCCGTCGCCATCGGCATGGCGATCCGGCGCTGGAACGCCAATGTGGGCGCGCTGGTCGAACTGGGCGGCTCGGCGCTGGGCATCTTCTTCATCGTGTTCCTGCTGGTGTCCTGGGTGCCGCGCAACTGGTCGTTCCTGTTGGGCACGCCCGCATCGGTGTTCCTTTCGGCCATCGCGCTGGGGCTGGTGGGCTTTGCCTTCGGCTACGGGCTGTCGCGCGTGTTGCGGCTGCATCCGCGCAACGCCCGCACGATCGCGCTCGAGACGGGCATCCAGAACGGCCCGCTGGCCGTGGCGCTGGTGGTGCTGACCTTCTCAGGCAGCCTGCAGCAGGAGATCCTCGCGGTCCCCGTGCTCTACTCTCTGTTCATCGTGATCACGTCGAGCGTGCTGACCATCTGGTTCCGCCGCATCGACGCCCGTTCGCAGCAGAGCCTGCCGGATTCGCTTCTATAAGCAAGGCTTTCGGGGGGGCCAAGCGGTCCCCCCGATCCGCCTCAGGCCAGCAGGTCCTTGACCCGCGGCCCAACGGCGCCGAAATCCATCTGGCCGGTATAGCGGCCCTTCAGCACCGCCATCACGCGGCCCATGTCGCGGATCGACGCGGCCCCCGCCTCGGCCATGGCGGTGCGGATCGCCTCGTCCACCTCGGCCTCGGACAGCTGGCGGGGCAGGAATTCCTCGATCACCGTGATCTCGGCCAGTTCCTTTTCCGCCAGTTCCAGACGCCCGCCCTCTTCATAGACGCGGGCGCTTTCCTGACGCTGCTTGACCATCTTGCCCATGATGGCGAGGATCTCGGCCTCGCCCACCTCGCCCTCGCCGTCGCTGCCCTCGCCACGGCTGGCGATGTCACGATCCTTGATCGCGGCATTGATCAGGCGCAGCGTGGACAGGCGGTCTGCCGCCTTGGCCTTCATCGCCTCTTTCAGCGCGGCTTGCAGCCGTTCGCGCATCGACATGGGCATCCTTTCCCCGAAGCTTGGCACGGGTCGGGATCATAGCGCCAAACTCCGGCCCCGACAACGCCGCCGTCATTGCCCAACCCATTGAAAAAGCGTGAAAAACCTTTTGTCATCTGCCCTTGACCATATACGCCGCGGCAACTAGTGTCCGCGCAATTTGCCGATAGGAGAGTCGCCCCATGCCCGCTTCTGCGAAACCGACCGCATGCCTTGCACTCTCGGACGGGACCGTGTTCTACGGCCTCGGCTTCGGAGCCACCGGCGAGACGGTGGCGGAACTGGTCTTCAACACCGCGATGACCGGCTATCAGGAAATCATGACCGACCCGTCCTATGCCGGTCAGGTCGTGACCTTCACCTTCCCCCATGTCGGCAACGTGGGCGTCACGCCCGAAGATGACGAGACGGGCGAACCCGTCGCCGCCGGCATGGTGGTGAAATGGGACCCGACCGAGCCGTCGAACTGGCGCGCCAAGGACGAGTTGACCCATTGGCTGGCGCAGAAGGGCCGGATCGGCATCGGCGGCATCGACACCCGCCGCCTGACCCGCGCGATCCGCCAGCAGGGCGCGCCGCATGTGGCGCTTGCCCATGATCCGTCGGGCAATTTCGACATCGCGGCGCTGGTCGCCAAGGCGCGGGCGTGGAAGGGGCTGGTCGGCCTCGATCTGGCCAAGGATGTCACCTGCGCGCAATCTTACCGCTGGGACGAAAAGCGCTGGGCCTGGCCCGAAGGCTATTCGCAGCGCACGGGCGACGGGCTGCGGGTCGTGGCGATTGACTACGGCGCCAAGCGCAACATCCTGCGCTGCCTTGCCAGCGCGGGCTGCGACGTGACCGTCCTACCCGCCACGGCCACGGCCGAGGATGTGCTGGCCCTGAACCCCGAAGGCGTCTTCCTGTCCAACGGCCCCGGCGATCCGGCGGCGACGGGCGAATATGCCGTGCCGATGATCCGGGGGGTTCTGGCAAAGGACCTGCCGCTTTTCGGCATCTGCCTTGGCCACCAGA